>JBBIUR010000167.1:0-8929 GCA_037440145.1 Myxococcales bacterium | reverse complement strand
ACATTGGCGGCCAGCGCCGGGACGCCGCCGCCCTCGGCGCGGCGTTTACGGACCAGGGCCGCTTCGCAGCTGGCGACGAGGAGAAGGCTCTGGAATTCGTGCTCCAGTACTCGTCGGTGACCAAGGGGCTGGCTCTCGCAGACCTGAGGCAGGCGGGAGCTGTGCGCTTCCGCGGTACCGGGCCGCCCGGCGGGACGGCTGGTTATTACAGTGACTACTCGCCGGAGGAGCCGCTGGTTCCGCACCGCTGGTTCGTCGAGGGGAAAAAGCGGTGGCCCACGCTCACGGGGCGGCAGCAGTTTTACGTGGACCATCCGTGGTTTGTCGAATGCGGCGAGGCGCTACCCGTGCACAAGCCGCCACCAGCGGCCGGAGGGGACTACCCGCTGGTGCTCAGCGGCGGGCACACGCGCTGGAGTGTCCACTCGCAGTGGCGGGACCAGCGGCCGATGTTGCGACTGCAGCGGGGCGAGCCCGTGGTCTACCTGAACGAGCGCGACGCGGCGGCGCGGGGCATTCGCGACCACGATCTGGTGCGCCTGTTCAACGATTTGGGCGATTGCGTGCTGCGCGCAAAGATCGGGCGGTACGTGCAGCCAGGACAAGTGTTCGTCTACCATGCGTGGGAGCCATTCCAGTTTCGGGGTGGGCGCAGCGATCACTCGATCATCCCGAGTCCGTTCAAGCCAACGAACCTGGTCGGGGATTACGGCCACTTGCGGTGGAAGTACGCGCACTGGGAGCCCAACCAGATCGATCGCGATACGCGGGTCGAGGTGGAAAAGGTGGCGTAGGGTTGCGCCCCCGGCCGCTCGAAGCCACGATCGCGACCGCGGTTCAGACAGGACCGGGGAAGAGCTGGCTTCGATGCCACTGAGACAGGATCGCGCATGAAGTGTCTTCGGCGCCAGTGGGAATTCCCGGAAGGCGCGCGGCAGCCGACGGCAAAGCGCCAGGTGGCGCTGGTGCTGAGCATCCTCATGGGCGAGGTCCCGGTGGCCGAGGCGGCGGGAAGGTGCCGCCTGCGGCTGGCGGAAGTAAACGAGCCGAGGGAACGGAAGAAGGCGCCGTTCGACCTGCTGAGGACCCGTCTACGTCCCTGGAGCGCAGGGAAGGAGCCTGCCGAATCACCTCGACGGTCGCTGTACCCTGTGTAAACGCGACCTCACCCCCGCACGATTCCCCGACGCAGGACCGCCATGGAGTGGTGTAGTTGTTCTTCTCCGGTAAGCCGTGTCGGCCGCCTGGACGTGTGGACTAGGCTGTTGGTCGCTGGGTAGATCGTCCACGCCACGGCGCCGGGGAGCAGTTCGTCATGACTCGTGCGCCGTGAGCGCGAGAAGGGGGCTGACCCCTCAGCGCTCGGCCCCGCGGCAAAGTCTTGCACAGCGAGCGGGAGCTGGAGGATTCGGCGTGCAAATTCTCCGCAGGCGAACCCGTTTGCCTGCACCGGCCCCCCAGTGCAAGGGCGAGCTTGCGCGGCGCAGCCCTCGGCCTTGCCGTGCCGCTGCGCCCGGGCGCAAGTGGAGAGGTGGTGACGGGACGGAAACGCTTCCGCGTGCTTGGGTTCAGTTCTGCCGGGCAGAAGGACGCCGACTCGCTGCGACTTGTCTGGCAGGCCAAACACCTGCGGGGACGGCGTCACACAGCGGCACGAGGAATGCGGCGATGGAAATTGCGCGAATGGTGATGGCTGCGACCACGCCTGCCGGATCGAAGACCCGTAAGCGCTCGGCGATCCGACAACTTGGAGAAGCCGTGGCAAACAAATCAGCGGGCTGCGGCCTGGCGCGTGCAGCGTCTTCCACCCGCCCGGCCTGGCAGGTGATGCGGTAGGGCCGCGCGCAGCGCCGGTGTGCGCATTCGCAGCCGCGTGGTTTTTTAACCCCGCGGTGGCCCGCCTTCTTCAGTCAGACGGGAAAGGGCCCGCCCTGGGCGGGCGGCAAGCTCCGCGCGGGTCGCGGCCCGATGCCCTCGGCATCGAGAGTGCCGTGGCGGTGGCGCGAAGACGCGGGGGAGCCTCGCCACCAGGTGATCCTTGCACTCGCTATCGTGCGCCCGCCACAACTCCGACCATCCGATGAACGCCGCCGGGTCTGCCGGGCAGTACTTCTCATCGGGTTCCAAATAGACGACGGGCGCTGGGGCTCACGAGATCCGGGACCGGTTCGGTACCCGGCGGCTGCTTCAAAAAACGCCAGCCGAGCGAGCAACCCGCTGGGCCATGGATCGATTGCGCGGTGGGGGTTACGGCCACCGAAAAGGCACGGCCTCCGAGAACTCAGGAGGTGGCTTCCGACCGCCAGCGCTACGAGTCTTCGTTGTGCAGAGCGAGGGGCAATTCCTCTGCGAACGCATGCAGCGGCTGCGGGCAATGGAGCGGGTGCGCGCCGAACTGGCCTCGCCGCTGGACCTACTTTCCGCACCGATGGACGCAACCGCCCCCGAGTGCCCTTTCCAGGACCCGTCCTCCACCCGGGGGCCACGAAAAAAACGGACGCTTCGGGTGCTCCCGCGACCGGCGCGCTCCCCTGCCTCTTGAAGAGTGTGCGCAGTGGCCTTGCGGGGGCGGGGTGAAAAGCGCAAATGCAGCTCTTGTGATGAGCGCATCCGTGCCGCCGGCGCCACCAGGGCGTTACCGCGGATTCTTTCTGTGGAGCTTGTTTTTCGCACTCACGCTCGGCAGCGCACTGGGCGCCGCGGTTCTCGCCACGGCGACGCTGCCGCGCGATTTCCTTCTCGGGATCGAGCCCGCTGCAGCACGCGCGGCGCACGGCTACGCACAGGTGTTCGGCTTCACGGCTCTGTTCGTGATGGGCGTGGCGTATCACACATTGCCGCGCTTCAAGGGAGCGATGCTCGCTGCCCCGGGTGCCGCGCGCGGGTCGTTGTGGCTGCAAGTGGGGGGGCTGCTGGCCATCATGGCCGGCCTCGCAATGCGAGGCCGCGGCGGGTCGGTGCTGATGACAACGGGTGCCGCGGCGCTGCTCGGTGGCGCTGCGGCCTTTGCGTGGGTTGTGGACCGGACACTCGCATCCGGTGCGCCGACGGTCGAAGGGCTGGAGCCGCACTTGCGCGCCGGTTCGGCGTGGCTCGTCATCGCTGCCGCGCTCGCGGTGGCGGCCGCGGCAGGCTGGCCGTCGCTGCAGCCTGCCGTTTGGGAAGCGGGGCTGTGGGGATTTGCGGGCTCGTGGATCGTGGGGATGAGCCTGCGGATTTTGCCCCTCTTCGGGGGCCTGCCGCCGGTGCGCACGGGCCAGTGGTGGTTATGGGCGATCTACCAGTCGGGCGTGCTGCTGTGGGTGGCTGTGGCGGCGATCGAAGCGCGGGTCCTCGTCCCCTGGATGCGGGTTCTCGCCGGTGCGGTTTTGGGTGGCGCGACGATGTTCGCTGTTTTGCGACTTGGGCCCGTGCAGGCCATTTTCCGCGGGCCGCGCCACGCGCGGAGCGCAGAGCGAGTCTTTTTTGCCACGGCTTACGCCTGGTGGGCGATCGCGGCTGCGCTGGGGCCTCTATACGCTGCGGCCTGTGCCTGGCGAGGAGCGGTTGCGTCGAGCCAGGTTCTGGATTTCGCGCGCCACGCGTTTACCCTCGGGTTTCTCACCCAGATGATTGTGGGCGTGGCCTCGCGGGTGATCCCGGTGTTCACGGGCAAGGGATTGTGGAGCGCCCGGTGGCGGGCGGCGACGTACGGCTTGCTCAACGGAGCCGTCGCCGTGCGCGCGCTGCAGGTGGTGGTCGATCTGGGAGGCTTTGCCGCTCCATGGCCGCTTGTGGCGATCTCCGGCCCGCTGGGATTTGCAGCCTTCTTGACCTTCGCGGTCAACGTCGCGATGACCGGGCGGGGGCGGGGCGCGGCGGCTGCTGTCGCGCCGGCGGGTCTCAGTGCCGATGCGCCTCTGGCGGAGATCTTGCGGCTCCCGGGTGCCGTCGAGGTGCTGGTGGCGCAGGGGCTTGAATCGCTGCGGGATCCAGCGCTGCGCGCGGGGATGGCGCGCACCGTGACGCTGCGGCAAGCCTGTCGGATTCACGAGCGCGACGTTGAGGGCGTGCTCGAGGCGCTGCGCGCGAGGGCCGGCGAGGGACGGGAGCCTCCGGGCAAGGCGTGAGAACCGCCCGGATTTCCTCATCGAGGGGATCCCAACCCAGTATGAGCCAAATCATGCAGCGGCACTTGGCGCAAGCTGCGGTTGGGGTCACTCTGGGCCGTGCGCGGGCGGTGTGAAAAATGAGAGGTGGCCTTGCGGCTCGTCTGCCAATGATGTTTGCGGGAGCGCTGGCCTTGCTCGCCGGTATGGGTACAGGATTGGCGCGGCTCGGCTGGCAACTCCCGGGCGCAGGCGAGCGCGCGGCGGACCACGGTGCCCTGATGGTGTGCGGGTTTCTCGGCACGCTGATCGGCATGGAGCGCGCCGCGGCACTGGGCCGCTCCTGGGGATTCGCCGGGCCGCTGCTGTCCGGCCTTGGCGTCTTGGCTGTCGTCCTGCGCTTGCCGCAGTGGGTCTCGCCGCTCGCCATGACGGCTGCGGGCTTGTGTCTCCTGGCGATGTCGGCGGCGGTGATCGCGGCGCAGCCCGCGCTCTTCACCGCGACGATGGGAGCGGGTGCAATTGCATGGCTCGGGGGCAACCTGGCGTGGCTCGCGGGCCGGCCGGGTTACGAGGTTGCTTCGTGGTGGATTGCCTTCCTGTTGCTCACCATTGCCGGAGAGCGCCTGGAGATGACTAGATTTACGCGGCCCTCGGCGGCGAGCCAGAGGTTGTTCGCCTGCGTGCTCGTGGCACTTGCAGCCGGGCTCCTTGCGGGCGGGTTCGGCTCACCGGTGGGCAGCTGGATTCTCGGCCTAGCGCTGGTGGGACTTGCTGGATGGCTCGCGCAGTACGACGTTGCGCGGCGCACGGTCGCACAG
The DNA here is from genome assembly GCA_037440145.1 of Myxococcales bacterium. Classification (GTDB taxonomy): domain Bacteria; phylum Desulfobacterota; class Binatia; order HRBIN30; family BPIQ01; genus JBBIUR01. The sequence continues at coordinate 4,020 of JBBIUR010000167.1, read as the reverse complement.
GCGGGCTTGACGCGTTTCACGGCGATGTGTCTGCTCACGGGGTACGCATGGCTGGGCATCGGCGGAGTCATGGCCATGCTCGCTGGGCCGGTGTATGGCGGGTTCCGCTACGATGCGATCGTGCACGCGGTTTTGCTCGGTTTCGTCTTCGCGATGATCTTCGGGCACGCGCCGATCATCATGCCTGCAGTGCTGCGGGTTCCGGTGTCATTTCGGCGCCGCTTCTACGTCCATTTGATCCTGCTGCACGCGTCGCTCGCGTTGCGGCTGATCGGCGATGTGGCTGAGCTGGGAGGCGTGCGGGCGTGGGGAGGGCTTTTGAATGTCACTGCTGTGTTGGTTTTTCTTGGCAATACCGCCGCGGCCGTTCGCGCGGGCTCGAAGGCGGCGCAACAGGCAGGGGCGCCGCTACCGCCATTGACCGCCGCTGCCGTTCCCGTAGAGAGGAACCGATGATCGACGAGGAGACCGTTCTCGACTGCCTCCGCCAAGTCTACGATCCAGAGCTGGGCATCAACATTGTCGACCTAGGGCTGATTTACAGCGTGGAGGTGGAGGAAAAGCGCGTGCGCGTGGCGATGACCACGACCACGCGCGCGTGCCCGCTGAACTCCTACTTGCGCGACGCCGCCGTTGCGGCGATTCGACAGCGAGTTTCGCCGCAGACGGAAGTGCAGGTGGACATCGTGTGGGATCCTCCTTGGAACCCGGCCATGATGTCGGAAAAGGCGCGCCAGCAACTGGGGTGGTGAGAAGGGCTTGCCGGGATCGCATGCGCACTGAGCGAAGGGGAATAATTCCGGCGCGCACCGGGAAGCCCAGTTCATCTGCCCCCTCGACTGGGGAGGAGGTGCCGATCATGCGCGGTGCTCGAAACCAGTTCGCGCGGGCTTGCTCGATTGCTGTTTTGTATTGTGCCGCGGCAACGGGCGTAGCGCAGGGGGCGCCGCCGGGCGACGCATGGCGAGAGCGAGTCACGTTGATGTTCAGCGATCGCATGCGGGGGGAATTTGTGGACTGGTTCGAGCCCCTTGCGGGGAAAGCAGCACCCGGAGCGCAGCGGTACGATTTCTTCGCTAACCAGTTGCGGTTGGGCGCCAAGGTGAACTTGCCCCACGTGCTGTTCGTGGCGGAAATGCAGGACACGCGCTTGGTCAACCTTCCGGGAGACGCTACGCCTCCCGCAGTAGCGCAAGGGGGGGCGCTCGGCCCCGGGGCGGTGTACTTCCTCAACACCCGGTCGCGCGACCAGGGCGAGCCCTTTCTCAAGCAGGGCAATTTTACCCTGCAGGAGATCCCGGGCATGCCGGGAGTGAGCTTTACAGGGGGCCGGTTCGAGTACGCCGACGGGGGCGAGTCGATCCCCACCGAGCCCGGGCTGGCGTGGCTCAAGCGCGAGCGCATCAGCCAGCGCTTGGTCGGGCCGTTCGGCTACACCCACGTCACCCGCAGTCTCGACGGAGCGCGGCTCGTGTACGACACGGCGCAAATCAACGTGACCGGCTTTGGCAGCCGCCCTACCCAGGGCGGATTCGAGGTGAGCGCCAACCCCGAGCTCGACATCTGGCTCGCGGGCCTTGCGCTGACGCTGAAGCAAATCGAGGGCATGGCGCCGCTCGATGCCCGGGGCTTCTATCTGTACTACAGGGATAACCGCGACGATGCGCCCAAGGTCGATAATCGGCCGGCTCCGGCGCGCAGTGCGGACCGGAGGGACATCGCCGTGCACACGTGGGGCGGGCACGCGATCGCGCGCGTGGATGCCGGGCCGGGAAAGGCGGACGGCTTGCTTTGGGCCGCTGTGCAAGCAGGTGACTGGGGAAAGCTGGACCACGTGGCATGGGCGTATGCGATCGAGGCGGGGTACCAGCTTCCAGACCTTCCGGCTGCCCCTTGGCTGCGGCTGGGTTACTGGCGCTCCTCGGGCGATGACAATCCGGGCGATACGACGCACGAGACGTTTTTCCAGATTCTGCCAACCGCTCGGGCGTACGCGCAGTTTCCGTTTTTCAACCTCATGAACAACGAAGACCTCTTCGCGCAGTGCATTGCCAAGCCCCACGAGCGCGTTACCCTCCGCGCGGATTATCACTGGCTTCGCCTTACCGAACCCGCCGATCTCTGGTACTCCGGGGGCGGTGCCACGAACGACACGGTTTTCGGCTTTGCCGGATTGCCCTCGAGCGGCCGTCGCGAGCTCGCACATCTGGTGGACGTGGGCCTCACGGTCTCATTGCTCCAGCACCTCAGCGCATACGCCTATTACGGCCGCGCCTTTGGCCAAGGCGTCGTCCAAGGCCTGTTCGGCGGCAGCGACGCCAACTACGGCTACCTCGAAACCACCCTCCGCTTCTAGTTTCACTTTGGGGGACGTAGTTTCACGCCGAGCGCTGGGGCGGCAACGCGCGGGGGGGGCGTTTACCGTAGGCGTTTACCGTGAGGGAGGTCCGGCTCGCGGTTCCCGTGGTGGAGGGGCTGCACGGGGTGGTGACCGGGGGTGCGGGGCGGTAGCGGTTTCCTGATCGAGGATGCATCGCTGAGGGCTCGCGTCGGCCGGGGCTCGCGGCAGACACGGCTTCGCACGGCAGGCTGAGTGTGCGCTGTACCGCGCCCGCGGGCTCGTGGCTTGTGTGGGCAAAGTCGGTGCGCGGGCGCGGCTTTTTTGGCACCAATTGGTTTTTTCCGCTAGCGGCGCGCTTGATTCCGGCTGTGGTTTCCGCGAATACGTCCGCGCTGCGAGAGTTCATGCGGGCTTGGAGGGGGTGGCTGCGTGGATCTTGGCGAGCGATTTGGCAAACGACTGCGCCAGTTACGGAGGGAGCGGCGCTGGACACAAGGCGGGTTGGGGAGGCGGGCAGGGCTCACTGCAAAGTACGTGGGGCAACTGGAGCGTGGGGAAGCCTGTCCCTCGCTTCGGACACTCGAGCAGCTCGCGAAGGCTTTTGGAGTATCGGTCGGCGAACTCCTTGGGGAGGGCGGCGGAGCCGCTGGCGAACACGGCCTGCGGTTGTGGCTTACTAGCGACGAGCGGCAGCACTTAAAGAGAGTCGTCGAGACTCTCCGCCGGCTGCTCGGGAGGCCGCAAGTTTCACTTTGGGGGACGTAGTTTCGCAACGGGTCCCGCGCACCGCCGGGGCTCTGCTCCGGGTACGGCTGCGTCGGGCTCCGCAGCGGGACGCGTCGCATGCATCCGGCGTGAGTTGGCGTTCCGGTGGGGTGTTCACGCTCTCGCGCCGGCCTGCAGCGCGGGTCCACAGGTTTCGCCCCGGGGATCGGACCTAGTTGTGGTGTCCAAACACGTTGTGTCGGCGGCTAGGGTTTGAGGGCTACCCGGGGTCCCCATGGAGAGGGGGGGTGGAGGAAAAACTCCACCCCAGAGGAGGACCCCGAGGGAGAATTCATCGCAGCGCAAAGCTGGCACCGAATGGCAGAGCGGCCATGATGCGGCGGGGCTGGAGGAGGGCGAGGCGGTAGCGGGGGGGACCGGGGCCTTCCACCTCAGGCGAGACGACCGTGCGCTAGTGTGGCACAAGCGCTACCCTGGGGAGGAGGGGTTTTCGGGTGTCTGCGACCGCTCCTCGCGCTCCCCTGAAGCGGCTGCGGTGTCCAGTTCCCCGCAGGAGGCGGATCCTCGAGATCGTGGCCCTGCGCACAAAGAGGCTTGCGGGATGGCAGATCGCCCGCATCTCGGCATGCTGCGCTCCACCGTGGCGCCCCCCTGGGCCTCGGGCCACTTTCGCTTCTCGAGCTGCCCGGAGCCCCCGCTTCCGAGCGCAAGCGGCCCGCAGAGCCCCTCCACCTCGACGTCAAACCCCCGGGGGCCGCATGGGCAGAGCGTGGGTCACCACATCCACGGTGACCGCCGGCCGCGCTTGCGGGGCGCAGGCTACGAGTTCGTCCACGAAGCCCGCGACGATCTCTCCAGGGTGGGCTACGCCGAGGGGTTGCCGGACCAAAAGGGGGAGGGGGGCTGTGGGCTTTTTCGGGCAGGCCGAGCGATGTTTCCCGTGCGCTCTGTCC
>JBBIUR010000166.1:7401-8931 GCA_037440145.1 Myxococcales bacterium | reverse complement strand
CGATCGCCTCGCTGTCCGCGGCGGCTCATGACATGGCCTTCTTTTTCCTGCGCCAAGTCCGCAACGCCCGCGCCGCCAGTACGCCAGCGAGGGGCGAGATGAGGCTCCCGAGGGGCGGGCGCTGGTTGCCGGCAATCGTACACGAGCTTGGCCCGATCTCGAATGGACGGGGCGTCATGGGAGTGAATGTCGCCGTAGGCGTTGGGGACGGCGTGGGCGTCCCCGTGCGCGTGCGCGTCGGGGTCACGGTCGCCGTTTCCGTCGCAGTCCCCGTGGCTGTCTCGGTAGGTGTGGCAGTGGGCGTAGGGGTCGCGGTCACGGTCGCCGTTGCGGTCGGAGTCTGGGTCGGTGTGGGTGTAGGGGCAGCAAACCGGCTCAGAAAGAGGGTGACCGAGCCGTCGCCCTCGTTGGCGGTCGCCACATCCAGCCGCCCGTCGCCATCGATGTGCAAAGCAACCATCCCGACCGGTCCGGCGCCACTCGGCCTGGTGTCGCGCAAGGGAAACCCGCCGGCCCCATCGCCCAAGCCAAACGTCACCGCGTTCCCACCGCGGCTGGCAAATGCAACGTCGAGACTGCCGTCGTTGTTGAAGTTCGCTGCAATCCCTGCACTCGGCGCCTCCCCGACCATGAGGCGGCTCGACGGGACGAGCGGATCGAAAGCGGGTGCGCCCGACGGCAGGAAGCTGCCCGCAAAAACCTCCGCAAACCCCTCCGAGCGCGCTACCGCGAGATCCAGAACACCGTCACCAGTGAAATCCCCCACCGCCAGAGCGCCGATTCCGGTGCCCGCACCAGCGAAACTGCCCACAGGCTGAAAGTCCGGGCAGGCACCGCCGGCCGCGCCGGTCGGGTCTTGCACAAAGACCGAGACGTCGCCCACGTCCTCGCTCCCCACAGCGATGTCGAGTGCCCCATCGCGGTTGAAACGGCCAAGTGCAACGGCCGAAGCCCGCCGTCCAATGGGCAATCGCCTCTCGGGCTCAAAGCCGCCAGCCCCCCCGCACAAAACCGATAGAAACGTCTCGGCGCGATTCGCGACAACCAGGTCGACAAACGCATCCCCGTTGAGGTCGCCGGCCACAATGGCAACTGGCTCTCTGCCGACACGAAGAATTTTTGTGGGGTCGAACCGGAATCCACCGGAGCCGTCATTTTCCAGAATCGACACCCCCTCGCTGCCCAACACAGCAAGGTCTGGCCGAGCGTTTCGCGTAAGGTCTGCGGCTACCAGCGCGCCCGGCTGCGCCCCCACGGGCCACGCGCTCACGCGCGCACCCACTTCCACCCGCTCGCGACCCGGTGCCGGATCGCACTCCTGAACCTCGCCCAGCCCGCCACCCCCGCCAGCGGTCGAAATCTGAATCCCCGAGAGGACGATGACGCGGTCGCTTCCGCGATCCGTCACCGCCAAATCCACCCGCCCGTCCATGTCGAAATCGCCGGCGGCGATCCCGCCCGGGCGCACCGCGTCTCCAGCGCCGCCCCCAGTACTGGGCGCCGACAACAGGTACGTGCAGGTTCCGTAGT
>JBBIUR010000166.1:0-7301 GCA_037440145.1 Myxococcales bacterium | reverse complement strand
TGTTCACCAGAACCCGCATGCCACCATTGGCGTCCTGAACTACGAGGTCAGCAAACCCATCGTTGTTCACGTCACCGGCGGCAAGCGCCTGTTGATCGATCCCCAGAACGAGGCCCCTTGGCGTACCCGTAGTCGGTGCCTGGAACTCGCCATTGCCGAGGCCTAGGTTCAAAAAAAGGCTTCCCACGCCATTCGTGTGGGCCGCAACCAGATCGAGATGCCCGTCGCGGTCGAAGTCTGCGGTCACTAGCCCCACCGGCGAGCGCTCGACGACCGTATCGCCCGTGACATCCGCGAAGCGCACGCTCGTGCCCGCAGGCTGCGCGAGATACACCACAACGTTGTCGACCACATCCGCCCCGCTGTTGATTGCCGCAATGTCCGAGAAACCATTCTCGTCGAAATCTCCGGTTACCAGCGCCGTCGGCTCCTCGCCCGCCCGCAGCGGCTCCAGCGCTTGGAAGGTGCCGTCTCCCGTGCCCAGAAAGACGTAGATTCGGCGGTCGGTGCGATCCGTCACCGCCAAATCCGGCCTCCCGCCGTTGAAGTTGCCCACCGCGATGGCTGCAGCATCCGTCCCACCGACCGAGAGGATCGGGTTCCCGAAAGGCTCGAACTTTCCATTGCCCAGGTTGCGCAGCAAGTAAATCTTTTCGGGACCCAGAACGGCAAGGTCCACAAGCCCGTCGACATCCATGTCGAGGACCGCAACGCCAATGGGATTCACGGGCGCAGAAAAGGTGCGAATTTCGGTGAACTCCGGAGCTGCCGACGGGTTGCCCGCCAGAAGCACCGAAACCGAGCCGTCCCCGTCGAAGCCAAACTCGTTCGTCACAATCACATCGTTCCGCCCGTCGTTCCGCACCGACGCCACTGCCACAGCCGTCGGAGTGCCAAACGTGTCGGGGTCGGTGAAGCGAAACGGCCCTGCAAAAAGGCCGCTGCCCGTACCGGTCAGCACGACCACTTCGTCTTCGTCGGCATCGACGGCCACGATGTCCTGGTTCCCATCGCCGTTGACGTCACCGAGAACCAATCCCTGCGGATGCTCGATGGCCGCAAACTCCCCCGACAGCAGCGTAGCGCGAAAGTCCACCGCCCAGGCAGACACCAAGGAGAAAAACAGCGGCACAGTCGCCCCCAGCAACAGCCAACAGCAACGCGCGCGCATTTGCCGATCCGACCCCCAGGCGGCCCCGAAAAGCCCGTTACTCATCGCCCTCGCAGTCCCCTTTGTCAATGCTCGCGGCAGCGCCCCGGGCTGCCTGGGAGGCCGCACGGTACCAGGGCACGGCTGGGCCGCACGGGGCTCTCCCTTGCCTGCCAGAACTACCCCAGCTAGGAAGGGGGCGGCTACTGGCGCTCTGCGCCGGCGGCGGAGAGTTCGGTGCAGCGCGACGCAGAGAAAACTGTTGCTTTCGTCCATACCCTTCTCGCGTGGGCGTTTGGAATCACGGGCGGCGTGTTCCTGATCTTCCCCGACGGCACGGTGCGCCTTGTCAACGCCATCGGGTTGGCGCTGCGCGTCTTTCCGCCGGCGCCACCATCTGAGCTTCGATTCTGGCTGGGACTCGCCGTCGCGTACATGGTGCTCGTGACGCTTCTCGCCGCCCGCATTGCCTCGGGGCCGCGAGCGTACCGCGAACTCATGCCGATTCTCGCCGCAGGAAAATGCACCTCCTCTCTCCTCTCCTTGGGGTTCTTTGTTTTTTCCCGACCGACGCTCCTGTACCTGCTGAATTTCGCCGTCGACGCGGCAATCGCGCTCCTGGTTCTGGGCTGCTATGCGTGGCTCGCCCTCGCCTCGAGCCATGCGGACGCTGCGGCTAGACCATCGGAGCGCACAGCTCGCCTCCTCGAGATCGCCGTGGAGGCCATTTTACCGGGTAGCATGGTGCCGGCTTTCGAGGGTGGCAAGCGCCTGGACCGGGTGGTCTGGGAATACTTCTGCGAGGTTCATCCGGCCGGGAGCAAGGGACTTGCGGCGATGTTGTACTTGCTCGAGTACGGCCCCTACCTATTGGGACCTCGGCGCGCCCGCTTTTCGCGCCTGGACGGCCCGCAGCGGGAAGAGTATCTGGCCCGCTGCGAGCGGAGCCGAGTGATTCTCGCCCGCGCTCCCGTGCAGGCTTTGAAACTCGTCACCATGCTGCACGGTTACGAAGTGCCAGAGCGCTGCCGGGAAATCGGATATGACGGCGAGTATCTGCGCGCCAAACTGCTGGCCGGGCCAAATCGGGAAGCGCACGAGGCCCGACTTAGCGGAGCACAGCGCAGGGAACGAAGCGAGGGGGTGCGAGCGGGGCTCGATGCGGGGCGGGCTAGTATTCGCAACTGAGCGCGGCTTTTTTTCCGCACGGTCGTGGAGATGGACGCGGGCAGCGGGCCGGGGTCGGCTTTCGTAATGCCAGCCACCAACGTCATCGACGGCAGCACTGTGGGGCGCGACCTGAACATTCGCGCGCAGGTGTGCGTGATCGGTTCCGGCGCCGGGGGGGCGGTCGTCGCACGGGAGCTTGCAGAAGCCGGAATCGAGGTCTGCGTCCTGGAGGAAGGAGCGTACTATACGGGCAAGGATTTCACGGGCAGACCGCGCGAGATGCTCGAACTCTTGTATCGGAACCGGGGCTTGACGGGGGCGCTAGGCGATCCCCCCATTCCGATCCCCTTGGGCAAGTGCGTCGGGGGAACGACGGTGATCAACTCGGGGACCTGCTACCGAACCCCGGACTTCGTGCTTCAAGAATGGTCTCGCACAGCCGGCCTACCGGGCGACCTCGAAGCCGAGCTGGCGCCGTACTTCGAGCGCATCGAGAGAGACTTGAATGTCCATCCAGTCCCCGACGAGACGTACGGCAAAAACAGCCGGCTGTTCGAAAGGGGCGCGCGCGCCCTGGGTTTCTCGGGGGCGCGGATTCCCAGAAACGAGCGCGGCTGTCTCGGCACGGGCGTGTGTGCATTTGGCTGCCCGCAAGACGCGAAACAGGCGATGCACGTGAGTCTCATTCCCCAAGCGCTTGCCGCAGGGGCAACGCTGTACACGTGCTGTCGAGCCGAGAAGATTCTCGTTTCAAACGGAGCTGCGTTCGGCGTGGTCGCGACTTTTTTGGACGCCCAGGACCGGCCGACCGGACGCGCCTTGTGCGTGCTGGCAGACCGCGTGGTCGTGGCTGCCGGGGCGCTGCTGACTCCGGCGTTGCTGGAACGCAGCGGAATCCCTGACGAATCGCGGTGGCGGGGACGCAACCTGCACATCCATCCCGCGGCGCGCGTGACGGCGTTGTTCGAGGAGGAAGTCCGGGGCTGGGAGGAAGTCCCTCAAGCCTTTAACGTGCACCACTTCATGCGCGAGGGCATCTTTCTACAAGGGCAGTTCGTCCCGCCCGCTCTGCAGGCCCCCGTACTTCCCGGAGTCGGCGCAGCGCACCGCGAGCTGATGCGCCAGTATCCTCGCCTCGCATCCTTCGGGGCCCTGATTTCGGACACCTCCTCGGGACGCGTGCGGGCGCGCGAACACGGCTTTCCCCTCGTGACCTACCGGCTCGAGCCTGGCGACACCCGCAAGCTCGTGCGCGCGATCAGCTTGGCAGCTCAGGTTTTCTTCGCGGCGGGGGCGCGCGCCGTCTTTCCCGGCCTCGCCCGCCACCCCATCCTCCACAGCATCGACGACGCGCGCTCCCTACTCCACGCCAGCTTCAAGCCTCGCGATCTCGAGATGATGGCCTTCCACCCGCAGGGAACCTGCCGGATGGGGGCCGACCCATCTCGCGCGGTCACCGACCCCTACGGCTTCCACTACGGCCTCCGCCACCTTCTCATTGCCGATGCCAGCATCCTCCCCTCCTCTTGCAAGGTGAACCCGCAGATCACGATCATGGCTTTCGCGGCGCGTGCCGCGGCTCGCCTGGCGACCGACCTGGGAAGGTAGTTTCGCGGCGCAAAGACGCTTCCAGGCGAGCTAACAGGGCGGCCGTTGCCGGATCGGCCGCCCTTTTCCTCTCCACCGCCCGCACCGCGTGCACCACTGTAGAGTGGTCCCGGCCCCCGAACTTTTGCCCAATCGCCGGATCCGATGCCCCCGCGACGAGGCGACACAGGTACATGGCGATTTGCCGCCGCTCCGCCACGAGGCGGCCGCGCCGGTGCGATTGGAGATCTTCGATACTCGTTTGAAACTCGGCTGCCACCCGGTCGAGAACGGTATCCATCGAGGCACCCTCTGGAGGTTGGCCGAACGCAGCCAGTGCCTCCCGTACCAGTTCGAGCGTGACCGGCTCGCCCCTGAAGTTCGCCGCTGCCACCACGCGGTTCAGCGCGCCCTCGAGTTCCCGCACGCTCGGACCCGTCCCCCGCGCAATGTACTCGGCGATCTCGCCCTCGAGGTGCAGCCCATGATCGACAACGGCCTTTTGCTCCAGGATGGCGACCCGCATCTCGAGCGTGGGGGGACGGATATCGACGATCAGCCCGCCTTCGAAACGACTGCGCAGCCTGCCTTCCAGGCCCTGGATGGCTGTCGGAGGCTTATCGGAAGTCAGGACGATCTGCTTCCCGTCCCTCTGCAAAGCGTTGAACGTGTGGAAGAATTCCTCCTGGGTTCGCTCCTTGCCGGCGAGGAACTGCACGTCGTCCAGGATGAGAACGTCGAGTTGCCGGTAGCGATCGCGGAAGGCGGCCATTTGGTCCTGCCGCAGGGAGGCGATCATGTGGTTCATGAATGTCTCCGCGGCGAGGCAAGCCACCCGCTGCGCCGTCTCCCGCTCCAGAAATTCATGGCCCACCGCGTTGATCAAGTGCGTCTTCCCGAGCCCGACGCCGCCAAAGACGAAAAGCGGGTTGAAGCGCTTACCAGGCTCGCGCGTGACGGCACGCGCTGCTTCCGCAGCCGTGCGATTCGACTCGCCGACCACGAACGTCGCGAACGTGTAACGCGGAACCAAGTGGCCGATGACTGGCCTCCTGGGCTTGTGCCCGCCCCTCGCGCGCGCCGGTCCCTTCGTCTCTGGAACACTCTCCTTTCCGCTCACGGCGGCCCCTCCGTTCTCGCTCACGACGATGCGCACGCCGCACGGGCTCGGGCTCACCCGCTGGATCGCATCGCGGATCGAAGTCAGAAAGTAGCGCGTCACCCATTCTCGGAAGAATCGACTCGGCGCCACCAGCCGCATGCCGTTCTCGTCCTCCGCAACTTCCAGGGGCGCGATCCAGGTGGCGAAATTGCGCGCTCCCAGCTCTTCGCGCAGGATCTCCAGCGCTCGGCCCCATACGCTCTGCATCGCGTGCCGCCCCTCCCCGAAAGACGCCAGTGGCATCTTTCGCTGTCCCGTGCAGTTGTCCACACCTGCGGAGAAACTCGAAAGCATCTCGTCGCCAGAAGTTTGGACGCCTCTTCCACAGCGTTGTGCACAGCAACCAGCGCGTGGTTCTTCTTCGCTCTCCGCGTGGGAGAGCGAAGAAGCGTTGCCGTGCGGTTCATCCCAACTTGAGTTGCTGTTCGCGAGGAAGTGAGAGGCGTCCCTCATAGTCGCACTCGCCTTCGTTGTCAAGGAAGTTTTCGGGTGGAGAGTGAAAATCGATGCGCAAGCGACGTGCCCGAGAGAGTCAAACGAAAAATTGCGCCGCGCATCGGCGCGCGAGCGCGCCAACTTCCTCTGGGACTCTCCCCTCGCCCCCGCGCACTGCAATCCGCTAGAGGGAGAACCGTGCAGAAGCAGAAGCGCCAGCGCACTCTCTGCTCCGGTGCGCAGCTGTGGGCGCACAACGCACTTGGTCCTCGATGAGTTCGCGCTGCGCGCGCACTCGGCCTGGCGTTCACCTTTGCCGTTCGCCCAGTAGTGGCCGGGGAACCGTGTGCGGGCGATTGCAACCGCAACGGTCTCATCGAGCGCACCGAGATTGCGCTCATCGTCGCATTGATCTTCGATCCCGCTCGCCTGGCCGCGTGCGGCGCGATCGATCGCGATCGCAGCGCCAACATCACCGCCGCCGAGCTAGAGGCCGCCATGCTGTCTGCGCCGGCAGGAACCTGTCCCGCAACAACCTCGCCAACGGCGTCGGCGACCGCGTCGCTTGCCCGCACCGCGCCTCCGCCGACGTTCACGCGCATGCCCGCCGCGCCGACGCCAGTCCCACAGCCGAGCGCAACTGCGATGCGCGAAATACACTTCCGCGAGCCAATCTTTTACCCGGTTGGATCCGAGCCCATGTCGATCGCTGCAGGCGATCTGAGCGGCGACGGCCTGCTCGACTTGGTCGTCGCAAGTGCCGGCGACGATTCGGTGACCGAAGTTTTTAACGATGGCCACGGGGACTTCGCCCGCACAGCAGCAGACCGTTCGTCCGGGGACGGAACATTCCCCTCGCGCGTCGCGACGTTCCGGAAAAATGCGGACCCCGTTTCTGACTTTGGGGTGATTCGCGATCCGACCGATCCGGAGGATCCCAACGGCGAGTTTCTCGGCCGCTTTTCCTATTGGGTCAGCCGCACCACGAAAGCCGGAGTGCAACACGGGCTCAGCGGGCACATCACCGTTGGCATCGATCCGATTTTCCTGCGGGGCGGAGTGGACGCGGACGGAAACGGTACGGAGGACATTCTGATCGCGAACAATTTCGACGCCACGATCTCTTTCTTGCCGAACCGGACGACAGGCGGCTTCAGCGAGCGGCAGGACATTGCAACCGTCTCCAGTCCCGTGGCCCTGGCCACTGGAGACGTGGGCGGCGACCCGTTACCCGACTTGATCGCAGTCGGGAGCGATGGCGGCGGTGCGGTGCACAAGAATACCGGTAAGTCGCGCCGCTTTTCGTCCTGCCCTGCGTGCACCCTGTTTGCCCCCGGGGTCGCCCCGGTGGCAGTGGAGACTGTTTTCCTCGACCGAGATTCCGCCATCGACCTCGTCGTTGCCGATGCGGGCGCTCCGGGGATTCAGATCTGGCTCGGCGATGGCGTTGGGGGTTTCATCGCCGCCGGGACCCTCCAAACCGATGCCGAGCCTGCCGCCCTTGCGGTCGGGGATTTCGATGAGGATGGATTCGCGGACGTAGCGGTCGCCGCGGCAGATGAGGGCGAGATTCTCGTCGCGGCCGGCCGCGGAGACGCGACGTTCGTGCTCCAAACTCGCGTGCAGCTCGGCGCATCGCCCGTGGCTGTGGTGGCGGCTGATTTCGACGGCGACGGGCGCCTCGACCTCGCGACATGCAATGCCGATGACGACAGTGTTGCCGTGATGCGGAACGAGACGGCTGAGGTCATGTCAATAGGTGTGTAAACGAGATCAGGCGGCGAGCCTGCGGTTGAT
>JBBIUR010000165.1:0-8934 GCA_037440145.1 Myxococcales bacterium | reverse complement strand
GGACAAGGTGAAGCGGCCGGCCTACAAGGCCAGCACGCTGATGCATGAAGCGGGAGTGATCCTCGGCCAGTATGTGGATCCCTCCAGTGAGACGGCGGCCGTGGAGCCTCTGTTGCGCCAACACGGCCAGGTGTTTGCCGCGCCGCCGGCCACGCCGTTGCTGGATGCCGGCTATCATCACGGGCCGCTGTTGAGAGAGCTGGCGGAGCACGGCATCGATGTCTTGTGCCCCTCGGGCAAAGCGAGGGGGACGCAGGACTGGGAGAAGCAGGGGGCGAAGGGGCGCTTTGCCAATACGCAGTTCCGCTACGACGAGCGCCGGGATGCATACGTCTGCCCGGCGCAGCAGCTGCTCAGCTACACCGATCCCGGGCGCGATGCTGGCGGCCGGCCCTATCGGCGCTATCGCAGCGGGGCCTGTGGCCCGTGCGCGCTACGGGCTCAGTGCACGACCGGCACACAGGGGCGCAGCATCAAGCGCTATCCCGGCGATGAGTACAAGGAAACGATGGCGCTGGTCCTCAGCCAGCCCCGCGCCCGTGCCGTGTATGCTCAACGCATGCCGATAGCGGAGAGGGTGCACGCCGAGGTGCGGGAGCGCTTTGGGCTGCGACGCTTCCATCGTCGGGGGCTGCGTGCGGTGCGCGCGGAGTTTGGCCTGTACTGCATCGCCTTCAATCTGAAGCGAGCCGTGCGCGAGGCCCTGGTGCTGATGGCCGCCTCTTCTCGCCCTCACGGCGCCAGCAGCGGGACCGCAACCGACCTCTACGTCGTGGCGATGCGGCTCGTCTGGCTGGAGTGAGTGGAACGACGGGCTGCCGCGCACGGCCTCACTCAACTCGGTTTATCGACAGTCCCCAAGCGCAGGGCGGGGAGGCCCGCTGGGCCATGCACGCCTCCCCCTCTCCAGCGCAGGGAGGCGAGACTCCTGAGCCCACCCCTTCTATTCTTTGGACTACCCCCCCTCAAGCGCAGGGACGCGAATGTCGCTGCGGGTGTCGGGGTCCAAGTCCGCGTCTCCCCCTCGATCCGCAGGGAGGCGAGTCACAAATCGCCGGCGAAAACCCCGCTGCCAGCCGAGGCTGGCCGGGGGCCGTGCCTCTCTTTCCGCAAAGCGAAAACTCCTGAGAGAGGGACCGGGGCCTCGCCGCGCCGCCCAGCTCGACCTCCACGGTCCAGGGATGCGCCGCACTGCTTCGAAAAGTGCCGCTGCGGGATTGCATCGCCCGCCACGCAGTGAAAAGAGCAGAAGTCCGAGAAGCCATGTCCGAGGCGGAGCGGCCCATGCTGCGCGCCCTCGCCGACCGGCTGGGCATCGCGCGGAGCTACGTCGACACGGGTGGTGTGACGCGCTTTCCCTCCGACCGAACCCGCATCGATCTCCTCGCGGCCATGGGTTTTCGAGCCACGACGGAGAAAGAAGCCGCAGTGGCGCTCCGGGCCTTGGAAGCAGACGAGCGGGCGCGGCTCCTCGCTCCGACCCGAGTACTGCGCGAAGGCGACGCCGACGCAGGGGCGGCCGAGATCGCGACTGGGCGGAAGCCCGGCGAACCGGTCGCGTGGGAGGCGCAACTCCGCGAAGAAAGCGGTCGCGTGGTGCGCTGGCAGGGAAGGGGAGAAACCGGCGCGGGTGGCTGCCTTCGCGTTCCACTTCCGGAGCCACTCTCGCCCGGCTATCACGTCCTCGAAATCGCTGCGGGCTGCGGACGCGAGGAGCGCACGGGGCGCCAGACGCTAATCACCGCCCCCCGCGCCTGCTTCACCCCGCAGGAGCTCCTGGGCTCGCGCCGCGTTTTCGGGCTTTGCGCCAACCTCTACGCAGTCCGCAGCCGGCGCAACTGGGGCGCGGGCGATCTCACCGATCTCCGCGCGCTTGTGCGTTGGGCGGGCGAGAGAGGGGCGGCCTTTGTCGGGCTCAACCCGCTTCATGCCCTCTGGAACGAGGGGGACGATGTGAGCCCCTACTTTCCGCTCAGCCGCCTGTACCGAAATGCCCTGTGTCTCGACCTGACCGCGATCCCGGAGTTCGAGGCGGTGCGGCAGGCACACCCGAAGCTGCTCTCCCCAGCGGTCCTGGAAAAAATCGAACACCTGGGGGAGGCGCGCTACGCCGACTACGCGGCCATCAAAGCGATCGAGCTTCCGGTGCTGCGGCAGCTCTACCGCGCCTTCGCCGCCCAGCATCAGGGGAGGGCCACCCTGCGCGGGCGTGACTACGAGCGCTACAAGCGCTCCCAAGGGCCGTCCCTCCTCCACTTCGCCACGTTTCTCGCGCTCGCCGAGCACTCGATGTCCTCTCCCGACTGGCGGCTATGGCCCCCGGCCTACCGGGACCCTCACAGCCCCCAGGTGCGCGCCTTTGGCCAGGCGCAGCGAAACGAAGTGGAGTTCCACTGCTACCTGCAGTTTGAGATCGAGCGGCAGCTCGCAGCGGCAGCAGCGGAAGCTCGCGCGGCAGGTCTCCGGATCGGCCTTTACCACGACCTCGCGCTCGGCTCGGCACCCGGCGGCGCGGACACCTGGGTTTTCGGCGATCTCTTCTTACACGGCATTACCCTGGGGGCGCCTCCCGACGCCTACGCGCCACAGGGGCAGAACTGGGGGCTGCCGCCGGTGGACCCGCGGCGGCTCGCTGCCGACGGCTATCGCTACTGGATCCTACTGCTGCGGAACGCCTTCGCGCACGGGGGCGCGCTGCGCCTCGATCACGTCATGGGGCTCTTTCGCCAGTACTGGATTCCCGCCGGGCGCACCGCAGCCGAGGGTGCGTATGTGCGCTTTCCGGCGGCCGACCTTCTCGGCATCCGCGCCGTCGAGGCGCGTCGCGCCGGCGCGCTGGGGGTAGGTGAAGATCTCGGCACCGTGCCCGCGGGCCGTTCGGAGACGCTGGCCGACTGGGGCATCTTGAGTTCGCGCGTCCTGTATTTCGAGCAAGATGCAGCGGGCTTCCGCGCGCCGGAGGCATACCCGCGAAGGGCGCTCGTCACGGCAAACACGCACGACCTGCCCACTCTTTCGGCGTTCCGCACCGGGCGCGACCTGGAGTTGCGCCGTGCACTGGGAGTGCTGCCCAGCGACTCCGATCTCGCTCGCGCGCGGGAGGAGCGCGAGCGAGAACTCGCCCGCCTGCGGGCGCGCTTGGCAGTCGAGGGGCTCGTGCGGGACCCGCACCAACCCCTGAGCGATGTGGAGTTCCGCAGAGCCGTTTACGCCCTGCTGAGCCGCACCCCGGCGGCACTCCTCGGGGTATCGCTGGAGGACCTGATCGGGGAGGTGGAGCCGGCGAATGTGCCTGGGGTCGGACCCGATCGCTATCCGAGCTGGCGCCGCAAGCTCGCCGTCCCCCTCGAATTACTTCCACACGATCCCGGTGCCCGGGAGGTCTTGTCAGCGCTGTGCGAGCGCGTTAGCCGTGCAGACGTCACCTCGAGCCATGCTTGAGCCGCTCCGCGACATCCGCTTGCTCGACGTCGTCGACATTCTGCTCGTGACCTCGCTGGTGTACACGGCGTTCGCGTGGCTGCGGCGCACCCAGGCTGCGCTCGTGGCCTTCGGCATCGTAATTCTCGGCGCGATCTACATCGTCGCCCGCGCGCTCGACCTGCGGTTGATGACCTGGATCTTCCAGGGATTCTTCGCAATCTTCCTGGTCATTATCGTCGTCATCTTCCAGGAAGAGCTGCGGCAACTGTTCGAGTGGCTCGCAGTGTGGAGCCTGCGGCGCCGCGGTACAGCACCGCCTCCCGGCGGCCCGACGGATACGCTGGTGCGCTGCGCGGCCGATTTTGCGCGGGACCACATCGGCGCTTTGATCGTCCTGCCGGGAAAGCAGCCGATCGAGCGCCACATTCAGGGAGGAATCGAACTGCACGGGCGCTTGAGCGAGCCGCTTCTGAAGAGCCTCTTCGATCCGCACTCGCCGGGGCACGACGGGGCGGTCATTGTCGTAAACGACTGCGTGGTGAAATTCGCCGCACATCTGCCGCTCTCGAAGGACTTCCGCCAGCTCTCCGGAGTCGGAACGCGGCACAGCGCAGCCCTCGGCCTCGCCGAGCTGACGGACGCCTTGTGCCTGGTCGTATCGGAGGAGCGCGGGCAGATTTCCGTGGCGCGCGACGGCCGGCTGCGCGGCATCGGCGAGCTCCACGAGCTCGGCCTGGAGCTCCAGAGGTTTTTCCGCGAGAAGCACGCGCCGGAAAGGCCGCGCCGCCCCGCCTGGCAGCTCCTGCGAGAAAACTGGTCGGGAAAACTCGCCTCCCTCGCCATCGTGGCGTTGCTCTGGTACCTATTCGTGCCGGGGTCGCGGCTTGCGGGGATGACGTATCCGATTCCGGTCTCGGTGATCAACCTGCCGTCGGAGCTCGTTCTCGAAAACGTCGACCCCCCGGTGGTCAAGGGCACCTTTACGGGGCAGCGGCGTGCCTTTTACCTGTTCGATCCGCGCCGCCTCGAAGTGGTCATCGACGCCTCCCTAGCGCAGCTCGGCCGGCGCACCTTTGAGATCTCAGAGGCCAACGTGCGCTATCCGAAAGAGCTCTCACTGGAATCGATTACGCCCTCGCGAGTCCGGATCAGCGTGCGCAAGAACACGGAGGAGAGCGGGGAGAAGACCGGCAGTTCTGCAGAGAGGAAAAAGCCGAGCTCGTCCTGACGCGGGGCGTGCGGCTCCGCGGCTTGAAACGCCCGCCTGCGGTGGTACGGTGACAGCGCGGGATGATGGAGAAGCGCGCCGGCAGCGGGTGGAAGAAAGCACTGGCAGCGGACGCCGCCGTTGCTGCCGCACCGGCAGTCGAACCGCGCATCGTGGTGGTGAGCAACCGACTGCCGATCACCGTCCACCGCAGCTCGCGCGGCCTGGAGTCGCGGCGCTCGGCCGGCGGGCTCGTTTCGGCACTGGAGCCCGTGCTCCGCAAGCGCGGCGGAATTTGGGTCGGATGGCCGGGAGCCGAAGTTTCCCGGGGACAACTCGAAGCACTGACTGCCAGCGAGCCGTACGAGATCCGCGGCGTGCCGCTGACCGAGACGGAGGTAGCGAGCTACTACCACGGGTTTTCCAACCGTACCCTGTGGCCTCTCTTTCACTCGTTCGCCGGCCGCGCGCAGTTCAGCCGGCGCGATTGGGAGATGTACGAGCGGGTGAACGAGCGCTTTGCCGAAGCCGCCATTGAAGCCGCGGCCGAAGCGGCTCTGGTCTGGATTCACGACTACCACCTGATGCTCGCCCCGCAGTTCGTGCGGCAGGTCCTGCGCGGTGCCCGCCTCGCGTTTTTCCTCCACATCCCCTTTCCGCCCTATGATCTCTTCCGGCTGCTGCCGTGGGACGTGGACCTGTTGCGGGGCCTGCTCGCCTGCGACCTCGTCGGCTTCCACGTCGAGGGGTATGCCCGCAACTTTCTCGACTGCGCCGAGCGCCTGCTGGGAGCGCGGGTAGACTGGCCGGCCATGCTGGTGGAACACGGCGACCGCAGCGTGCAGGTAGGTGCGTTTCCCCTGGGGATCGACTTCGAGTACTACGAAGCCGCAGCCCGGCAAGCTCCGCGCTCCCCCATTCAGGCCGAGCGGGTCGTCCTGGGCGTGGATCGGCTCGACTACACCAAAGGCATTCCGGAGCGCATCCTCGCCTTCGAGCGGCTGCTCGAGCTCCACCCGCAATACCGCGGCAAGGTGGTCTTGCTGCAGCTCGCGGTGCCGAGTCGGTTCCAGGTAGCGGAGTATCGCCAGCTCAAGCGAGAGATCGATGAGCTGGTGGCGCGGGTGAACGGCCGGTTTGCAACTGCCTCGTGGTCGCCGATCCGGTACCTTTACCGCTTCGTTCCCACCGAACGCCTGGCGGCGCTTTACCGCGACGCGGAAGTCGCCCTGGTGACGCCGCTGCGCGACGGCATGAACCTCGTGGCCAAGGAGTTCGTCGCTTGCCAGGTCGCGCAGCCCGGCGTGCTCATTCTCTCGAAGCTCGCCGGGGCAGCGGAAACCATGCACGAGGCGATTCAGGTCAATCCCTACAATATCGACGCGACGGCACAAGCGCTCCACCGCGCGCTCAGCATGGACGAAGCGGAGCGCCGCTCGCGCCTCGCCGCCCTGCGCCGCCGCGAGCGGCGCTACGACGTGCACTGGTGGCTCGACGGGTTCCTGCGCGCTGCACTGGGGGCGCCGGCGGGGATTCAGCCCCCGACCGATCGCGAGTTCCGCACCTGGCTGGGCGCTTTCCTGGCTGGCTATCACCTCGCCCTGTTTCTCGACTACGAGGGCACGCTTGTGCCCGCGGCTCAGGAGCCGGTCTCGCTCCCGCGGCCCGTGCGCAAGGCCCTCGAAGCGTGCGCGCAGCGGGGCGACACCGACGTCTCGATCCTGAGTGGCCGCTCGCTGCGCGAGATCCAGGCGCTCGCGGATCACCCGGCGTTCACCTACACAGCCAACCAAGGACTGGAAATCGCAGGCGCCGGGGTCCCGCCGTTTCGGCACCCGGACCTGTCCCTCTACGAGGAGCGGGCGGGTCCGCTGGCCGCAGCCCTGGGGGAACTCTGCGAAAGGGGAGCGCGCGTGGAGCGCAAAGGGGCAACGGTCACCGTCGACTTGAGCGGCGTTCCGCGGGCCGAGAGACCGCGCATGGCAGAGCGGGCACAGGTTCTCATCACCCGCGCGGGCTTTCAAGCGCGTGCCCTGCCGGCGGGGATCGAGGCGCGGCCGCCAATCGGTTGGGACAAGGGGCAGGCCGTTCTCTACATCGCACGCTCTCGGTACGGCCCCACGTGGTCGGAGAACGTGCGCCTGGTCTATGTGGGCGACGACCACACCGACGAGGACGCATTCCGCCTGCTCACGGGCTTGGGCATCACCTTTCGAGTGGGCAGCGCGGAAACCCCCACCGGGGCCAGACGCCGCCTCCCCAACATCGACGCGGTCCGGGCGCTGGTCGACTGGCTGGCGCGCCGCCCGCGGGCGAGTGCCTGAGCGCCGCGGGTCTCCTCAGGAAGTGCGGTTTCCCTGCGGCCGAGCGAAGCGCCCGATAGCGCGAAAGTACACGCCAAGGGCGACGGCCACGGCCGCGGAGGCAGCAGCCCGGACGGCGGCCCACAAGTTCCCGTTGCTCGCGTACGCCCCGTACTCCCACAGCGCGTAGAGAGCAAAGAGCCCAATCGCCAATGCGATCAGAATTCTGTGTGCGGTGAGCAGCGACATTGGCGCGAGCCTCGGCCCGCACCGAGCTCTATTCCAAGGGGCTCGCGGGCAGATCCGTCGCTCCCATCAGGTACTGATCCACCCCGCGCGCGCACTCACGGCCTTCCCAGATGGCCCACACGACGAGCGACTGGCCCCGATGCATGTCCCCACAGGAAAACACGCCGGGAACACTCGTCATGTAGTTTTCGTCGACGGCGACATTCCCGCGCTCGTCGAGCTCCACGCCGAGATCTCGGATTGGCCCTTCGCGTTCGGGGCCGAGAAACCCCAGGGCGAGCAGAACCAGGTCGCACTCCAGCTCGAATTCGCTCCCGGGAATTTCCGCCATCTGCATCCGCCCGTCGGGGCCCTTGCGCCATTGCAGGCGCACCGCGTGCAGTTTCTTAACGTTGCCTGCGGCATCCCCGCTGAACCGCTTGGTCAGAATGCTCCAGTCGCGGATGCCGCCTTCCTCGTGCGAGCTGGAGGTTCGCAGGATCAGGGGCCAGTAGGGCCACGGCGCGACGCCCTCGCCGTTGCGCGTGGCGGGCGGCTTGGGCAGCAACTCGAACTGGTGGACCGAAATGGCGCCCTGGCGGTTTGCAGTCCCAAGGCAGTCCGAACCGGTATCGCCTCCACCCAAAATGATCACGCGCTTGTTGCGCGCCGTGATCTGGTTCGGCACCTGGTCTCCCGCCACCACGCGGTTCTGCTGCGGCAAGTACTCCATGGCAAGGTGGATACCGCGGAGCTCGCGGCCGGGCACGGGGAGGTCGCGCGCTTGCGTCGCACCCCCAGCCAGGACCAGAGCATCGAACTTCTTCCGCAGCTCGTCCGTGGGATAGTTCACCCCGACGTGCACGCCCGTGCGGAAGCGGACGCCCTCGGCCTCCATCTGGCGCAGGCGGCGGTCGATCAAGTGCTTTTCGAGCTTGAAGTCCGGAATGCCATACCGCAGCAAGCCGCCGATCCGATCCGCGCGTTCGAAGACCGTGACCGAATGCCCGGCGCGGGCGAGCTGCTGGGCACAGGCGAGCCCCGCGGGTCCCGATCCCACCACGGCCACTTTCTTGCCCGTCCGCCGCGCGGGCACGTGCGGGCGGACATATCCGTGCTGAAACGCGTGGTCGATGATCTGCTTTTCGACCTGCTTGATCGTCACGGGGTCGTTGTTGATGTTGAGCACGCACGCCTCTTCGCACGGTGCGGGGCAGACGCGACCGGTGAATTCAGGGAAATTGTTCGTCGAGTGCAAGCGCTCGACGGCGTCGCGCCAGCGGCTCCGGTACACGAGATCGTTCCAGTCGGGGACGATGTTCCCGAGCGGGCAGCCCTTGTGGCAGAAGGGGATGCCGCAGTCCATACAGCGGGCTGCCTGCTGCGCGAGCTTGTCCTCCGGATGTTTTCCCTCGAGCTCGCGCCAGTCCCGCAGCCGCTCGACGACGGGACGCCGAGGCGGCAGCTCCCTTTCGATTTCCAAAAAGCCCGTGATCTTGCCCATTGCGGCGATTTACGACCCGAGACGCCTCTCGCTCGGCCCCCGCTGCTGCTGCCGGCCCCTCAAATGCTCGCGAGCTTCGCAGCCTCGGTGTCGAGGTGCTGGCTGGCGAGGACCTTGCGGTACTCCACCGGCATCACCTTGGCGAACTTGCGCGCGTACTCGCTCCAACCGGCAAGGACGCGCCAGGCGACGGCGCTTTGCGTGTAGTCGTAGTGGCGGCGCACCAGCGCATGCACGAGCTGGAGATCGTTCTCGTCGAGAGGATCGAT
>JBBIUR010000164.1:0-8954 GCA_037440145.1 Myxococcales bacterium | reverse complement strand
CGTCGGGCTCGGCGAAGTGCCAGCGATCGGCATCGAGGCAACCATCGTGGTGCAACCAGTGGAATCCAGCACCAACGAGCTCACTGGTCTCTACTTGGAGGCACCACCAGCACAGGGTGGAAGCGGCGTGGTGGTTCTAGACGGCCCTGGCTCCCTCGCCGTACAAGCTACGATCGTGAACGGCTACGAATTCGGGATCCTCGCGCTAGGAGCCGACTCGCTTACGACACTCACGGGCCTCTCTATGACGGGCAACACCGTCGGGGTGCAAGCGGAAGACAACGCGCATATCAACGTCAACGCGAGCACAGTTTTCGACGGCGGGATCGGACTGCGCTTTGTACATTCTGCCGCCGCTTCGGTGCGCGCTTGTTCGATCCGAAAGAATGCCGACCAGAACATCGTCGTCGCGAGCCCGAACGTCGACCTGGGAACTGCGGCCAGTCCTGGCCAGAGCGTGATCCGCGAGGCCGGGGGAGTGAACATTTGGAATCGGACGGCTGGGGTCGTGCCGGCAGAGGGGAACACGCTCGACACGGGGCGTTCCACCGACCAGAGCAACACGGACCAGACCGACAGCAGCCAGAACATCGCGAACGAGGCCGGTGGCTGTATCAAGCTCGGCCCCGGCGATTGCGCGTGAGCGGCGAAGGCGCCGGAGGGGAGGGCGGCGAATGCGTTGGAGGGCAGTTGCGGCGTGCGCGGCGATCCTGGTTGCCTTCCACGTGCGCGCGGAAGAGGATCCGGAATCCAGATACAGTCGCGGCTTGGCTGAGTACCATGCAGGGCACTACGCGCAGGCAATCGCCATTTTCGACGGAATCGTGCAGCAGCAGCCCAAGCATGTCGGTGCGCGGTACTACCGCGGCCTTGCCCGCGCGCGAGCCGGCGATTTCGATGGAGCCATTACGGACTTGCAGCGAGCCCGGGAGCTGGACCCGGCGCTTCCGGTCCCTCTCGATCTCGGATTTGTGTACTTCGAAAAGGGCGACCGCAGCGAGGCGAAACGCTGGCTAGAAAAAGCAGCCGCTGAGCGACCGCCGGGAGCGCGAGCGAAACTGCTTCTCGGCATCCTTGCATTCGAGGACGGCGCCCTGGACCAGGCAGCGCAGCTCTTCCGCGATGCCGCCGCAGCGGATCCCGAACTGGCTCCGACAGCGGACTACTACCTAGGAGTCATCGCGTCGCAACAGGGCCGAAGCGAAGAGGCTCGGGCATCCTTCGCACGCGCCCGCCAGTCCCAAGACGAGGCTGTCGCGCGGGCCGCTGCCGGATA
Source organism: Myxococcales bacterium (assembly GCA_037440145.1). Taxonomy (GTDB): domain Bacteria; phylum Desulfobacterota; class Binatia; order HRBIN30; family BPIQ01; genus JBBIUR01. Next base: position 7,678 of record JBBIUR010000164.1, on the reverse strand, counting down.
CTTGCAAGTGCTGGTCTCCGAGCGAGCGCCCATGCCGAGCCCGGCGCGCGCTATTCCCAAGCCGCTTTCCCTGTATGCGTTCGCTGGCTTCGAATACGACAGCAACGTGTTCCTCGAAGACACGCCCATCATTCCGGAAAAATCCGATGGGCGGTTCGTCGCGGGTCTGGGAGGTGCGTATCGGGCTCTCGAAGGCGAACCCGTGCGGCTGGCCCTCGGGTACGATCTGTACCAGAGCGTCCACCTCGACGTGACCGAGCAAAACCTGCAGGGGCATACGGCTTGGGCAACGGTAGAGTTCGGCAACGGACTGCTGGTGGGCGGAGTTGATGGCGCGTACTCTTTCTACCTGATCGAGGACCGGACGTACTTCCACGAGATTCTCGGCTCCCCGTTCGTCGCCCTCGCGGAGCAGGATTTCGGACAAATCGAAGTTTATTACCGGGCTCGCGGCCGGGACTATCTGGGCAAGCCGTTCAATCCCGCCCGGGATGCGATCAACCACGCGGCGGGGGTGCGCCAAACCTTTTACCTCGGTGGCGCCGACCAAGCCCTCGACATCGGGTACCAGTACGATCGCGAGGATCCACAAAGTCGCCGAAGTGGCCAGGACTTCGAGTACAACGGGAACGAGGTCGACGTGGGACTGCGTTGGCGACTGGAGCGGCTGGGCCAAGTCGAGTTGCGATACGGCTTCCGCAACGAGGATTACGTGAACTTCAACTCGCGCGGCATCCAGTTCTTGCTGCTTCCCGACGGCAGCGTGGCGCAGTTCCGGCGGCAGCGCCGAGACGACGCCCACTGGGTCGCAGCGATTTTCTCCCGCGAGCTCGGGAACCACGTTTTCGCGCAGGTGGCATACCTGGGTCGGCTCAACGATTCCAATATCGAGGTATTCGACTATGACCGGCACATCGTCTCGACCACCATTGGCATTCGTTTTTGAGCAGGGAAAGACGCGCGGGGCCGAATCTGCGGCCCGCCGGCTCCGCAAACGCACCGCGGGAGCTCGGTTCCGGCGCTCTCTGCCGCTGTTCCTCGCAGTGATGACAACGCCCTCGGTTGCATTGCGGGTAGTCGATGCGCAGCAGGACGTGACGGTCGCGGCAGTCTCCGGCGAGGTGTCGGCGCTTGCTCGGGGAGCTGCCGAGTGGGCGAGGCTCCGCGCAGGGGCGACGCTCGTCCCGACGCATCAATTGCGCACCGCACCGTCGAGCTGGAGCCGGCTCCTGTTCGCGGATGGCAGCGTGGTGGTTGTCGGCCCTGATACTTTCTTGCAGGTCGAGGCGGTCGACGTCGGGGCTGGCCGCGCGCGGGTCCTGCTCCGCCTACTGGGGGGCGAAATCCGCGCCCTAGCGAGTGGAAGGTTCCGGGGCACCGGGCGCTTCGAAGTCGAGACGCCCACCGCTGTGGCGAGCGTTCACGGCACGCACTTCATCCTGCGCTACGACGCCGAGGCCGCAGAGACCGAGGTCTATTGCCTCGAAGGCGAGGTAGAAGTCCTGGGTCTTCTGGGGGTTCTGGGTCGCCCGGTGGTGCTGGGGCGGAACATGTCGACGATCGTCAAGAAGGGGGCCTTCCCCACGGCACCGGAGCGCGCGGACGAGGTACGGGTTGCAGAGCTCCGCAACCGGTTGGAATTCGCAGTGAGCCCCGACGACACGCTCCTGGCCGGTTTCTCCGGAGCCCAAATGCGCGCTGTTCAAGAGGCGCCGGCCGTGTCGCCCGCGCCCGCACCAGGCCCGCCCTCGCATGCCCCCGCTCTACCCCGGCGCACCCGGCGGCACCCGATCTCGCGCGACGGCGAAATCATCGACCAGTCGCTCGCCGAGTTCTCCCGGACCCCGCCGGGCCAAATTCCGGGCGGCGACGTCGTGGTGATCGTCCAACCCAGCCAATAGCCCTGCCGCAATGCGGCATGGACATCCGGAGCCGCGGGGGGAGTCCGTTGCGAGCCCATAGGCGGTTTCGGCCTTCCCCTTCCCGAGCGCGGCTCGCAAACGCGCCGTGAGCTCGCTGCCGGCACCGATCCGGATTCGCTTCTGGGGCGTACGCGGCAGTCACCCTGTGCCGGGTCCGATGACCACGCGCGTGGGAGGCAACACGCCTTGCGTGCAGGTCGAAGCAGGTGGCCGGAATCTCGCCTTTGACGCCGGAACCGGTGCGATCCCGTTTGGCGCCGAGCTCTGCCAGCATGCGGAGCATCCCGGCGCGGTCTATTTGTTTCTGAGCCATTTGCACCACGACCACATCGAGGGTCTGCGCCACTTTCAGCCCGCTTACTCACCGGGCTGGCAGTGCTGGATTTACGGCCCCAGCCCCGGGCGGGTGGGGTTGGCTCGGGGGCTGAGCGCTCTCATGCAGTCGCCCTGGTTTCCGAGGACAATGCGCTCGCTTCCCGCGCGCATTGTGGTCCGAAAGCTCCCGGCAAGAGGGCACGTAGTTCTCGTGCACCCCAAGCCGCTTCTCCTGCCTGCCCGAGCGGGGCCCCCGGCCGACGTGCCGGTGATCAGCGCCCGACACGTCCGTGCGCATCCGCAGCCCGGCGTGATGCTGTATCGCCTAAGCTACCGCGGGCGCACCGTCGTATACGCCACGGACGTCGACATGACCCGCTGGGCGCAATCCGAGTTCGTGCAATTCGCCCGGCGCGCGGACGTACTGATTCTCGACGCCCAGTACGCTTCGCCGGAGGAGCCCCGGGAATCTCCAGCCCGGGCCAGCGAATGGGGGCACACGAGCCTGCGAACCGCGGCCGAAATTGCCCGGGAGGCAGATGTGGGCGAGCTGGTACTCTTCCACCACGATCCGCGGCGCTCCGACGCGGAGATCACGGATCTCGAGCGGCTCGCCCGGACGATCTTTCCGCCAACGCGCGCGGCGCGCGAGGGAATGGAGCTGCAGCTGCGTTGAGGCTCTCCGCTGATCAGCCGCTCCGGAGCGGCACTTGCACGTGGTACACGCGCCGCCACCGCCGCACGGACAGGAGCACGGCCGCGCTGTTGCGCACTTCGACGACCTTTTTCCGAAACGCCCCAACAGAATCCAGAGAGACTCCTCCCAGGCCCACCAGAAAATCGCCTGGCCGGATGCCAACTTCGTCCGCAGGACTTGCTGGCCGCACGCGCACAATCTCTAACCCGTTGCGCGCCTCCTGAACGCGCACCCCGATGAGCTGCCATGCCAGTTCGTCAGCGCGCTCCAGAGGGAAGAGCCGGGCGCGTACCCGAGTTGCCCTCTGCACCCCATCCCGCCAGATCCTGAGCTCGATGTCGGCTCCCGGCCCCCGATCCCGGAGCCATTGGCCATACTGGTCTGACGAGTGCACCGGCCGACCATCGATCGCCACGATCACGTCTCCCGGGCGAATGCCGCCCTCGGCAGCGGGGCTCCCCGGCTCCACCCGCCGCACGACCACCCCCCACTGCGGTCCGGCAGAGAAAGAAGTCTCGCGCCCCGTCAGGTCTTGCACGACGGCTCCAACCCAGGGCACCTGCACCTCTCCAAAGGCAATCAAGTCGTGGACGATCCGTTTTGCGCGGTTTATCGGGATCGCGAACCCAATGCCCTGCGCCTTCTGGTAAATGGCCGTGTTGATGCCGATTACCTCGCCGTCGATGTTCACCAGCGGCCCGCCGGAGTTTCCCGGGTTGATCGAGGCGTCGGTCTGGATGAAGTCGTAAAAGGTCTGGTCCTTGGTCCGTAAAGCGCGGCCGACGGCGCTCACCACACCTGTGGTCACCGTGTGCGAGAGGCCGAAGGGGTTCCCGATCGCGATCACCGTCTCCCCAATCATCAGCGTATCCGAATCGCCCAGGGGGGCCATGGGCAGGGGGGTTTTGCTCCGCACGCGCAAGACCGCCAGGTCAGAGTCGGAATCCGCGCCGACCAGCTCTGCGTCAAACTCCCGCTCGTCGGCGAGCGCCACGCGCACCTTGCCGCTGCCCACGATTACGTGCTGGTTAGTGACGACGTATCCGTCCGACCGCACGATCACGCCCGAACCAAGGCTCGTGCGCGTGTAGCGCCGCGGCTCGAAAAAGTCTCGAAAGAACTCCTCGAAAAACGGATCGCGAAAGGTTGGAAAGGGAGAAGGCTCTTCGACGACCTGCTGTGCCGATATGTTCACGACTGCCGGGCTCACTCGTTCCACGGCCTCCACCACGCGGTTGCGCCGCGACACCCCTTCAGGCCAGGCCTGCGGCAAGGCCACCGCCGACACCAGCAGCGTTCCGACGAAGATGCGACGCCAGCACATGCGGTTCCCGCTTGTCGGAGGCGCGAGGGGGTGTCAAGAGCCCGCACGCCGATACCTGCCGGGCTCGGTGCGGGGTTTGCGAATTTTCCCGTTCGCCCCTCATGAGCTGGGAACCAGCATCCGTTCCTCGCCCGACCAGGCCGGCGGATTGCACCTGCGGGCACGGGCGGCCCCTCGCCGGTCGGCGCCCCGGAAGGGACGGCAGACCAGGCTGAGCACACGGATCCCAGCATGCAGAGACGCATCCTCATCGTCGACGACAATCCGGAGGACCGGATGCTCGCGGAGAGGGCATTGCGCGCCCGCGGCCACAGTGTACGATCCACGTGTTATGCGCCGGAAGCCCGCGACATGGTGCACCGCGACTCCATCGACCTGCTCGTGCTCGACCTGGAACTCCCCGGAATGAATGGTTTCGAGCTGATCCGGCAGGTGCGCGGGCGCTGGCTGCGAGCCCCGTTCTCCTCCAAACCCCGCATTTTAGTGGCCACCAGCCGGCTCGAGGCCGAAGCACAGAACTTCGCCCTGCGCCTAGGCGCCGATGCGCTGCTCACCAAGCCCCTCGATCCGCGACAGTTCGTCGAAACGGTCGACCGCCTTCTCCAAGATCTTCAGCGCTTCACCGCGCCCGCATAAGCCTGGGGTCAATCGACGTCGACGAAAACTGCCGCCGCGACGACGCTTGTCCAGAGCCCGTCGCGATCTCCCACGGCGGATTGGGTAATGTTTCGCGTCGTCACGATCTTATCGGACAGCCGCCAGATGTCCTTTCGCTCATCGTAGCTGGTGTTCGGGTCGAACGGCACGCCCAGCACCGTGGCGAGCATGGAGGCCGCCAGGTCCTCCGCATAATCCCCAGCTTTGTCATCGGTCTGCCCGAAGCTGTGGTGCTCGGCCAGGTATCCGTATTGAGAGCGATCCTTGGGGATTGCGACGCCCACCGACGCCGCCACCAGCCGGTGGGGCTCGTTGGTCGCATTATCGCTCATTACCACGTAGACGATTTGCCCTGGCTTCAAATACTTCAGCCCCTCGACTGCCGGGATCAACTTCGCGTAGGGGGGAAAGATACTGGAGACGCGGACGATATTGAACTGGGCAATGCGGGCGCTGCGCAGCGCCATTTCGAAGCTCGTCAGCTTCTCGCGATGTTTTCCGACTCCTTTCGTCAAGAAGATTCGCTTGGCTACCATCGGCATCCAAGGACCCTCCAACAATCTCCTCTTCACGCGAAGCTGGTCGGGGGCAGCCCGCCCAGATCGCCGCACCAGAGCTGCGGGGCATCGCTCTCGCTCCGATTCGGCGGCGCCCTTTAAACACGAATGGAGGATGCACTCAAGGCATCGCGGCGCGCTGAGAGAGCGCCGGATGGAGCCAACCGGCCGGGCGCGCCCGCGATCCTCAGCTTGTCTCGCCCGCCTCCCAGCCGCAGAGCGACTTTCTGCGAGCTAGCGGGCCAAATGCGGCGGCGCCAAGGGACGGCGGCTCCAACTCGAGCCTGTGCCAGCCTCCGCTTGCGGCGTGGCGCACCCGGACAGTATACAGAGGGCAGGAAGCCCATCCGTGCCGCGGTTCGAAAACTTGGCGGAGATGTTCTTCGAGCGGAGTCGCTCGTGGAGCGACCGGCCCCGGTATCGGTACAAGCAAGGCCAGAGCTGGCGCGAAGTCCGGTATACCGACTGTGCGGACCGGGTTCGCGCGTTCGCGAGGGGCCTGATCCGGCTCGGACTCCAACCCGGCGATCGAGTCGCGCTGCTCAGTGCGACGCGCCCGGAGTGGATGGAGCTGGATCTCGCAATCCTGGCCGCCGGCGGGGTTACGGTGCCGATCTATCCGTCCAACTTGCCCGCGGAGTGCGGGTACATCGTGTGGAACTCCGAGTCGTCCATCGTGTGCGTGGAAAACGAACTGCAATGGCGGAAGATCCGCGAGGTGCAGGAACGAGGCTTCGAGTTGGACGGGCAATGGCAGCGCCCCGACATCCGGCACGTCATCGCCATCGAGGCGGTCAAGGAAGACGGCGTGATCGGGCTGGACCAGCTTGCAGAGAAAGGGCGAGACGTCGAAGAAGGGGCGCTGCGGAGCCGGTGGAGCCGCATAGGCCGCGGCGAGCTTGCGACGATCGTGTACACGTCGGGGACTACCGGCCTTCCGAAGGGCGTGCTGCAAACCCACGGCAATCATCTCTCGGCGGTGGAAAGCGTGGCAGCTCTTGGCTTGATCGCACCAGGCGAAGTGGATTTCTTTTTCCTGCCACTGGCGCACTCCTTCGCGCGGCTCATCGAATACGTTGGCTTTTACGAAGGCACCATAACCGCATTCTCCCGGAGCATCGACACGTTGATGGAAGACGTACGGGAGGCGAGGCCGCACTTCGTTCCATCGGTGCCGCGGGTCTACGAGAAGATCTACGCGCGCGCGCTCGCCAGTCGGGAGGGCAGCGCGGCAATCCGGCGAGGAGTATTTGACTGGGCGCTGAAGGTTGGGCGCGCGCGAACGGACCGAGCAGAGGCGAGAAAGCCTCTGGGCTTGCTGCTGGGGGCTCAGGCTCGGCTCGCCGAGCTCCTGGTGTTCTCCAAGGTGCGGGCGGCTCTCGGGGGCAGGATCAAGTTCCTGGTCTCAGGGGGCGCTCCGCTCGCGCCAGAGATCGCGCGCTTCTTGTACGGGGCAGGCTTGCTGGTCCTCGAAGGATACGGGCTCACGGAGACGACCCCGATCCTGACGGTGAATCGTCCCGACCGCTTTCGCTTCGGCACTGTCGGCCTCCCGCTCGATATCGTCAGCCTCAAGATCGCGGATGACGGTGAGATTCTCGCCAAGGGGCCGAACATTGCACTCGGGTATTACAAGCGGCCGGAGGAGACTCGCAGCGCGTGGGACAGCGAAGGGTGGTTTCACACGGGCGACGTTGGCGAGGTCGATGCCGACGGGTTTTTGCGCATTACGGACAGAAAAAAAGACCTCATCAAGACCTCCGGGGGCAAATACGTCGCCCCGCAGAAAGTGGAAAACCTCTTGAAGACACAGCCTCACATCAGCCAAGCGGTCGTCATCGGCGACCGGCGCCGCTATTGCGTAGCTCTGCTCACGCTCGACGCAGCCGAGATCGCCGCGTGGGCGATGAAGCAAGGCATTTCCCTCCCCGCGGACCGCGCGGCCTGGCCGCAGGACGAACGGGTTCGCGCCCTCATCGACAGCGAGGTCGAGGCCGTCAATCAGCAGCTGGCCTCGTACGAGTCCGTGAAATATTACCGCATCGTCCCGCACGAGTTCACTGTGGACAGGGGAGAACTCACACCCAGCCTCAAGGTCAAGCGCAAGGTCATCGCCGAACGCTACAAAGACCTCATCGAAGAAATGTACTAGTTTCACTTTGGGGGACGTAGTTTCATCCGCGAGGTAAGGAAGTGGTGGCAGCGA
>JBBIUR010000163.1:3826-8997 GCA_037440145.1 Myxococcales bacterium | reverse complement strand
CGTCAGCAGCACGACGAGCAAAAACACCCCGCTGAGCCAAGTCCACCGGCGGGGTCCAGCATACGCGTGTGAGCAATAGGCCCGCGCCAGGTGCAAGAGGGTGAAACCGACGAGCAGATCGGCGCCCCACGCGTGCCCTGCGCGCACGAGCCAGCCAAAGCTCACCTCGTCTGCGATCAGCGCCACGCTTCGCTGCGCTTCCCCAACCGACGGGCGGTAGTACGCCAACAGCAGCACTCCCGTCAGTACTTCGACCCCGAAAAAGAACAGCGCGAGGCCGCCCAGAACATGGGCCAGGCCCACCCGGCCGCGCAGCACCCAGGTGCAACCGGCCTCTCGCGGCGCGTCGGCGCGCATCAGCTCTCGCCCGGACCTTTCGCGACTACGAACACTTCTCCCGCAGCCAGAGCGACCTGGTAGCGCGGCAGCGGACTCCGCGGCAGCCCAGCCAGCACGTTCCCCTCCTCATCGAACAGACCCTCGTGACAAGGGCAATGGAACACGCGGCTCACATCGTCCCACCGCACGACACACCCCTTGTGCGTGCACAGCGCCGAAATCGCCGCGAAGCCCCGAGCCAAGTGGACGATCCACACAGGGTCGTCGTGCACCAGCACGAGCCGGCCTTGGCCGAGCGGAATCTCCTCTGCATCGCCGACCCGGATCCGACTTCCCCCCAAGGCCGAGCGCACTGCCGCTGGCGGCACGAGGTACGCCGCCGCCGCAGCCAACAAGCTGCCGGCACCGACGAGGACGCTTCCGCCCACCAGCTTGCCCAGGAAAGAGCGGCGGCTCTGCTCCCGCTCGGCGGATATTCCCATTACCCGCAACCTACGCGGCCCCGGCCGGAACGCTCGCTGGCTGCGCCCGGATCTGCAACAACCCGCCGCCCTCGGCCTCCGAGAGCTGCCCGGCGCTGGGCCCCGAGCGGCAGCTCACTTGAGACTGAGCATGTACTGGATCACTGCGTCCCAGTCTTCCTTGGACAGGCTGATCTTGGGCATCTTCGCGTTGGGGATCTTCGACTTCGGCTCGGCGAAGTATGCGCGCAGCCAAGCCTCGTCGCGCTTGGAGCCGACCCCGTCCAAAGGCCCCCCAGTTTTCGCCATCTTGCCACCCACTCCTTTGATGCTATGGCACATCTTGCACTTCTGCTCGTAAATGCCAGCTCCGTCGGTTGCCCGAGCGGCTGACGCCCCCAGCACGACTAGGCTTGCGGCCGCGACTCCTGTGATCCACGCGCATCGATTCTTCTTCATGTCGCCCCCCCATGCAGTTTGTCTCCGTGCGGATCTCGGCTGCAACCCACATACCCCATGCGGCCCGGCACTCCTCTTGGGCAGCAACTCGGTGTTTTCTTGCCCGTGGGAGAACTCACTCCCTCTTTTCACCAATTTCCGCAAGCTCGCCCGAGGGGTGCCCCCGCACCGCAAAGCAGAAAAAAATGCGGTTGCGCCGTCCCGGCGCAACCGCACAAATTGGAGGCCCGATTAGTTCCAGCGCTTCCTAGAAGTTGAACTGCACCTCGCCGAGCACTCGATAGTCATTCGTATCTTTCGGCCGCTTGGAGATAGCGGGTTCCTTGTTGATGATCGACCCCTCCAGGGCCACGCGCAGGTAGTCCTCGACTGGCGCCACGACCCCCACCGTGCCGATCTTGGTTTCATCACCGGAGAAACCGACTTTCGGGTTGATGTGATCGTAGCGCTGGAACAGCGTGAAGTCGTAGTCTTTGAAGTACTGCTCCAGGCCGACGAAGAACGCGTTCCCGGAGATGTCGCGGCCGTTGTTGAGCAAGCTGACCGGGCGCACCTCGTCCTCAGAGCGAACGTATCCGGCCAGGAAGTCCAGGTTCACCGGTCCCGCCTCGATCACCTTGTTTCCGGTCACCCCGTACCGCCAAAAGTCGAAACGATTTGCCGGTCCCTTCGCAAAGTCCCCAGTCGAGGGATCGAAGTGAACCGTGCCCCGGTACCCGAACAGCGTAAAGCCCGACGCGATGTCGTCGACGATCTGCTCGAACGCGAACAGGTAGTCCTTGTCCTGATCCGCGTCATCGCCCGCCCGGCCTTTGCCAACTCCGTTCTCCACATTCACCCCGTTCAGCACCTGCGCGTAGATCCGCGAATCCTGGTATACATACGCGACTTCAATGCCCCGTTGATCTTCGCTCAGCCGGAAGGGGACGCCGCCGAGAGTCAGTTCGCGGCTGGTGAAAATCGCAGGTGTGGAGATACCCGTCGGCCGGTCCAGCCCGCCAAAACCCGTACGGGTGAGGGTGTGCATCTGCCCCACGCGAACGGATGCGAAATTCCCCCACTCGCCGTAAATGGCGTGCGCCGTTGCCAGCAGTTCCACCTCGCCGTCCTGCCCGATCTCGGTTTCCGTAAAAGCCGAGAAGTGCGGGCTGAACGCTCCCGCATAGAAGAACGTGACATCGTTCAGGCGGAACCGGTTCTGATCGTTCACATGGTCCAGGAAGTCGGCCTGGTAGTGCACGCGACCGCGAACGGACAGAAAGTCCCCGACCTTCGTGATCTCTTGGCTCTTGTCGATTTCCTGTTCCGTGCGGAAGCCCGCCCTGCGGAAGCGCTCGCCGTAGCTATTCAGTCGCGGGATGTTCGGATAATGGCACAGATTGCAGCCGGCCCCGTATTTCCGCGCAAACGCAGGAATGGCTGACGAAGTTTGCGGCCACAAGAGGCCGACGAGCAGCCCCCCAGCGAAAAGCAGCGAAGCCGCCCTGGAAAATGTCGCACCCCCATGTTTCATACTTTGCCCTCCTCTCGTCTGACGTTTCGGTTCTTCAGGAGCACCGCCGAAACCACAGATTCCCGGCACCGCCCACGGCACGACCCGTTCCACGGCGCCAAAACCACCGGCCCGAACGCTGCAAAGCCCGCCCGGACCGCATACCGCGTAAGTCCGAATCAGTCCGGCACGGCAAACCCGCTACCGTCAAACTCACGGATCCTCCTCATTCTCCCAGCTCCTCACTGCGCGGAAAGCTCGCCTTCTAGGAGAACGCTCTGGCCGCTCTGCTGTTCCACCAGGGTGATGCGGACCCGCCGGAACTCTCCCTGCGGGTACAGCGCATGGCCGGCCGCCCGGGCACCAGGCTGAAGCACTTGCTCCTCCAGAATTTCCCGCCGGATTTCACCGTACGAAGCCTGCTCCATTCCCGCCTGCGCCAGGCGCGCGCTGGCCTCGGACCACCGCAGTGCCGCCACGACCTCACCGGCGCGCCGCTCGAGTCCCAAAAGGCGCGGAACGACGATGTACGAACCCCGTCCCGCGTTCTCGATCCGCAGCGCAACCGCTGTCAGGCCTGCAGCCGCCAGATCGACCCCAAACCGCTCTCGAGCTTCCCCTGGCCGGAGCAGTCTGACTCGAACCGTGAGCCCGCTAGCCTGCGGGCTCGTGAGCATCACCTCCCCTGGCCGCGACTCGGAACTGGCGCCAGCTTCCACGCCAGCCCGAGCCCTGCCCAATTTTTGGAACCACTGGTCGCGAAAATCCGCCGCAAAGTGGGGATCGCGCTTCGCCAGGGGCAGCTGGCGCAAGGCAACCGTGACCCCCGCGTTCCCGCACTGGACGGATACGCTCGACCGGTACGTTGCTTTCGGCGTCGTCCTCTCGGCCGCCACGATCCACTCTTTCCCCGGCATGGGTTCGTAGATCCCGCTCACGGCGTAGTCCAGCGCTCGCAGCGACTCGATCGCCGCAGCCCGCGCGCGACCACACTCGACATCTCGCGCGGTGAGCAACCTCGCTCTCCCCGGCGGGGTGCACGCCGAAATTTCCAGCAGAGCCCCCAAGACGACAAACGCCGTCCATACCCTCCTCAGCTCCAGCGACCTCCCAGCGGGTGGGCTGGTATCACACAGCGGCGGGGAGATCAAGAATACCCCTGGCGTCTTGCAGGAACCGTTTTCCCTAGACTTTCCCCACCGCGCGGGGCCAGGCGGGGCTCAGTGGGCGGGAGCCTGCTCCCCGCCCGAGACCGTCGCAGAAAGTTCCAATGCCACTTCGGTCGTGTTTCCGCTTTCGACCTTCACCTGCTGATCGGTGCTCCCCAACAGCTCGTGCCAGACCGTGAGGGTGTAGGTTCCCGGCGGGATTTGCTCGATGCGGAACCTGCCCCCCGGGCCTGTCACGGTGTGATAAGGGTGCTCCGACACGTACAGGTAGGCGTGCATCCACGTGTGGCGGACATTGCAATTGATGTGAATCAGCCCCGCGTACGCCAGCGGCCGCCGCGCCGTGTGCCCTTTGGGAACCGCCACGTTGAACACGGTGCGCGAGCCGAGTAGGCCGTGGGCGTCGTGGAGGAAGGGGTCGCTGTTGTGGATCTCGAGCATCTGGCCTACCGTGGCGCTCAAAACGTGAGGCACGAAGGAGCACTTCACGTTGTCCAGCCGCACCGGCTCGCTGCGCGGGATCGGCTTTCCTTCCTTCACGTCGGCCAAAAAAACCACGGCGTTCTGCAAGGCGCCGGAAGGCTCTACCACCAGTCTCGGATCGGGCAGGCTCGCACCACACACATCCTGGTGTTTGAACACCGGCTGCGGGGGTAGCGCCGGCAGTTCGCCGACGAGCTTTACCTGCCCCGCGATCGCACCCCCACCGGTGACCGTCACCTCGCGATACGCAGCTCGGGCAGTTGGCCCCGCGAGCACAAGCGCACATGCAGCAATGGCCAGCGGTGCTTTCATTTTCGACCCCCTCCCCCAGTTTTGCTTCCCACTGCTGGCGGGTTCTCTGCAGGCAGGCAAACCGCCTTTCCACTCGCACGAGTGTCCCGCCGGAGCAAGACCCCGGCGCACGACCGCGTTCCAGGGGCAGTTGCATTCGAGCGGCAGTTTTGGAACGTAGCGACAGCCCGCATCGGTCTCGCGCCGAGCGGGCCACGAGCCCGGGAGGTTTGGATGAGACGCGGAAATGGAGGGGTCGTTCTGTGCATTGGCCTGGCCCTGGCAGCAGGGCTCATCGCCACCGGCGTTTCACCTGGGGGCGAGACGCGCATCGTAAAGGGCACGGTTACCCTGCCTGACGGTGCCGGTCCGCCTTCGAACGTCGTGGTCTTCATCGAAGGCGCGATCGGCAAGCCAACGCCGCGCTCGGCCACAATCGATCAGAAAGACCTTCAGTTCATTCCCCATGTCGTCGCC
>JBBIUR010000163.1:0-3780 GCA_037440145.1 Myxococcales bacterium | reverse complement strand
TTCTAAACAGCGAACCAGTGCTGCACAATGTGTTTTCGAGCTCGATCGCGAAGCGCTTCGATCTGGGGATGTTCGGCCTGAACGAAAAGCGGACTGTGACGTTTGACGAGCCCGGGGTCGTCGATGTGCGCTGCAAAGTACACCCGAACATGGAGGCTTTTGTCGTCGTACTGGAGAACGACTTTTTTGCCATTCCGGACGCGGCAGGAAACTTCCAGATCGCCGGACTGCCCGCGGGCCGCTACAAGCTGCGCGCCTGGCACGAGGCTTTGCCGGCGCTCGAAACCTGGGTAAACGTCGAAGAGGCCAAGATTCGCGTTCTGGAGCTGCGCCTGCATCGCTGAGCCGGCCGAGGCGGCGGCTGGAAGTCCAGTGCACCCACGCCCCGCTGCGGACTGCGCCCCACAGCGCCCGCACCGAAGTCGCACGCCTCACTTCGGGGCGGCCTCAGCAGCAGCGGAGCCCTCGCCTCGATCTTCACCGGTCTCGGGGATTCCCTTCGCCCGCAACAGCTCCGCCACCGCGGGAACTGCCTTGAGCAGCATGTCCAGGTACGCGAAATCCCCACCCACCCGGGCTCGCAAGACTGCGCCATACGCCGCCAGCGCCTTTTCCAGTGCGCCGGCCTTCTCGCGGATCACTTCCTCGGAGGGCGAAAGGCATTCGTTGATCCTCTCGGCCAGCTTTTCGAGCTCTTTTTCCGGCTCCTCCCCGAGCTTGCGGCTGAGCATCTCGCTCCAGACGCCGTGAAAGGCGTACGTCGCCGGAACTTGGCGGCGCAAGCCTCCGGAAAGCATGTACAGCTGATCGCTGAGCGCCTCCACCGAGCGCACACCGCGCCGGCTGACCAGACCGTTCCGCCGCACCAGTTGGTCCCGGAGCCGCTGGAGCCCCATCTCGCGAGCCAACAGTTCCACCGCCTGCCGGAACTCTTTCTGCGTGAGATAAGCCATCGCGGCTCCAGCGCGCTCTTGCCTCGCCGGCTCCGGCGTGTCAAGCGAGGGGTGCCCCGGTGCCCTGCGGAACCGTCGGCCCGTCGAAACTCCACCCCGACACAAAAGGCCCCGGAACGGAGCGTATGGAATGGAGCGGATTCTGATCGCGGGTGCAGGCGCGCGCGGCTCGGTGTTCGGTGGCTTCCTGCGCGCGGCGGGATACGAGGTGACGCTTCTCGGCCGCCGCACCCACCTCGAGGCCATCGAACGCCAGGGGCTGCGCATCGACGGCATCTGGGGGCAGCACCACGTGGGGGGCTTTTCCTGCTGCACCGAAGCAGCGCAACTGCGCCCTGGCTTCGACCTCGTGCTGGTCACCGTGAAATCTTACGACACCGCCGCTATGGCGAGCGCGATTGCCCCGTACCTTGCGCCAGCGGGTCACGCGATTTCGCTGCAGAACGGCCTCGGGAACGTCGAGGCGCTGGAGCGAATCCTCGGCGCTCCCCGCGTGCTCGGCGGGCGGGTGATTTTCGGCGCCACACTCACTGCCCCGGGGTGTGCGCGCGTCACCGTGTACGCGGATCCCGTACTGCTCGGCGCCTGGACCCCGGGACTCCACCCCGCACGCGACGCGGCCGCACGCCGCTGGGCGGCCGCCTTTGCGCGATGCGGCATCCCCGCGGAGTACACGGAAGCGCTGCGCGCCGCGCTCTGGGCCAAGGTGTTTTACAACGCGGCGCTCAACCCGCTCGGCGCACTGCTGGGCGTGCACTATGGCGCATTGGCGGAAAACCGCGAGACCCGCGCGGTGATGGATGCCGTCATCCAGGAGGCCTTCGCGGTAGCCGCGGCCGAGGCGGTGGAGCTCCCGTGGGCGGAAGCCGCGCAGTTTCGGGCCCTCTTCTACGAGAAGCTCGTTCCGAGCACGCGCGACCATCGCGCTTCGATGCTCCAGGACCTCGAGCGCGGCCGCCGGACGGAGATCGACGCGATCAACGGGGCCATCTGGCAACGCGGAGCAGCGCGCGGTATTTCCACGCCGGTGAACGAAGTCCTGACTCGGCTGGTCCGCTTCCGAGAGGGTCGCCGATGCGAAGCCTGAAGATCGGAGCGGCTGCGCGCGCGGAGATCGAAGCGCACGCGCTCGCGTGCTATCCGGAAGAATGCTGCGGCTTGATCGTCGAGCGCGACGGGCGAGAGTCGGTCGTTCGCGTGACCAACGTGCAGAACGAGCGGCACGCGCGCGACCCGCAGATGTTCCCGCGCACCGCGCGCACAGCCTACGCGATGGGGCCCGAGGCCGTACCTGTTCTTCTCGAAGCCG
This sequence comes from Myxococcales bacterium, assembly GCA_037440145.1. Classification (GTDB taxonomy): domain Bacteria; phylum Desulfobacterota; class Binatia; order HRBIN30; family BPIQ01; genus JBBIUR01. The sequence goes on along the minus strand of JBBIUR010000163.1, from coordinate 1,518 downwards.
AAAGGGGCACCCTCCGGCTGCGCGCCTTCTACCACTCCCACCCGGACCACGACGCGTATTTCTCTGCCGAAGACCGGGCGGCTGCGCTGGGTGCCTGGGGCGAGCCGAGTTACCCCGACGCGGCGCACATCGTCGCCTCGGTTCGGGACGGCGCGGTCCGGTGCCTGAAGGCGTTCGCCTGGGACGAGTCCGCGCGCGACTTTGTCGAGATCTCGCTGGCCGTGGAGTGACAGAAGCGAACGGGCTGCAAGCCGCCGCCCTTCCACTCGGAAGGCTTCCGTGGGATGCGTGCGGCCGGAGGCTCGCAAGGCGGCACCAATTGTGGAAAAAGGCGAGCTGCTATGATCGCGATTCGATTCGATCTCCGCGTACCGCCGTTCGCGCGCGTCACCCATGCCCAGCTCTACCAGGCTTGCCTGGAGCAGTGTGCGTGGGCCGACCAGCTCGGGCTCGACACGGTCGTCCTTTCGGAACACCATGGCCTCGAGGACGGGTACCTGCCCGCGCCGCTCACACTGGCCGCTGCCGTAGCGGCCCGGACGCACAGAATCGCTATCAGCATTGCCGCAGCGCTCGTTCCCCTGCACGACCCGGTTCGGCTGGCCGAGCAACTGGCTGTCCTGGACCTGATCAGCGGCGGTCGCGTCAGCATCGTGGCGGGTCTCGGCTACCGCGCCGAGGAGTTCGAGATGGCAGGCGTCGACCTACGGGGGCGGGGAAAACTGTTAGAGGAATATGTGCGCGTGATGCGGCAGGCGTGGACCGGCGAACCGTTCGAATGGCGTGGCCGCACGATCCGCGTGACCCCGCGGCCGCAATCGCCGCCCGCGATTTTCGTGGGCGGCTCCACTGCAGCGGCAGCCCGCAGAGCCGCCCGCTTGCGCGCCGGCTTCCTCCCCGCGGTGAACGATCCGCAGCTCGCGCAGGTGTACGCCGAGGCGTGCCAGCGCCTGGGGTTCGACGGCGGCTTCACCCTGATGCCGGAAGGTCCAGGCTTCGTGCATGTCAGCGAGGACCCCGAGGCCGACTGGAAGCGCATCGCGCCGCACGCTCTCTATGACGCCCGCACCTACGCTTCATGGCAACCGCCTGGACAGCGCTCGCTGGTCTTCGTCGAGGGGGCAACTGAAGAGGATGTGCGCAAAAGTGGAGTTTACCGCGTCGTCACGCCCGAGGAGTGCATTGCCCTAGCGAAACAGACCGGCCATTTGGTTCTCCACCCGTTGATGGGCGGACTCGATCCCGAAGTTGGCTGGCAAAGCCTGAAACTCTTCGAAACCAAGGTCCTTCCTCATCTGTAGCCGGCTCGCCGCCGCGGGAGGGCTCGCTCCGCGGCGCCGAGAGGCACTCTCCGGCGCCGCCAAACCGGCGAGACCCCAAAGGGGGGACCCGAGCATCCGCGGCGGCCCGGCAGGCGCCGCGCCGATGCTCACTCCGCTTCCTGCCGCCGCTCTGCGGCGACCTGGCCCGCGGACGCCGCGGGCGGCTTCTGTTGCACCGCCGCATCGCCCCGAACGA
>JBBIUR010000162.1:0-9056 GCA_037440145.1 Myxococcales bacterium | reverse complement strand
ACGGTGGGGAATGGCAAGAGTCCTATCTCTACTCTCGCTCGGTCACCATTTCTTCGGGCACGTCGGAGATCTTGCGCAATCTGCTCGCCCAGCGCGCTCTCGGGCTCCCGCGCGACTGAAGAAGGGCAATAGGGAACGCCCCCGCGACAGGGATTACCGCTTGTGCTCGTAGGACCAGCCTGACGGGCTCATCCACAACCGATGGCGCGGGCCGGGACGATCCAGGTCGCCGCCTTCGTACGCGACGTCGCCTTCGTAAAGCGTGCACGTCCCTCGGGCCGTCGCCCGCACCCGCGGGCGGAAAGTTTCGGGGTGGCGCCGCGCCAGATCGGCGAGGGCGTCTTGGGCATTGCGGTATTCAGCGAGGTGCAGCAACGTCACGTACGTGGGCGGCGGTAAGGTGAGCTGCCCGTTTTTCTGCTGTTGGAGGGCCTCGGCCGGAGGCAGCCAGCAGAAGGCGTCGATTTCGCTGCCGTCCACGTGGACCTGCGCGCCGTCGGCGGCAGCGGCGAAAAACCAGGTGTCGAAGCGCTTGGGCAGCGGCTCGGGCGTGATCCACCGCGAGAGGAGGACGAGGCCTTCCGGGGATAAGGTGGCGCCGGTTTCTTCGCGAACCTCGCGAACGGCTGCCCGCCTCGCGGCCCGAAGGACGTCCCCTGGATCCCCCCCCTCTCCGAAGTCTCCCGGATCGATGCGGCCGCCCGGGAAGACCCATGCTCCGCCGTGAAAATCGAGGCGCGCGTTGCGGTGGACAAGCAGCGCCTCGCACCTTCGGCGTCCCCCCCGCAGCAACACGACCGTGGCCGATGGGTGGGCGATCGTCGGTGTGCCTCGGGTCATGCCTGCGGAACTTAAACCACGGATGCCCGCTGCGGACAATCGGATAGTGCGGGCGGATAGTGCGGGCTGGACAGCTGCGGCTTTCGCCCCAGCAGCCTCGGGCCCCCCCGGGAAGCGCGGAGGCAATGTCCACCCAGGGTCCAGAAGGCAATCCCGAGTAGTTTCACTTTGGGGGACGTAGTTTCATGCGCCAGCCCAGAATCGCCCATGGCTTGATGGGCAGGCCTTCGGGGCGTGAGGCGTGCCGCGCTTGTTTTTGGCCGCCGCGCGTGAAACTACGTCCCCCAAAGTGAAACGCCGCTCCGCACTTGACATGGCCGCATCGGGACTCTTTAGTTGCAGGGCTGATGTTTCGGGGTTCGACTGATCCGGCCGTCTCATTGCCGCTGCCGAGGTCCCCAGACTTCTTGCGCTTTCAGGCTCGTCGCTGTGGCGCGAACGGCGTGCGCGCTTCCTTCGGGACGCCCACCGGTGCGCCCCCGGACGCTGGGGGTGGCTCGCCCGGCGAGGCGGGGGTGGCGGGAGCCACATCGCGGTCGCAATGCGCAACTGCCCGCAGTTCGCCGGCGCCTTGTACGCCATCTGGGGGAGCGGCGCAGTCGCGGTTCCGGTGCACGCGCGAGCAACGGTTGCGGAAATTGTCGCAGCGCTTTCGCGCACGAGCGCCGCTGGTGTCCTGCGCGATCCAGAGCGGGAGGACCTGGCGCGCAAGGCGGCGGCACCAACGGGCGGGGAAAACGTTTCGCCGACCGAAGTGGAAAACGCACTGTGCCGCCATCCGGGTGTCGCCGACGTCGCAGTAATTGGAACACCGCACCCGAGGTGGGGCGAAGTCTTCGCTGCCGTGCTTGCCTTGCGACCGGGATCCCGACCCGACCCAACCGCACTGGCCGCGTTGGCGGCAGGGCGGCTTGCGGGATACAAGAGGCCGCGGCGGTTCGATTTCGTCGCCGTTCTCCCCCGCAATGCCGGGGGCGAGGTGGAAATGGGGCCATCGCGGCGGCAACTACAGCGAGCGACGAGGGACGGAGGATGGAGAACCGGGGACCGCTTGCAGGTATTCGCGTCGTCGATCTGAGCCACCAGGCAGCCGGGCCGTGGTGTACGACGCTTCTCGGCGACATGGGCGCCGAAGTTTGGAAGATCGAGAAGCCGGGCCGCGGGGACAGTATTCGCTATGCGCGCGGTGCGGATCCCAAGCGCGGGAGTTACAACTTCTGGGGCCTGAACCGGAACAAGAAATCGGTCGCGATCGACGTGAAGCATCCTGCAGGGGCGGAACTGGTCCGCGAGATGGTCGCGGCGGGGGACGTGTTGGTCGAAAACTTTCGGCCTGGGGTAATGGAACGCTTGGGGTTGGGTTACGACCAATTGCGCTCGACCAACCCGGGACTCGTGTACGTCTCCATCACAGCTTTTGGTGCAGCCGGGCCGATGGCGCAGCACCCAGGAATGGATTTGATCCTGCAGGCGACGGGCGGGATGATGGGACTCTCGGGTTTTCCAGGTGGTCCACCGGTGAAAGCCGCTGGGCCCGTCGCCGACATCTCTTCGGGGATTTACGCCGCGTATGCCGTGGCTCTCGCCCTCTTCCACAGAGAGCGGACGGGAATCGGGCAGCGCATCGATCTGACGATGCTGGACGCCGTGATCTCGCTTCTCGCCGACATCTCCACTGCTTACCTGAACACGGGTCACGAGTACGAAAAGTTTGGCAATGGGCATCCGGACCTTGTCCCCTACCAGGCGTTCGAGGCCAGCGATGGCTATTTCATCGTCGCCTGCCTGAGCAACGCGTTTTTCCGCAGGCTTTGCCAGGCGCTTGGCCGTGAGGACTTGCTGGAGAACCCGAAGTTCGCGACGAACGCAGCGCGCTGCCAACACCGAGACGAGATCGTCGCTATTCTTAGCGAAATCTTCCGCACCAAGAACCGGGACCACTGGATCGCGCTGTGCCAGCAATACGACGTCCCCTCTTGCCGGGTGAACAGCTTGAAGGAACTGTTCGAAATGGAACAGCTCCGGACAATTGGATCGGTTGTCGAGTGGGAGCATCCAAAGTATGGGCGATTCCGGACGATGAACGTGCCAATCCACATGAGCGAGACACCAGGTTCGCTCCGGCTGCCCCCTCCGGGGCTCGGGGAGCACACCGAAGAGGTGCTCCACATACTGGGAAAATCGCCGGCTGAGATTGCTCGCCTCCGCGCCGCCGGGGTGTGCGGCGGGTGAGAAACCGCCCGTGTTTCACTTTGGTTCACTTTGGGGGACGTAGTTTCATGCGCCAGCCCAGAATCGCCCATGGCTTGATGGGCAGGCCTTCGGGGCGTGAGGCGTGCCGCGCTTGTTTTTGGCCGCCGCGCGTGAAACTACGTCCCCCAAAGTGAAACTACGTCCCCAGGGGTGAACCAGGGGTGAAATGGGACCGCTAGCGGGAATCAAGGTAGTCGAGCTGGGAATTTGGGTTGCCGGGCCGGCGACGGCTGCCGTGCTCGGGGATTGGGGTGCAGAGGTGATCAAGGTTGAAAACCCGCAGGGTGGAGATCCCATTCGCGCTTTGCTTGCCCTCGGCATTCCCGTGCAACCGCCGGTCAATCCGGGCCTGGAACTCGACAACCGCAACAAGCGAAGCGTGGCCGTCAACATCCAGGTACCGGAGGGCGCAGCCCTGGTGCGGCGGCTGGTACAAGCGGCCGACGTATTCGTCACCAACGTGCGCCCTGTGGCTCTCGAACGCGTCGGCCTCTCCTATCCTGCACTGCGGGCCGCCAATCCCCGCCTGGTGTACGCCTCACTGACGGGGTATGGCACTCGCGGCCCAGAGAAAGACAGGGCAGCCTTCGACTATGCCGCGTTCTGGGCGCGCTCGGGCGCGATGGCGTCGCTCGGAGAGCCGGGTGTGCCGCCCCCGACGCAGCGGCCCGCGATGGGGGACCACGTCGCTGCGCTGGCAATGGCGGGCGCCATTGCCGCAGCCCTGTACCATCGCGAGCGCACGGGTGAGGGCCAAGAAGTACACCTATCGCTGTTCCATGCAGGGCTCTGGATGATGGCCACGGACATCGAGACATGCCTGATCACGGGTTTTGCCCCTGCGCCAAGTGGCCGCGCTGTCCCGAACCCGCTCTGGAATCACTACAGGGCAAAGGATGAAAAGTGGTTCCATCTCGTCATGCTCCAGGCCGATCGATACTGGGGCGCGTTTTGCGAGGCCATTGGGCGCCCCGATCTCGCCACCGAGGATCGCTACGCCAACGTGATTGTCCGCGCCCAGCACAGCCTCGAGCTGATCGCACTGCTAGACGAGATTTTCGCAACGCGCACCCGAGCCGAATGGGGTGAGATTTTCGACCGCTACGGGCTCGTGTGGGGCCCTGTGCAGTCCGTGGCGGAAGTGATCCACGACCCGCAAGCGCGCTCCCTCGGCGTGTTTGAAAAGCTGCAGCACCGCACGGGAGACACAGTGGAAATCGTCCGGAGTCCTGTGGAGTTCAGCTCGACCCCGGCGAGTATCCGCCAGCTTGCCCCCGAGTTGGGCGAGCACACGGAAGAAGTTCTTCTGGAGCACGGCTACTCGTGGGAGGAAATCGCCGTGCTCAAGGAAAAAGGCGCGATCGGCTAGAGCTGCGCGGAGGGAGCCTGGAGCCGGGCGCGGATTGGCAACCGGCATATCCGCAGCTATCGCTCCCCCGTACCTCCATACACCGGCACCGCCCCGGCGGCAGGCCGCCTTTTGAGAAACCCGGTTCGGCACCCCGGGGCCCGGGAACGCGAAAGTGCTGCGGGCCGTTCTCGGAGCGGCCTCTCGGCGCACCCAGTGAACCGAAACGTCCGAGTTTTGCGCTGCGAACTGGTGCTCCAGAAATTCCCGCATCGGCAGCGAGCGCCGCAGGTACGCTTCGAAGAACGGGAAGACACCGAGTATTGCAAGCTCCCGGTGGCGCGCGCCGCTCAAGGCCTTTGGCCGTGGCAACGGGTCCGTGCACGGAAGCGGGCAGTCGTCTTCCGCGATGCCCATGTCCGGCCCGCCGAGCAGCTCGATGAAACTCGACCCCGCGCCTAACGGCATGAGACGCCCGGTCAGCGCGAGGCATCCGATATCATCCGGATTGTCGGCGTCGAGTTGCGAACCGAGTTCCGAGAACGCAGTGTGGGAGCCCCCGTGCACCGTCACCAGATATTTCGGAGGATTTGCCAGGGAAAATGCGCGCACAGCATTTTGGGTGTACGGCACGATGGCGTCGATGTCGCCGTGGAGAAACAGGACCGGGACGCTAGTATCCCGATAAAATCGGTCGTCGAAAAAGCATCCCGGGGCAGCGATTGCAGCCGCCGCAATGCGCGAGTCCCGGAGTGCCGGATGAAGCGCCACGAGCACTGTCGTCAGGCCGCCCAAAGACAGCCCCGTTACCCCGACGCGCTGGGGGTCGATGAGGCCGCCGAGTAACCCATCGCCGGCCGCGCTTTTTGCAGTCAGTTCGCTGATGAGAAACGAAACGTCACGCGGCTGCTCCGCCAGATCGTTCGGGTTGGGCCCACCCGGCGCCGCCGCGTGCGTGAGAGGGAAATCCAGCGCCGCGACGGCGTAGCCATGACTTGCAAGGTGGCGGGCGAGAAAGAGCCCGCCAATGCGCCGGTCCATAAAGCCGTGGCTGTAAACCACCAGCGAGTACGGAGCACCCTCGAGAGCGGGCCGCGCATCGCGTTCCTCAGCCGCCCCGGGCCTGGCGGGGTACCAGAGTTCGGCAACGAGGACACGTGTCGGCGCCCCCGGGAACGAGCCATTGGCCATCGTCCGCCGACTCGTGTCCTCGAGCACGAGCGTGATCACCCCGACACCGAATGGCCCGGGCCGCAGGATCTCCGCACCTCCGAGCGGCGTCGGAGTCGGAGTCGGCGTCGGAGTCGGAGTCGGAGTGGCGGAGACCTGCACGCTCGGCGTGGCCGAAAGACGAGGCGAGGGAGCCGCCGATGCCTGCGGGGTCGCCGAGCGCTCGGGTGCTGGCAGGGCAACGCGCCCCTCGCCGCCACAACCACTGCTTGCCAGCGCGAGCACCAGTGCGAGCAGCGCCGCAGCGCTGGCTTGCATTTCCCAGCGCTGCACCCCCCGTGGAAGCAAGCGCATTGAGTTTCTCTAGCGCGCCGTGGCCGCGCTCTGCAAAGGCCGAACCCGGCGGAATGGCGGCACTTGGCGGCCAGCCACAAGGTGTGTTAGCGAACCCCAAGGCACGAGGAGAGGTTATGGCTGCATACGAAACCGTGTTGTTCGAAGTGCAGCGGCGCGTGGCGACGATTATCCTGAACCGGCCAGAGCGGAAGAACGCGATGAATCAAACTCTCAAGGACGAACTGCGCGACTGCTGGCGCCGGGTGAAGGCGGATCCGGACATCTGGGTGGCGATCATCACCGGAGCTGGAGACGCCTTTTCGAGCGGCGCCGACGTCGAATCGCTGGCGACGGGTGGCTTCGAGAAGCCGGATCGGTGGCGCGAGCTGGCGATGATCGAAAACATCGCTGACCTTCCGACGCCACGGCGGCAGCGGGTGCACAAGCCGGTGATTGCCGCCGTCAACGGCGCCGTGGCTGGCTTTTCGCTCGACCTGGTCACCGAGGCCGACATCCCGATCGCCTCGGAGAGAGCCTACTTCGTAGATCCTCACGTTTCCCTCGGCTACGTCTCCTCTCACGAAATGGTCAACATGGCGCGGCGGGTGCCGCTTGCGGTATGCCTGCGGATGGCGTTGCTGGGCAGCCGCGAGCGCATGAGCGCGCAGCGCGCATACGAAGTCGGGCTGGTGACCGAGGTCGTGCCTCACGACCGCTTGATGCCGCGGGCGCGGGAGCTCGCGGAGATGGTGCTGAGCAATGCACCGCTTGCGGTTTGGGGTACGAAGATGGCCATCCTGCAGGGCTTGGGTCTTCCCATTCCCCAAGCGGAAGAGATTGCCGCCGGGTATCTAGAGGTCGTCGAGCAATCCGAGGATCACGCCGAGGGGCCGCGGGCGTTCGTCGAAAGACGAAAGCCGGTCTGGAAGGCGCGCTGAAGCCGGCCGCGGCAGTAGACCGAAAGCCATCGGTTCGGGACGCGGTATGTTCGTGCTGCCCACCGTTTCTTCGCAGTGGGGCCTTTCACGGCTTCGTGGGGGTTTCGCGGCTTCGCTCCTCGCCCGGCACCCGTACCGGAATCAGCGCGCTTCTTTTTCCGAATGTCGATTTGGCTGGCTATCGACCCCGCCGATCCCCGCCGTGCTCGACCACCTCGTCGGCCACGCACGAGCAAAGATTGCTGCCGGCGGCGGGGCGGCAGTGGCCTTTACGCCCATTCGGGTCTCGGCACTCTCTGCCGCAAACGCACGCTGGTGGCGGTGGGGGCTTGGGAACGCAGCGGCAGACATTCGTGCCCGGCACAGGACGGCACTCCCCCAGGATACCACTGGGGTCGACGCAGTCCGCCCCGCAGAGGCATTCCTCGGGCGGAAGCGGCTCGCACTGGCACACATTGCTGCCGGCCACGGGGCGGCACACGCCCGGCTCTCCGGTCGGCGTGGCGCACGTCTGGCCGCAAGGGCAAACTGAGGGTGGTGGAGCGACGCACACGCACGCGTCTGCTGTAGCCGAAGGCTCGCAGACGCCCCGGTTTCCCGCCGCATCCACGCACGCCGTGCCGCACGGACATTCCTCGCAAAGGCCGGATTCGGCGCACTGTGCACCCGGAACCGCGGTGCAACCCTCGCGCGGACACTGTTCGGGTGGACCCTGGAAGCAGCCGCCGTTCGGGAACGAGCCACCAGAGGGGCGCTCGCAACATACCTCGCCGGGGCAGGTGCAGTCCGCACCGCAAGGGACACCGCTCGGGCAGATTGCGGTCTCTGGGCTTCCGGGATCGCACTGTTCCCCCGGATCCAGATCTCCATCGCCGCAAATAAACTTGTCCGCAGGGGCGCACAGCAGGCGCTCGCCATCGAGCTGGATCCGGCGCGTCCCGAACTGGTCCTGCACGGCTACGGGGGGACCGTTGCCGATTCGGCGCACTTCACCGGGTAGCAGAGGAAGTGGCCAGCCGGCTTGCCGGAAGGCCCCCCGCCGGGCGGCAGGTTCGGCGAAACAATCCGCTTGGCCGTCTCGGCGCAAAACAGCCGCGCCGGCGTGCCAATCACACAGCCCGCTTCCAGGCCGAACTGATTTGCCAGGTCTGCCACGTAGCGCGTCGGCTGGAGTTCCTCCTTGATGCGATAGCACTTCAAGTGGTCCGAGTTCGGCACGAGCTGCGCGTTCGCCGCAAGCGAGAGCGCGATGCTTGCCGAGACCGCTGCCAACCACGGATGCATGCTTCTTCGGAGTTTTGTCTTCATCGGAATCGTCCTCCGGATCATTCGGCCCTATGCGTGTTACGGGCTTCCTCCGATCGCCCAACGGGCGGTCTATCCGCCTTCAGTAGGCTGCGCCCGCACAGGCGCATCCCACGAGGGCTACGCAGACGGGCAGTCCAATTCCCATCATACCGCGGGGCCTCAAAGCCCGGCGGGGCTTCGCTGGCATCGCGCCAGTAGGTTGCCCCCCCTTGTCACCCTTCTGCCTTCCGGCCCGGTCGCGGTTATCACATCTCAGCCTGGGGTGGCAACCCAGAATTCCGGCCATTGCCCCGCGAGGCACGAGGGGCTCGCGCGTACAGCACGCGCGGCCCCGCGCAGCCCGTCTTCCACCGCCCCGGCGGCGCACGCAGCCGTGGCAGCCGCGAGGCGTTTAGCCGCCACTGGCGATGTAGTGCTCGAGCTGTTCGATCAGAAATTCCTTTTCCGAAATTACCGCCTTGACGACATCGCCGATGGAGATAATGCCGACAAGCCTGTCCCCCTCGAGCACGGGTAGGTGGCGAATGCGCTTGTCTGTCATTACCGCCATGCACTCCTCCACGTTCTGCTCCGGGCGCACAAAGACCACGCGCGTGGTCATCACGTCGCGCACCGGTGTCTCCTTCGAGGTCTTGCCCTTCAAGACGACCTGGCGCGCGTAATCCCGCTCCGAAAAGATCCCAACGGGTCGCTCCCCTTCCAGGACCAGCACAGCCCCGATGTCTTTTTCAGCCATCAGTTTCAGCGTGTCGTACACAGTGGTCTCCGGACTCACCCACCACACGGTGCTCCCTTTGGCGTTCAAGATGTCGCGAACGGTTTTCATCGCGCCTCCCAGGGACGTAGTTTCACTTTGGGGGACG
>JBBIUR010000161.1:3515-9075 GCA_037440145.1 Myxococcales bacterium | reverse complement strand
TGCGCGACGGATCCCCGGGGTTCCTGGTGAATGCTGGCCTCGCTGCCTACTTCGCAGCGGCGGAGGAAATCTACCGCGAGGGCACCCCGATCGAGGTCATCGACGCCGCGATGCGCAAGCACGTTCTCCCCGTGGGGCCGTTCGAGCTCGCAGACCGAGCCGGGATCGACATCGCCGCCGGGATGTACGACACCCTCGCCGAGGGAAACCCGCCGCCTAACCCACCCCTCGTGTGGAAGATGCGCGAGCTCAAGCGGTTGGGTGTTAAGTCCGGCGCCGGGTACTACGCCTACGAGGACGGGCAGAAAAGAGGCGAGTGGCCGGGCCTGCGAAGGCTGGTGCCGGACCGCGGAAATCGGGTCGCACCGGAGGAAGAAATCGTCGAGCGCTGCATGCGAGCGCTTTACGAAAAGGCGCGAGAGCTGTGCGAGCAGAAGATCGTGTCTTCTGCAAAAGAGTGCGATCTCGCCTTCGTGCTCGGAATCGGTTTCGCGATGCACCTCGGGGGCCCGATTTTCTACGGCAAGCTGCGCGGCTGGGATCGCTCGGGCTGAGGCGTCGCGCGCCCCGCAGCCCGGCTCGCCACGGGAGCCAAGAAAGCGTGGAAGCAATGCGCCTGGACAAGTGGCTTTGGGCAGCCCGCCTGTACAAGACGCGCTCCCTCGCAGCCCGAGCCATCCTCGGCGGCAAGGTGCACCGCAACGGGCAGCGCACCAAGCCGGCTAGGCCCGTTGCCCCGGGCGACCGCATCTCGCTCACGCGCGGCGAGCAGGAGCTGACCATCATCGTGCGGGCGCTCAGCGATCGCCGCGGCCCCGCTTCGGCCGCAGCGCAACTTTACGAAGAGACGCCGGAGAGCCGAGCGCAGCGGGAGCGAGCCGCCGCGGAAAAGCGCCAAGCAGCCGCTCCGGGTCCCACTTTCCCCCGCGGTCGCCCCGCGAAAAGGGACCGCCGGCTCTTGCGCCAACTCAAGGGTCGCCTCTGACCAGGGCCTGCCTCGATTCCGAAATCCGCCCTGGCGCCCCGGGGGTGTTTGCAACGCAGAGGGCCGTGGCAGTATAGGAGCGCGCGAGGCCGGCAGTGTACTACATCGCGGAGACGCGAAAGCCTTTCGATCAGGCGGCAGCCGATCTCGAAGCCGCGGTCCAGCGGCACGGGTTCGGAGTTCTGCACGTTCACGACCTGGGCTCGACGCTGCGGGGAAAGGGCGTCGACTTCGCCGAACAGTGCAAGATCTTCGAGATTTGCAATCCGACTCAGGCTGCGCGCGTGCTGGCGGCCGACATGCGCCTGAATATGGCGCTGCCGTGCCGGATCTCGATCTTCACGGAAAAGGGCAAGACGAAGATCGGGTTGATCAAGCCCGCCCCCATGCTTGCCGGTCTTTCCTCCGAGCCGGCCCTGCGGCAAATCGCCGCAGAAGTGGAGCAGGCAACCACGGCAATGGTTGACGAGGCAGCGCGATGAGTTGGGAGGCAGAGCTGGCCGACCTGGATGCCACCGGACAGGCAGAGCTGGTGCGGCGCGGCGAAGCCCGCCCCGCCGAGCTCGTCGAGGCAGCGATTGCCCGCATCGAAAAGGTGAATCCCCAGCTCAATGCCGTCATCCTGCCGCTGTTCGACAAAGCGCGGCAGATGGCGGCATCGGCCGAGCTTCCCGACGGCCCCTTCCGCGGGGTGCCGTTCCTGTTGAAAGACCTCGATGCGTTTTCGGCTGGCGATCCGTACCACGCCGGAAGCCGGTTTTTGCGCGCCGCCGATTGGAAGCCCGATCGCGATTCGTACGTCGTGCAAAAGCTGCGAGCGGCGGGTTTTGTGATCCTCGGCAAGACGAATACCCCCGAGCTCGGCCTCAACGTCACCACGGAACCACTGGCCTATGGCCCGACTCGCAACCCTTGGGATCCGACCCGGTCGACCGGCGGATCGAGCGGCGGCTCAGCGGCAGCGGTGGCCGCCGGCATGGTGCCCGCGGCGCACGCGAGCGACGGCGGGGGGTCGATCCGCATTCCCGCTAGCGAGTGCGGCCTGGTTGGCTTGAAGCCGTCGCGGGGGCGAGTGTCCCTGGGGCCGGAGTACGGCGAGTTCTGGAACGGCCTGGTCGTTGCGCACGCGGTGACGCACAGCGTGCGCGACTCGGCGGCGATTCTGGACGCCATCGCTGGGCCGATGCCCGGCGATCCGTATACCGCACCGCCGCCTGCCCGGCCGTTCCGCGAAGAAGTTGGAGAGCCGCCGGGACGCCTCCGCATCGGCATTCTCGACCACGTTCCCGGCGGCAGGACCACACTGCACCCGGATTGCGTAGCAGCCGTTCGGGAGGCGGCTCGCCTGCTCGACTCGCTCGGACACATCGTGGAAGAGTCCTATCCGGCGGCGATCGCCGAAACCGAGGAGTTTCTCCCGCACTTCTTCACGCTGATCGCGAGCTGGACGGCGGCGGCGCTCGACGAACTGAGCGCGCGCACGGGAAAGCCCCTCGACCGAGGACAATTCGAGCCCACCACTTGGGCGTTTGCAGAGCTCGGCCGCGCGTGCCCCGCTTCGCAGTACGTCGCGGCGGTCCAGTCCCTCGAGCGATTCACGCGCCGAATGGCGAGCTGGTGGGACCAGGGTTTCGATCTGCTGCTGACGAGCACGCTGGGCGAGCCGCCGCCCCGCCTCGGAGAGCTGCGACCCCCTCCGGACAACCCCCTCGGTACGGACCGCGCCCTGGCGCTGATTCCGTTCACGGCGCAGTTCAACATCACGGGACAGCCAGCGATCTCCCTGCCGCTGCACTGGAGCGCCGGCGGCCTGCCGATCGGCGTGCAGCTCGTGGCCGCCTACGGGAGGGAGGACTTGCTTCTTCGCATTGCCGCGCAGCTCGAACAAGCGCGCCCGTGGCGCGGCCGGCGACCGCCGATCCATGCCTGAGCGAACCGCACTCCCCTAGCCTGCACCGAAATCGGATCGGCGGGTGCAACTCCGCACCTGGCGCCGCGGGGTTCCAAAAAACCGGCGGTGGGGAATGCGCGGTGGAGCCCTCAGCGCGGCGTGCGCCGGCTCCGACCCGCATCGAGAACTCTGCCCGCGAGGAGGAACACGGCCTTGGTCCCAGCCGACCAACCGCCACCGGGGACTGAGAATCGCCCTGCGCAGGCGTTGACTCCGGCGCTCAGACTCCCATGATCGGAATCGGCATGGCCATCACGGCAACCGGTCCGGCCACCGCAGCCGCCGACGTGCGCGCGCGGACTCGGGCAGGAATCGTCTCGCTAGTTGCAGGAACGGCACTCCTCGCAGCCAAGTTTTTTGCGTACCGGCTCACCGAGTCGGCGGCCGTTTTGTCGGACGCGCTAGAGAGCATCGTAAACGTGGTCGCAGCGGTTTTCGCGCTGGGCGGAATCTTGTTCGCCGGCCGCCCGGCAGACCGGAACCACCCCTACGGCCACGGGAAAATCGAATTCTTCAGCGCCGCGTTCGAAGGCGGGCTCATCGCGTTCGCGGCGGCAGCTGTTGTCTTCGAGGCCGTGGCCACTCTGTTGCGCGGCGCGTCCGTCCAGGCGATCGACGCCGGCGCAGGCATCGTCGCAGCAGCCGGGCTCGGCAATCTGGCCCTGGGGGTGTACCTGGTCCGCACAGGGAGAAAGTGTCAGTCGCTCACGCTCGTGGCCGACGGCCAGCACGTGCTCTCCGACTTCTGGACGAGCGCCGGCGTGGTGGGCGGTTTGCTCGCGGTGCGCTTTACAGGGGTCCAGTGGCTCGACCCTGCAGTGGCGCTGTTGGTGGGAGCAAACCTCGCGCGGACCGGCTTGCGCCTGGTCCGGCACGCTGCCGGCGGGCTGCTCGACGAAGAGGACACAGCGCTGCTGCAAAAGCTGATCGAATCGGTGAACCAGTGCCTCGTGCCCGGGATCATCCGCGTGCACAGCTTGCGCGCGATCCGGTCGGGCCGCTTTGCACACGTGGACGCGCATCTCGTCCTCCCGGAGTTCTGGAGCGTCCAAGCCGCGCACGACGCGGCCGACGCCTTCGAGCGCCAGGTGATCCAGCGCAGCAAGATCGAGGGAGAGATCGTCTTCCACACGGATCCCTGCCGGCGGGCGTATTGCGCGTACTGCGACATCCCCGCTTGCCCGATCCGGGGCGAACCGTTCCGCTACCGTACCGCCCTCAGCGTGGACGAAGCGGTCCACCCAGACCGCCCACCCGAGGAAGCCGCAGCGGCTGCAGCGGCGGGCCCGATTCTCACCCGGGCACGCTCGTAACCTTACTCACGGCGCCGCCGCCCGGCCGCCGAACGATAGTCGCACCGCGGCGCGAGCATCTTCGGCCCCCACGCCGGCATTGCCATCCACATCGCCCCCGCAAATTGCCTCTCCCTCGCTCCCCCATCCCTGGAGGACCGCCACCACGTCAGCCGCGGTCGCCGCCGCATCGCAATTTGCGTCACCCCCTCCCCCAACCGGACGCACCGCGGTACCAGCCCCATGCGCTGCCGGGTGCGTCCCGCGCACGCCCCGCGTCAATCCCACCCGCATCGAACCCACAATCGCCTCGTACGCAACCACCTCCGCCTCGATGCGCAGTGCACCGCGCGCCGGCAGCCCCTCCGCGCGCTCCAGCAAGAGCGCGGCATCCGCCGGACCGAGGGCCGCTGCAAGCCGGTACCGCACCTCCGTCCGGCCCGCCCCGGTCGCCGTCGGGGACGGCAGCGGAACAGCGTCAAGGGTTCCCGTGGGCGTCGGCGGAGTCAGGGGCAGGATCTCGACCTCGAATGTGCCCCTCGCCCGCGCATCGAGACAGTCGAGCGAGAACGCGCTGCAGTCGGGCCCGTCGCCCGCGCACCGGTCCGCGACCTCCTCGGTGAACGTGCCCGCAATTCGATTGCCGGCGACGACGCCCCGCGCCTCGAAAGTGTCGGACGACTCCTCCCAGAACCGGCAAACCCCGCAGTCGACCGTCACGGCCTGGGTGCCGACAAGAGTGAACCACACCGAATCACCCGATACGCCGCCGCGAACCTCTGCCACCGGCGCGCAAGCGGGGGTTGCGGGAGAGCACTGCACGGTGCATCCCTCCGACACGCCATCGGGCGAGATCACCCGCACCCCTGTGATTCCATCGCCCAACTGCTCCACCGCGATGTCCACGGGATCGGTGCGAAAGCATGTCTCTCGCCCGCGGGTATCGACGGCGCAGCCCTCGGTTGCGATGCGCCAAAGACCCCCGATCCCCGCCGCGACCACCGGCGGGAGCCAACCGTGCAGCCCCGCGCAGAGAACCGCTGCACCGAGTCCGGCCCGCCGCCGCTTCATAACCGATTCCCGAGCTACCACCCAGGTGTCGCAGTTCGCGCCTCGCTGTGGGCACTCAGAGCACCGTGAGCGGCACAATGATCATCACGAACGTCAACCCTACGGCCAGTACGACCACAAGCACTTGTCCGACGCGGTCCGCGGGCGTGGCTTCCTCGTCGAGCGAGCGCGCTGGCCGCGCCTCTGCAGGGGGCTGAGGCCCGACCGGTTCCACCATCTCCGCCCGCCTCGCTGCACTGCATCCCAAGGGCGCCGAAAGAC
>JBBIUR010000161.1:0-3505 GCA_037440145.1 Myxococcales bacterium | reverse complement strand
TATGCCAGACCATCGTGACATGGGGTCACCCTCCCAGGCTGCCCTTAGCGTGAATGCGCCGCGCACCGCAACGCGAGCTGGCGCTGCCGAGCCCGGTTCGCGCAGGATGCGCCGCCTGGAAGCCCGCGGCAGCTTCCGGCTCGAATGGCGAGGCAAGCGGGACACAAAAGCCGGTAACGTCTTGCAGGGCCGGTCGTTCCAAGAGGCGAAAACTACGGGAGAGAGTGTCCGATGAAAGCAAAAGAACTCGGTTTTCTGTCCGCGATTGTGGCTTCCACTTGCTGCGCACTGCCCCTCGGCCTCGCGTTGCTGGGGCTCGGCGGCCTGGGGCTTGGCAGCGCGATCGGTGGGTACCACTGGCATCTCATCGCCGCCGCGGTGCTCCTGCTCGCCGCAGCGTGGGGCTACTTCTTGCGCGAAAGGCGGCGCATGCAGGCGCTCGGGGCGGACGTCAAAAACGAGCGCACGACGCGCACCTCGCTCGTCCTCGCAACGGCCATCGTCGGCGCGTTCGCGTTCCTGCATCTGTACACCGCACTCGCCGCGGGCCGAGGACCCGCCATTGCCGATGCAGGCCCGGGCGAAGTCATCACCCTGCCCGTTCGCGGCATGGACTGCCCAGCGTGTCAGCTCTCGATCGAGGCGAACCTCCGCAAAATTCCCGGAGTCATCGAGGCGCACGCCAGCGCGGCAAAAGGCGTGGTCGTGGTGAAGGCAAAGCCCGGGGCCGTATCCCTCGCGGCAATTGCCGCTGCCGTCCGCGCCGCGGGCTACGAGCCCGCAGTAGAGCCGATCGGACAGGAAGGCTAGGCGATGCGTTCGATGTGGCGCAAACGGCGAATGTCGCAGCGCGACTTCGACCTCTTCGTCCTGGGCGGCGGCTCGGCAGCCTTCGCCGCAGCCATCCGCGGTGCGGAAATCGGCGCGCGGGTCGGCATCGCCGAGCGGGCCACGATTGGCGGCACGTGCGTCAACCGCGGATGCGTGCCCACCAAGAACCTCCTCCACGCGGCCGAGCGGTACTGGATGTATCGGAGCGACGGGTTCCCCGGCGTGCCGCGCGGCACCGAGCCGCTGCGGTTCCGCGACGTCATGGCCCAAAAGCGCGAACTCGTGGAGGGGATGCGCAAGCAGAAGTACTGGGATGTTCTGGAGGCCTACCCCTCCGTTCAGTACTTCGCCGGCCCGGCCCGCCTCACTGACCCGCACCAGGCACAAGTTGGCGAGCAGGCGATCACGGCGGAAAGCTTCCTGATCGCAACCGGCGCCTCCCCGGCGCCGCTGCGCGCCGAGGGGCTCGGGGAGACGCCCTACCTCACGTATGTCCAAGCTCTGGAACTGGAATCCGCGCCTCGCTCTCTGCTCGTCGTGGGAGGCGGGCCGATCGGGCTCGAACTCGGGCAAATGTTCTCTCGCTTCGGCACGCGCGTGACTCTTCTGGAAGCCTTGCCCCGCATCGCGCCTCAGGAGGAACCCGAGGTTTCCGCCCTGTTGCGCTCGTATCTGGAAGCCGAGGGGATGGAGATCCACACCGACGCGCGCATCGAGCGCGTTACCAGAATCGAAGGCGGGGTCCTCGCGTGCGCCCAGGTCGGCGGGCGGCAGCGCGACTTCCAGGCCGAAAAGCTCCTGGTAGCGACGGGCCTCCGGCCGAACACTGCCGATGCCGGCCTGGAAGCTGCGGGCGTGAAGGTGGACGAACGGGGCGCTGTCGTGGTCGACGACGAGTTGCGGACGACGGCGCGCAATGTGTGGGCCGCTGGAGACGTCACGGGCAAGCTCATGCTCGTCACCGTGGCGGCGCAGCAAGGCAGCCTGGCAGCGGAGAATGCCCTGCGCGGCGCGCACAGGAAATTCGACGCTGCCGGGATTCCCCATGCGATCTTCACATCGCCGCAGGTCGCCGCAGTGGGGCTGAAGGAAGAGGAGGCCCGCGCCCGGGGTCACCGCGTCGCGGTCGCGAAGATCCCGTTTGCCCATGTCCCAAAAGCCGGCGCCGTGCGCGACACGCGCGGCCTTCTCAAAATGGTCGTCGACGAACGCACGTATCGCATACTCGGCGTGCACGTGCTGTCCGCTGCTGCTGCCGACCTGATCCCCATCGGCGTCCTAGCCGTTCGCCACAAGCTCGCGGTGGGCGATCTCGTGCGCGCCACGTTCGTCTATCCGACGTTGGCCGAGGCGTTCAAGATCGCAGCGATTTCGTTCCAGAAGGACGTCACCAAGTTGAGCTGCTGTGCGCAGTGAAAACGCGAAGGAGGGAAAAACGATGCATCGTACCCTAGCCCTTTGTCTGCCGGTGATTGGCGCGGGTCTTCTGGCTCTCGGAAACCCTGCGCGCGCGTGCTGCAGTGACAGCCCGGCAAGCGCCGCTGCCGCCGAGGCGGAGACAGTCCCGACGGGTGCAGTCTGCCAGATCGAGGTCAAGGGCATGACCTGCGGAGCGTGTGCGAACTCCGTGGCCAAAGCCGCCCAGGCAGTTCCCGGTGTGTCCTCCGCGCAGGTGGACTGGAAAGCCGGCAGGGCGGTTATTCACTACGACCCGCGCCAAACGAATCCCAAGGCAATTGCCAGCGCGATCACCAAGGCGGGATTTCCCGCTAGCTCGGCAGAGAAGTGACGGTCCTTCCATGGCGCAGTGTTGTGACAGAGAAAGCGACCGTGCCGCCTCTGCCGGCACCTGCCCCAGCTGCGGCGCCCAGGGGTTGCAGGTGGGCCGCGAAACCGTAGGCGCCATGGCGGCCCTCGGTGTTCCGGCTCCCTGCCTTGCGCGCAGTGCCTATTCCTTTTGCCGCACCCCGGGATGCCCCGTTGTGTACTACAGCACGGGCGGTGTGGTCCTCCGGCAGGGCGACCTCCGGGTACCCGTGAGCGCGAAGGATCCGGGGCTCGATGTCCCGCTTTGCTACTGCTTTGGTCTCACCCGGCACGCGATCGCCGAGGAGATTGCCGCCACCGGCCGCTGGACGGCATCGGCGGCAATCGCGGCGGAGATTCGGGCCGGGCGCTGCGCCTGTGGGGTGAAAAACCCCTCCGGCCGCTGTTGCCTCGGGGAGGTCCGGGCCTTCGAAAAACAAGCTCTGCAGCGGCAAAGCACGCAGCCGGTGGCGGGAGAGAAAAACCCCAGCCGCGAAAGCTCCACGTCGTGAACCCCCGCAGCGCCGGCGCTTGCCCGCCGGCAGCGCCGGCAATTGCGAAGGCGAGGTGGAGGCGACGCTATCGCCCGTCGCCGTCCATCTCCCTGGTTACTTGCGATGGTCCGACCCCACGTGTTCGCGAAGGTGGCTCAGGCCCGCGCGGCGCACGTGGTCGGCAAGTCCTCGCACGATCCGGCGAGCGACCAGAGGACCTTCGTACACCAGCCCCGTGTACAGCTGCACCAGCGAGGCGCCGGCAGCGATTTTCTCCCATGCGTCCGCGGCTGAAAAAATTCCTCCGACACCAATGATTGGCAGCGCGCCCCCCGCCGCTCGGTAGGCCACGCGCACGACCGCCGTCGACCGCT
>JBBIUR010000160.1:0-9115 GCA_037440145.1 Myxococcales bacterium | reverse complement strand
ATCACGCTCCAAGCGAACAAGCCGCGAGGGCCCGAGCACGCGGCCGCAGCGGCGCAGCGCCTCGAGGAGGAGCTCCGGGCGTACCTCGCACGCCCGTCGTCGGATCGGCATCCAGAGATCCATGCGGCAGCCCGGGAACGCGCGCGCCGCCTTCTTCGGGAATGCCCATGACCGCAGGAGCGCGTTTGCGTCTGGCGCTGCGCGCCCGCGTGCAGAGCACGGCCTGGAGTTGGCAGTGCATCCCGGAGCGCTGCGGGCTATGCAAAACCCCACAGCGAAGCGCAAAAGAGCACTTCAAAAGAGCGAGGGAGA
This sequence comes from Myxococcales bacterium, assembly GCA_037440145.1. Taxonomy (GTDB): domain Bacteria; phylum Desulfobacterota; class Binatia; order HRBIN30; family BPIQ01; genus JBBIUR01. The sequence goes on along the minus strand of JBBIUR010000160.1, from coordinate 8,803 downwards.
AAAGAGAATGGCGCGGGCTTGTGTCTTACTGGCCGATGGGTTCGAAGAGATCGAAGCGGTGACCGTTCTGGACGTGCTGCGCCGCGCCGGGATCCACGTGCAGGCAGTGTCCTTGCGCGGCAAGCGGGTCAAGGGGTCGCACGGGATCACCGTGGTCGCCGACACGACCGTGCGCGAGGCAGCCCGCCAGCAGTGGGACGCCGTGGTCTTGCCCGGCGGACTTCCGGGGGCCGAAAATCTCCGCGACCATCCGGCGGTGCGAGAGTTCGTGCGGAGGCAATTCCAGACGGGAGGCCGAGTGGCCGCTATTTGCGCCGGGCCGATCGCCCTCGCCGCTGCCGGCGTCCTCGACGGGCGCCGGGCCACGTGCTACCCGGGCTTCGAAGCCCAGCTCGGGGCCGCCCGATGCGTTTCGGACCGCGTCGTAGTCGACGGAAACGTCGTCACTAGCCGCGGGCCTGGTACGGCCATGGAGTTTGCCCTCGCCCTTGTGGCCGAGCTCGCGGATCGCGACACAGAAGCAGCGCTCCGGCAAAGGATGCTCGTGGGCGCGTGACAGACGGCGCAGGGCTGGCTTCCCGAAGACCGGCGGCGCCTCAACGGCCCGCACCGATTTCGATCGGATTCGACTCTAGATCGCGGGGGGTTTTCTCGATTCTCGGCTCGCAGGTGTGGAACACGAGGTGCGCGCGACCCCGCAACGGACGCGACGCGCGAGCCTCTTCCACCACGGCTGCGAGGACCTGAAACGGATAACCCGGTCGCGCCTCTTCGATCAGGAAACAATCGCCTTCGCGGCGGGCGGAAAAGCCGAATGGAGCGACCGCGACCGGGAACCTTGCCCCCCGGAGCACCAGCTCTCCCTGGCTCGCAACACGGACGGGAAACGCGGTGACGCTGTGCAGGCTCGCGAGAGCCCCCTGGAGCTGCAGGTACCGGTCGAACTCCGTGCGCGCGAACATGCGGGCGTTTCCAGCCGAGAGGTTCTCCTCGACGCGCGATGTGGCTGCCTCCCAAAAGCGCGGCGGCCCCACGTCCACGTGGAGAAACTTCTCCTGCCCGTAGTAACCCGCGCCGCCCGCTCCGAGCCTCCGGAGGTCTTCCCAGAGATGCCTCGCGTCCACCCCCGCGAGCGCCACGTCGGCGGCAAGGGCCTGTGTGTGGAGCGACGCAAGAGCAGCGCGGACGCCGCGTGACCGCAAGGCCGCGTTGAAGCCGGGGCTGCGATAACCGGAAATCAGCACCATCTCGCGCGGGCGATACCGGGCTTGGATGTAGCCTAAGAGTTCGATCAGCCGCAGCGCGATCGGGCTCTGCTGCGCGTCCACGCGCGAGCGGAAAAAGCGATCGATCTCCGCGCGCGCCCGCGGGTCGTAGCTTCCGTCCGGCCGGCGGTAGCGGACATGGAGCTCTTCCCCCGTGTGCGCATCGCGCATCCGCAGCCAGCCGTTCCCTGCGAGGAAAAACCGGGGCTGCGCGTCGCCTCCCGCCGCACTGCCCGAAGCTTCGGCGGCTGCCAGGAAGAGGAAAAGCGCTAGCCGCCAGCACTTGCTGCGCATGCGGGAATACAGTGTCAGGAAGGCGAGCGCTCCGCAATCACTCCTCCTTGAGCGCCGCGACGATTTCCAGTACCGCCTGCCGCCCGTCGCCGAAGACCATGAGAGCATTGTCAGCGGCGAACAGGGGGTTGGGAATTCCCGCGAAGCCAGGGGCGAGGCTCCGCTTGATCACCACCACCGTACGGGCGCGATCCACATCGAGGATGGGCCTCCCCGCAATCGGGCAATGAGCACCCGTGCGTGCCATCGGGTTCACCACATCATTTGCACCGATCACCAGCGCCACGCCCGTCTGCGCGAAAGTGGGATTGACCTCATCCATTTCTTTGAGCTTCTCGTACGGGATGTTGGCCTCGGCCAAAAGCACGTTCATGTGGCCCGGCATCCGCCCCGCAACTGGGTGGATGCCGAACTCCACCTCCGTGCCCCGCTGGGCGAGCAAGTTCGCGAGATCGCGCACCGCGTGCTGGGCCTGGGAGACTGCCATCCCGTATCCCGGAACGATCACGACGCGGCGCGGGCCCTCCAGCAACATGGCCACCTCTTCGGCCGATGTGGCCTTTACTCGCCCTTCGTACACATCCGCAGCCGCCCTCTGGCCTTCCGCGGGCCCGAGCACGCCAAAGGCCACGCTCGCCAGCGACCGGTTCATCGCCCGGCACATAATTCGGGTCAGGATGACCCCGGAGGCGCCCACGAGAGAGCCGGCAATGATCAAGCCGTTGTTGTCCAGTACGAAACCCGTGGCCGCTGCGGCAAGACCGGAGTACGAGTTCAGCAACGCAATCACCACCGGCATGTCTGCTCCCCCGATGGGCAGTACCAGAAAGACTCCCAGAACTCCGCTGACAGCGACGATCGCGGGAAAGAGGAGCCCGATCGCGGGCTCGGCCACACTCCACGCCCCGAGCCCGAGCGCGACCGCGGCCAGCGCCGCGTTCCATACCTGGTGGCCGCGAAACCGAATCTGTCTTTCGGAAATGAGGCCCTGCAGCTTTCCAAACGCGACCAGGCTTCCCCAAAAAGTCACGGAACCGATGAATCCCGAGGCTACCGATGCGACCAAAACGGTCCCGCTCGGGGTCCACCCGGCGAGACGAGCCTCGATGTCAGCGGTCCAAGCCACCAGCACGGACGCACCCCCGCCGAAGCCGTTGAGAAGTGCCACCATCTGCGGCATGGCGGTCATGCGAATTGTCTGCGCCAGGAGCGCCCCGGCGACACTGCCCGCAACGAGGCCGGCCGCAATCATCTCGTACCCCAGGATGCGCCGATCGAGCAGCGTGGCGGCTACCGCTACGGCCATCCCCGCGGTACCGAGTGTGTTGCCGCGAACCGCCGTCCTCGGATGCGCTAGGTCGCGCCATCCCAGAATGAACAACGCGGACGCCGTCAGGTAGCTGAGGGGGATGAGAACAGGGGCGAGGCCGCTCACCGGTCCTTCCGAAACATTTCGAGCATGCGGTGCGTGACGAGAAAACCGCCCACCACGTTGATCGTAGCGAAGATCACCGCCACCAGGCCCAGAGCCTGGGTGAGCGCGCTGTGTTGCGCGCCCGCTGCGATCACGGCACCGATCAGCGTAATCCCGGAGATGGCGTTCGCACCGGACATGAGGGGAGTGTGCAAGGTCGTGGGCACTTTCGTGATCACCTCGATGCCCACGAACAAAGCCAGCACGAAAACGGTGAGGGATTGAAGAAAGTCCGCCATGGGTTGGTGCCTCGTCCCTCGCCGCCCGCGGGCACCGCGCAGCGGAGAGGAGGTCGACTCTGCGTGCCCTCCTACCCCGCTCCGGCTCGCGGCCACGCAGTCTCGCCCTCTCCCAACCGCTCGCGCACGCGCGGATGGACCACGGCGCCGCCTTCGGCAACTACTGTGGCTTTCAAAATCTCGTCGTCGCGATCGGTGCGGATCCGACCATGGCGGAGCAGGTGGGTGACAAAAGCCGCGACGTTTTTCGCGTAGAGCTGGCTCGCGTGATAGGGCACCGTGGCCGGCAAATGAAGGGGCCCTATCACTGTCACGTCGCGATGCACCAGCGTTTCCCCCGGGCGGGTGAGCTCGCAATTTCCGCCGGCATACGCTGCCAGATCGACAATCACCGATCCGGGCTTCATCCGTTCCACCATCGCCCGGTCGACAAGGACGGGCGCGCGCTCGCCAGGCACCGCTGCAGTGGCAATCACCACGTCGCTTTCCGCCACGATGCGCGCCATCCGCTCGCGCTGCCGTGCGTAGAAATCGGCGTCGAGCAGACGCGCATACCCGCCGGCGTTCTCCGCGTTGGCCGCGGCCAGGGGCAGTTCGACGAACTGACCGCCCACACTCTGCACCTGCTCTTTCACCGAGGGGCGCACGTCGTACGCGCGGACCACAGCTCCCAAGCGCCGCGCCGTCGCGATTGCCTGGAGGCCTGCGACACCCGCGCCGAGAACGAAGACGCGGACAGGCGCAACCGTTCCGGCAGCGGTGATCATCATCGGGAACATCCGGGGCAGTGTCTCGGCCGCCAGAAGGATAGCCTTGTAGCCCGCAATCGTGGCCATCGAGGAAAGTGCGTCCATACTCTGCGCGCGAGCGATTCGCGGCAGCAGTTCCAGCGCGAACGCCGTCACGCCCCGCCGCGCCAAATGAACGATCCTTTCCGGCGAGCCGAGTGGATCCAGCATTCCGACTACTACCTGCCCCGGCCCCAGGGCCTCCAGCCACCATGGCTCCGGCGGGCGCACGCAGAGCAGCAGGTTCGCTGCGGCGAACACGTCCGCCGCCTGCCCCACCACCTGCGCGCCGGCCTGCCGGTACGCCTTGTCCAGAAAGCCGGCCGCTCTCCCCGCACCCGCCGACACCACCACCTCGGCCCCGGCCCTGGCGAGAGCACCCACACACTCTGGAGTAAGGGCGACCCGGCGCTCCTCCCGCGAACTTTCCCCAGGGACCCCGACGACGGTCTTCTTCGGGGACGCGCACATGGCCCGAAGCCATTCCCTCCTTACTGCACGAGCGTGCAACGGCTAGACCACGCACCCCGCGCCTCCTCGCACCGGCGAAGCCCGCACGCCCTTTCTTCATCCGCGGAAACGGGCCTCGAAAATCGACCCCCGGCTTTCCCGGTCGTGGGAATTCCGCTTGGCCTCGGTGCGCGACCCGGGATAAAAGAGCGGCACGCACCGCCCGGCCAATGGCTGCGGCGGGAAATGGCTGCACCTGCGGAGGAGGCCTGTGGATGAAGCCCTGGATGCTGCGACTCGGCATGGTCCTATCGCTCACTGCGTCGGCGGCTCGCCCCGCCCCAGCCGAAATGCAGGAGGATGTCGATCAGGCAGTGACCGTTCTCGAGCGGTTCCAAGCCATCTCCGAGCGTTCGATTCCCGCCGCGGTGCTGCGGGACGCCCGGGGTTTGGCGATCCTCACGGTGACCAAGGTCGGATTCCTCTTCAGCGGTCGCGCCGGTAAGGGAATCGTTGTCGCGCGCACCCCCAACGGCTGGAGCGGCCCCTCGGCGATCGCGACGGGAGGCGCAGGGTTCGGTCTACAGGCCGGAGCGCAGGTGTCGGAATTCGTGATTGTGCTGAACACAGACGAGGCCGTGAAAGCATTTTCCCGCGGAGGCAATGTTTCCCTCGGTACCGATCTCAGCGCAGCAGCTGGCCCGGTAGGGCGGAGCGTTGGTGCCGGCGTCATGCCCATGGCGGCCGTCTATACGTACAGCCGCAGCCAGGGCCTTTTTGCCGGAGCCTCGCTGGAGGGGACGGTAATCGGTACCCGCGACGCAGCGAATGCGGAGTACTACGGGAGACCGGTTCCCGCCGCAGCGATCCTCGCCGGGAAAGTACCGGTCCCGGCTGGAGCGCGCCGGCTGGTGGCGGTGCTCAAGCGCTGGGACCTCGAGGCTCGCTGAGCTCGCCAGTGGCCCTGCGGGACGCGGGGTGCCGGCGCCTTGCAGCGCGAACAGAATTTCTTCCTGCCTTCGCGATGCAACCCGTTGCGGCGAGAGCAGCGGAGGCGCCTGCACGCGGCTGCAGCTCCCGAGCTGGTGAACGCGCATTCTGGCGCACCTGCGCCTGGCCGACATCACTGTTACCGACGCCTTGCTTGATTCGCCCCGGGATTTCCCGTAGGGACTGCGGAAGCGCCGCGCCGCAGCCCGGGGTGCATCGCGGACGGGAACTGACGTCCCCGTCGTCTAGCCAGGCCCAGGACACCGGCCTTTCACGCCGGCAACACGGGTTCAAATCCCGTCGGGGACGCTTCGCTTCGAGTGTGCAGGCCCGGCGCCTCGGGTCTCGGTCTCTTGGCGCGGCCGGCGCGGGCCCTCTAGCCTGAGGGCTCGCTACCCCGCGCCGCAGGTGCATCGGCTGGCAATGCCCGTCCTCGGGCGCTACTTTGCCTCTGTGCAGAAGCGTGCTAGACGGGCGCACGTCGCGAGCCGTTAGCTCAGGTGGCAGAGCATCTGCCTTTTAAGCAGAGGGTCGCTGGTTCGAGTCCAGCACGGCTCACTGGGCAAGGTGCTCGTGCCGGCTCGGGGTCTGCGTGCGGCCCTACTAGCGGGTGCGAGCACCACGCACTTAGAACTGGGCGGCACCCCAAGCCGGCGGCGGTGTTCGGCGAGGGTTCGCGAAGCGCACCGTTTCGCATCCGAGGCAACCGGATCTGCGCGCGGGCCCCGGGTTTCTCGGTCGGTAGACCGCCTCGTACCCCGCACCGAGTAAGATCCGACGCCCCGCGCCGCGGATTGCGATCGGTGCTCTCCGGGTCGCGTCGAAAGCGCCGCTACTCGAATCCCGGCAAAAGCCCGATTTCGACGAAGAGTTCGTGGCTCGCGGTGGGCGCGCCTCCAGGCGGCAAAAGCGCCGGAGCTGTTGCCCGCGCGCGGCCTTCGCCAACATGTGGGAGAGTAGTCGAGACGGAGTGCAATGGCCGTGCGGGGCGCCCTTTCTGCTGCGGATTCTAGGCAAGCCTGCGTGCTGCCTGGCGCAGCCCTTCGACGGGCGCAAAGGTGGGTTCCTAACTTTCGATGCGTTTTTTTGCTGGCCTGCCCGGATCGCAAAGCAACGTTTCGAAGGACTTCAAAGCAGACGAGGAGCCAGGTGCGGCGCGCGGCGCTCTTGCCCACGCTGCTGGCGGCCGTGCTCGCCGCCACCACGGCAAGCGCCGGTGGCTTCGCTACACCGTGCGCAAACACCCGTTCCTCCGCGGCGAATACGAAGTGCGCGACCTCCACGGGAAGCGCGTCGCCACTGTTCGCGAGCACCCGTTCCTCCGCGGAGAGTACGAAGTGCGCGATGCGCTCGGCCGCCGCACCGCTCGCCTCCGGCCTGATGCGTTCCAGCCTGACACGTGGCGGCCTGGAGGCCGAGTGACGAAAGGGTCCGCCGGCGGCGGGATCGTGGGAACGAAGGTCGCCTGCGGAACCCCCGCGTATCAACCGGCCGATCCGGACGCTGGCGCGATGCTGTTCCGAAAGGGGCCGGCGAGCAACTGCCCCACTGCACGCCTCTTTTCGGGCGGGCGGCCGGCTAGATCCATCCGGCACCGGGCCTCATCGAGTGGCGACCCGGCCGGGAGCGAAGCCGGCGGTGGCGAGTCGCGCCACATGCGCCTCGATGGCGTCGACGCCTCTGGCGGTTTGCCGGCCCAGATAACCTGCGCCCCTGGAATGGGAGCTCCTCGCCGCGCTCGCACGGTGCCGAGCAGGGGGCACCTGGCGGGACCGGCCCCGGGCGGGTCCTGATGGGATAAACGGGCGCTGCATCGCGCCCTCAATCACCGCGTCCGCGCGAAGCTCGGGGCGTCCCCCGCACCGAGTGCTTTGCACTTCCCGGAGCGAAGTGGTGGGGATCGCGTTGCGGCTCGCGCTGTTCCTATCCCTCCGCTCGCGCCCCCTCGGCGCGCCGGCCGATATCCGTTTTGCTACTCAAATGGCGCTGGCTCCCCGACTCAACTCCGCGCTGCGAAGAGCACCTTTCCATTCCGCTCCTCGCACGCGACGCGCCCGAGTCGCATCATGTGCTGCAGGTGGGCCAGTGTTTCGAAGGTCGCGGGAAACTGCACTGCCAGCGGGCTTTGGATGTCGAACCCGAAAGCCCGTTTCGCAATCTCGTACGCAGTGGCCGGCCGGCCGCGCAGCACGTCGAGCATCTCCCGCATCCGGTACTCATGGTGCTGGAGGATCTGGCTCGCGCGGTGCCGGTGATCCGGGAACGGAGCGCCGTGGGCGGGAAGCACGAGTCGGACGTCCAACCTCTGGATCTTTCGAAGCGACTCCAAATAATCGCCGAGCGGATCTTCCGGCCCCCCTGGATACCAGCCTACGTGAGGGGTGATCTTGGGCAGCAGGTGATCTCCGACGAACAGCACCTTTTCTCGCTGCAAGTACAGGACGCAGTGGCCGGGCGCGTGGCCCGGCGTCCAGACGATCTCCAGCTCCCGGCCGCCAACGACAACGAGGTCGCCGTTCCTCAGCGCTACATCAGGGGGCGCAGGCCGGTAGAGACCGGCCCAGAACTCGTGCGGGGTCGGGATGTGGACGAACTCCGCGATCGGAACCCCGTGGGCGCGGAAAAAAGCCGTGACCTCGCTCGACCGCTCTCGCGTGGCGAACCACTGCGAGCGCTCGTATTCCAGCGGGTGCAGGTACACCGCAGCTCCCGTGAGCTCTTTATAAGTTTCGGAAGCGCCGTAGTGATCCGGGTGGTGGTGCGTGCATGCGATTTTCGCCAGCCGGTCCAGCTCGCATCCGACCGCCCGGGCTGCGTCGCGAAACGCCGCGATGCTTTCGACGCTGCTGAGGCCTGTATCGATCAGCGCCCATTCCTGTTCACCCCGCAGCAGGTAGACATTCACGATCGACGGCCGGATTGGCAACGGCAGCGGGATGAGAAACACTCCCGGCCAGGGCTCTCGGACTTTCGCTTCCGGCATCGCCGCCTCCTACAGCTGGCCGCAGTCCGGAAATGCGGCCGCCGGCAGCGCGCAACCCACGGAGGGAATCGAGACTCTCAACGCTGGCTCCGCCTACTCGTGAAGCCGGTCCTGGACGCCGAAAGTGACCCGGACCGTCACGCGCCAGCGCGCGATCTGATTGTCTTCGACGTCCGCAGCAATCTCCGTGATCCGCACTCGGCGGATGCCCTCGATCGTGATGGCCGCGCGGGAAATCGCGAGCGCCACTGCGTCCTCGATTCCGGTCGAGGACACTCCGGTCAATTCGATTGTCTTTTCCACCATGCCCTTATCCGAAT
>JBBIUR010000159.1:2164-9184 GCA_037440145.1 Myxococcales bacterium | reverse complement strand
AGCCCGCTCGTTCTTCGCGAGATGTATGGAGAGGGCATGGGGCCCACTGACGGAATTGGTTCGGGCGTAGAAGCGGCGCCTAACAACCGGTTGCAGCGGACGGTCCGCTCCGCGGCCCGGCGCTGAACCGGAGCGTTAGGCGGCTGAGCACGAAGAAAAGACATGGCGTACTTCCTTGACCTGTTTTCCCCTGAGACGTACGAGGCCGTTCCGATCGGACGGTATCCGGTTTCCGCCTTCGTCACCGGGGTGTCGCTGGTCGAGTCAAGGCCGGCGACAGGTTTGTCTGCTACATGACGAAGCTTTCGAGATGGGTCGGAGTGCTTGAGGTCTTGGAGGGCCGTACGTGGACGAAACGCCGCGGTTCTTTCCTGACGGTGATCCGTTTGTAGTTCGCTTCCGAGTCAGACCGCTTGCTTGGTTGCCCATTGAGAAGGCCCTACCTATTCATGAAGACCGCGTGTGGAATGCTCTTTCGTTCACGCGTGGTCAGAGCAGGAATTCGTCTACGTGGACTGGCAAGCTCCGTGGGAGCCTCGTTCAGCTTGACGAGAACGATGGTGCCTTTCTTGAGTCGGCGATCGAGGCCCAGGCCTCTGGAGGTGTGACGTATCCAGTCAATGAGAACGAGTACAAGAGGCTTCTCGCTCATCGCATTCGCAGAGCGGACAAGGACGTTTCGGTAACCGTTCCTGAAGGGCCCGAACCAGTGGAGGCCGCACCCGAGCCAGAAGAGGAGGTACGGGAATCGCTCAAGATTCAAGCGCTCCTCGCTGAGATCGGCTCCCGGATGGGAATGCAGATCTGGATTCCGAGATCGGACCGGGCTGCGGTGCTGACGGAGTGGCGGGGAGATCACCCGCCCCTTCTCGAGCGCCTGCCGTTGAATTACGATGACACCACCCTGAGGACAATCGAGCAGATCGATGTCCTCTGGCTCAAGGGCCGGCCGAGCAAGCGCGCCTTCGAGGTGGAGCACACAACCTCAATCTACTCGGGCATTCTGCGCATGGCCGACCTGCTCGCACTCCAACCGAATATGGACATCCGCCTTCACATCGTGGCTCCGGTCACGCGGCGGGAGAAGGTCTTTCAGGAGTTGCGCCGGCCGGTGTTCTCCCTACTTGACAGGGGACCGCTTGCGGAGAGCTGCACATTCCTTATCATACGACAGCGTCCGCGAACTCGCGCAGCAACCACACCTTTCACACCTCTCCGAAAGCGTGTTGGATGAGTACGAAGAGGAGGCCGAAGGGTAGGCCGGGTAACAACCGGTTGCAGCGAAGAGTCCGCTGCGCGGCCCGCCGCTGAACCGGAGCGATGGCAGTGGAAGATCTCGAAGGGCGCATCGAGCAAGCGGCGGAGCGGATTTGCCGCGCGAACTACGTGGTGGCACTGACTGGCGCCGGCATGTCGGTGGAGAGCGGGATCCCGCCGTTTCGCGGCCCGGGTGGTCTTTGGACGCGCTATGGCGAACCGCCCATGAACGGCTACCAGCGCTTTCTCGCAGATCCACGGAAAGCCTGGGAAGAGCGATTGTCGCTGCGCGGCCCGCTGCGGGAACTCTGGGAAACCCTGCAGGCCGCGCGGCCCAACCCCGGGCATTACGCCATGGCGGAACTGGAAGCGGTAGGTGCGCTCAAATGCATTATCACGCAAAACGTCGACAATCTGCACCGCGCTGCCGGAAGTCAATCGGTGCTGGAGATCCACGGCAACTACCTGCTCGTCCGCTGCATCGAGTGCGTGCAGCGCTATCGGTGGGAAGAGGTGCCGCTCGACGCCCTGCCGCCCCGGTGCCCGCGCTGCGGGGGCATTTTGAAAGCCGACACGGTTTCGTTCGGAGAGCCGATCCCCCCGGATGTTCTCGCGCGCTGCTTCGAGGTGACGGACCGGGCGGATTGCATGATCGTGGCGGGCACCTCCGCGACGGTGTACCCCGCGGCGCAGTTTCCGCTCACCGTCCGCGAGCGCGGCGGCACTTTGATCGAAGTGAACCTCTACGAGACGGAGCTCACCCCGCTCTGCGACATCAGCCTGCGCGGCCCCGCGGGCGGCATCTTCCCGCGCCTCGCGGCGGCGGTCCGGAAGCGGGCCGGGGCGAGCCGCTGAGAGTCGGGCAACCGTGCGAGGGCTTTTCTCCAGGGCCGTCTCGCCTCGCGTCTTCCGGCGAGGAGCCCGGTGCCAGCCCCTCAGCCCAGGAGTGACCCTGGCAGCATTCCCACGGGACTCCTGGGTTTCCGGTGCGGCCGGGAACCCGTTGCTGCGCTTGTTGCGCCGCTTGCGAGCTGGGAGAGCCGGGCTTTGGATCTGGGCGGCAGCCGCGTGCGCGTGTGGCGGCCCCGTGGACGTGGGTGGAGAGCGGCGCCTGGCCGTGCTGAGCGCGTTTCCCGCCGAGTTGGAGCCGCTGGTTGGCCGTGCCCGGATCGACAAGGTCGCGGTCATCGATGGGCGAAAGTATCGGATGGGTGCACTCGCTGGCGTGCCGGTAGTTCTCGGGCTCACGGGGATCGGGATTGCGAACGCGCAGTCGGCTTCGCGCGCCTTGTTCGCTCGAGTGAGCGTCGCAGGGGTCATCGTATCCGGAGTCGCGGGGAGCTCGGGCCGCATTGGGGAGGTCGCGGTTCCCGAAGCGTGGATGCTCGAAGACGGGCCGGCCTACCCCGTGGACTCCCAGTGGCTCGAGGCGGCGCGGGCCCTGGCGGTGTCCGGCGCGGTAACGCTGGAGCGGTGTACGCGGCCGCCATCGATACCCGGCGCCCCCGAGGTTTGCCTGTCCCACGAGCCCGGCATTGTCGTGGGGGGTGTGGGTCGGAGCAGAGACCCGTTCGGCGGTGCGCCGTTTCCGTGCCGGCCCGGCGGAGGCGACGTCTTCGGCTGCGATGTCGAGGCGATCGAAGCAACTGGCTTCGGCCTCGTGCGCGGCAGTGGGTTCTTCGGCTGGGCCCGTGGAGCTGCATCTGCCGCGGGCGCTCTCGCAGTGGAGGACATGGAGACCGCGGCGATCGCGCGGGAAGCGGCGAGTCGCAGTTTGCGGTTCATTGCCTTCCGCGCGGTTTCCGATGGGGCGGGCGATCCGCTGGGATTGCCGGGCTATCCGGCACAATTTTTCGCTTATTACCGGCTGGCAGCGGGCAACGCGGCCGCCGCGGCGATGGCTTTCGTGGAAAGCCTGGCGGCGCAACGCCTTTGACGCGCCGTACCCGCGCGCCCCTCCGCGGGCGCAGGCCCGCTTCGGCGCCGCTCTACGATGGCCCTGGTTCGGAACCGCGCTCTTTGAGAACGCGGCGCAGGATCTTCCCGGATGGGTTTTTGGGAATGCTCTCGACGAACTCGACGGCGCGAATTTTCTTGTATCGCCCCTGCGTCCATTCCGGGCTTGAGGACCACGAAGGCCTTGGGGATTTCGCCTGCTTCCGGATCGGGTTTTCCCACCACGGCGCAGTCCGCCACCGCCGGGTGCTCGTGCAGCACGGCTTCGAGTTCCGCCGGGGCCACGCCGAAGCCCTTGTATTTGATCATCTCCTTCTTGCGGTCGACGATGTAGACATAGCCGTCGGCATCGCGCCGCGCGATGTCCCCCGTATGCAGCCAGCCGTCGCGCAAAACGCGCCCGGTCTCTTCCGGGTCCTTCCAGTACCCCCGCATGACGTGCGGGCCTCGCACCAGCAATTCCCCGATCTCCCCCGGGGCGCACTCCCTTCCTGTGGCCAGATCGATGATTTTTTCCTCTTCGTCCGAGATGTGGAGCCCGACAGACTCCAAGCGCACATCTTCCGGGCGGTCGACGGGATTCAAGTGCGTCAGCGGCGATGCCTCCGTGAGCCCGTAGCCTTGGAGAACCGGGATCCCCGTGAGCTGCTGCACGCGGCGGCCGACCTCCGGCGGTAGCGGCGCGGCCCCGGAGAGGATGTAACGGATGCTGCTGAGGTCGTACTTGTCCAGGTCCGGAAAGTGAGTCATCGCCAGCAACACGGGCGGCACGGCGTAGAACAGCGTGATGCGGTAGCGCTGCGCGAGAGACAGAGCCGTTGCCATTTCGAAGCGCTCCATGATCACCTGCGTGGCCCCCGAGGCGACTGCGGCCCCCATGAGCATCGTGGCGTAGATGTGATAGAAAGGGAGAAAAATCAGCAATGTATCCCGCTCCGTGATCCGGCCCGCGGCGATGCATTGGATATGGTTGCTGACGAGGTTCGCGTGCGTCAGCATGGCTCCCTTCGGCAGCCCCGTCGTGCCGCTGGAGTAAGGAAGTGCGAGCAGGTCTTCCCGCGGGCGGATGGGCGGGCTTTCTAGGCGCGTCCCCGGCATCCGCCCGACCAGCTCGTCGAAGTCGATCGCGCCCTCCGGCGCGCCCTCGATCGCGATGACGTGCTCGAGGCTCGGCAGGCGCGGGCGCACTGCGGCGAGCACTTCGTAATGCTGGATGTGGACGATCGCCACTCGAGCCTCCGCGTTGCCCAGTTGGTACTCCAGCTCCGCCTCGCGGTACGCCGGATTCACGGGAGTGACTACCGCCCCTGCCTTCGACGCCGCCTCGAAGCAGACCAGGTATTCGGGCCGGTTGGTCATGAGCAGCGCAATGCGATCTCCCGGCGCCACGCGCAGCTCGCGCAAGCCCGCGGCCAGGGAGTTGCTCAGCCCCTCGATTTCGCGAAACGTGAGCATCCGATCGTGGAATACCGTCGCCCACTTGTCGGGGAAGCGCTCGACGGTGCGGCGGAGCAGCTCGTGATACGGGACCTCTGGATAGTCGAGATGCGGGCGAAACAGCCTCATTTTCACGCGGCGCTCCTCGAATCCGCCCCTAGGTATCGCCGCTGCTGGTGGCGCGCAAGCCGCGCCGCCGGGCGTCGCGGCTCTCTGCGCTGGCGCGCTGCCGCGCAGTGCGCCGGCAGGGAAAGCGAACTCGCCGGCTTCGCTGGGTAGTACAGCAGATCGCGCGCAGCCAAAAAGCGTCTCCGCGGATCGGACCCGAGGGGCGAGTTCCCTCGGCGCCGATTGCTGCGCGCGGCAAGGGCAGAGTGGCTGGCACGGGGGAAAGCAGCGCGGAGGGTCGCGATCGGACCCGGGGAACGCGAGAGCGCGCGCTGAGCCGCGCGCAGCAATCGGCGCCGGGTCTTTTCATTGACGCTAGCCGAACGCGCGCGCTATAAGCACGCGTCGCTCCGGGGCAATACGTCGAAAGGAGGCCACTCATGAAGCAACTCGTGTTCATTACGGCGGGACTTCTCTGCGCCGCAGCGCTCGCGGCGGGATGCCAGCCGGTGGCGGCGCCGACGATCGGGCTACTGTACCTAGACGTGAAAGGGCCGGTGACCGCTACGGAAGGAACCGGGACCCGAGAAGGGCGGGCTTGCGCGCAGTCCATTCTCGGCTTGTTCAGCACGGGCGACGCCAGTATCGAGGCAGCAAAGGCGGCAGGCGGGATTCAGGAGGTTTCTTCGGTCGACCATCATTCCACGAGCATCCTGGGAATCGTGGGCGAGTTTTGCACGATCGCCCGAGGTAAGTGAGGCTTTGCCCCGGAGCGACCTCACTCGCGCCTCGGGCACATCGGTGGCGCGCGGGCGCCGCCGCACGGTTTTTCCCGCCCGTCCGCGCGCGACGCGCCTCTCGCCTTTTTCGCCGGGTGCGATTATCTTCGCCGCGTGCGCTCGGTGATTCTAGCTGCCGGCCGGGGCAAGCGGATGGGGGCACTCACGGAAGGCGTGCCCAAGCCGCTGCTCGAAGTTGCGGGCCGGCCGATCCTGGCGTGGATCCTCTCGGGGATGGCGCGGGCCGGCGTAGGGGAGGCCGTGATTGTCGTTGGCTACCGCGGCGCGCAGATCCAGGAAGCGCTGGGTTCGCAAGAGCGGTTCGGCTTGCGCCTCTCCTACCGGGTGCAGGAGCGCCCCGAAGGGACTGCGCGCGCTTTGCTGTTGGCGCGCGACGCGTTGGAGGAAAGCGCATTCGTGCTGAGTTGGGGAGACGTGATCGTAGAACCGGATACTTACGGCGAGCTCGTTCGCCGCTTTGCGTCGCGCCGGTGCGACGCGTTGCTCGCGGTGAACGAGGTGGACGACCCGTGGCGCGGGGCCGCGGTGTATGTGGACGGGGAGGGGCGGGTGCGGAGGATCGTGGAAAAGCCGGCGCGCGGCTCGTCGGCGACGCGATGGAACAACGCGGGGCTCATGGTGTTGTCCCCAAAAGTGTTTCCCTACGCGCAGCGCGTCGGGCGGTCGCCGCGGGGCGAGCACGAACTGCCCGAGGCGATCGAGGCGATGGTGCGCGACAGGCTCGACGTGCGCGCGTTTCCAGTGCAGGGGCTGTGGAGCGATGTGGGTACACCGGAGGACCTGCGCGCGGTGGACGAACTGCTCCGCCGGAGGGCTGCCGCGAGGCGCGCGTAGGAAAGTGCGATGCAGTGGCCCCCGCAGTGGCCAGAGCAGGAGCGGGAACGCGCGGCGCTGCTTTGCGATTCGTTCCGCGCTCGCTTCGGGTGCGAGCCCGCGGTGCTGGCACGAGCTCCGGGCCGGGTGAACCTGCTCGGCGAGCACACGGATTACAACGGGTTGCCCGTTCTGCCCGTCGCGGTCGACCGATGCATTCGCATTGTGGCCCGCGCCAGCGGGCGACCGGAAATCGCGCTCCACAACGCCGACCCGGCGTTTCCGCCGCGCTCCTACGGCATCGCGCCGCCGATTCCGCCGTTTCCAGCGGGTGACTGGGGCAACTACCACAAAGCTGCGGTGCAGGGGATTTTGGACTACGCGCGGGCTCGCGGGGCGCCTGCAAGGCCGTGGGCTGGGGGTACGTACCTGGTGAGCGGAGACATTCCCGTGGGAGCGGGCCTCTCTTCGTCCTCGGCTCTGGTGGTCGCGAGTGCCCTCGCCTTTCTGGGTGTCAACGGCGTGGACATCCCGTTCGACGAACTCGCCGATCTCTTGCCGCGAGCAGAGCGCTATGTGGGGACCCTGAGCGGGGGCATGGACCAGGCGGTGAGCCTGCTGGCTCGCCAGGGCTACGCCCTCCGCATCG
>JBBIUR010000159.1:0-2154 GCA_037440145.1 Myxococcales bacterium | reverse complement strand
TTCCCCTCCGGGTGCGGCCCGTGCCGCTGCCGGGTGGGGTCGCTCTGGTGGTATGCCACAGCCTCGTTCCCGCCGAGAAATCGGGTGCGGCGCGGGCGGCGTACAACCGCCGCGTCCTCGAATGCCGCCTTGCTTGTTGCGCGCTCGAGCGAGCCTTGGGTGCCACCGAACCGCTTGTCCGCTTGGGAGATCTGGCTCGGCGGCAGCCGGAGCGCCGGCTGTCCTCGTTCCTCGAACCCCTCGCGGCGCTGGTGCCCGATCGGCCGCAGTCACTGGAGGAGTTGGCCCGGTGCATCGGCGTGCCCGGGGACGCATTGGCGGAACGCGCCCGCGTGCCGCCGGAGATGCGCGGAGATCTTCGCGTGCTGCGCCGCGCGCGCCACGTGCTCCGGGAGGCGGAGCGAGTCGAAGAAGGCGAGCGGCTTCTCCGAGCCAGCGACCTGGAGAGCTTCGGGCGGCTCATGGTGGAATCGCACGCGAGTTGCCGCGACGACTACGAGGTGAGCTGCGCCGAACTCGACGCGCTCGTCGAAGCGGCTCTCGCGGCAGGCGCTGTGGGTTCGCGCCTGACTGGCGCGGGCTTCGGGGGCTGCACGGTCAGCCTGGTGCGGGAGCGCGACGTTCCCGCGGTCCTGGAGGGAGTCGATCGCCGCTTCTACGCGCCCCGCATGGGGCCGGGGGGCGGGGCGGATCGCCACCGGTTCGTGCTCGCTTCGGCAGGAGGCGCCCGCCTTGCAGTGCGAGAGGATCCGAAAGCCGCCCCGGGATGCTAGGACCTGCCCGGTTCCGCACCGCGCGCGGCGCGAGCGGGCACCTTGACCCGGCCCCTGGCGGCTCGCCATCATCTAGCGATGGACATCACCCCGGAATTCGTTCGCGAAGGACTGCAGCGCTCGAAATACGTGACCACGGAGAAGGTCGAGGCCGTGCTCTTTCTCGCCCTGGCGCTCGAGAAGCCGCTGCTCGTCGAGGGGCCGGCGGGTGCGGGGAAGACCGAAATGGGCAGAGTGTTGGCCGAGACGCTGGGCACCGATCTGATCCGCCTCCAGTGCTACGAGGGCCTGGACGAGGCGAAGGCGCTGTACGAGTGGAATTACCAAAAGCAACTGCTGCGCATCCACGCGGATCGCCAGCGGAACGCGAGCTGGGAGGAGGTCGAGCAGCACATCTTCTCCCGCGAGTACCTGCTCGAGCGACCGCTCTTGAAAGCGATCACGGCACCGCGGCGGGTCGTGCTTCTCGTCGACGAGGTGGACAAGGCCGACGAGGAGTTCGAGGCGTTCCTGCTGGAGCTGCTGTCGGAGTTCCAGGTGAGCGTGCCGGAGCTCGGTACGATCCGCGCGCGGCACCGGCCTGCGGTCGTACTGACCTCGAATCGGACGCGAGAGCTCTCCGAGGCGCTCAAACGCCGCTGTCTGTACCTGTGGCTGGACTTCCCCGGGGTGGAGCGCGAGCGGGAGATCATCGCGCTCAAGGTGCCCGACCTCGACCGCCGGCTGCAGCAGCAGGTCGCGCGGTTCGTCCACGAACTCCGGAAGCTCGACCTCCGCAAGTCGCCGAGCGTTGCCGAGACGCTGGACTGGGCACGGGCCCTGCTCGCGCTGCGCATCCGCGAGCTCGATAGCGCCGCCGTGCGGCAGACGCTGAACCTCGTGCTCAAGCATGCAGAGGATCTGCGCAAGGTGGAGGGAAAGGTGAGCTCGTTGGTTGCAGCGGCGAAGTCTTCCTGAAAGCGGCGGGCCGGATCGTGGCGGGGCCGAAAGCGCGCCGGGGATTGCCGGGTTCGCGCCCGTCGCGGGGACGAGCCGGAATCGCGGCGCCGGGGAGCATTCGGGCCGCGGGGGAGCGGCTGTGAAAGAGCGGTTGTTGGGTTTTGTCCACGCGCTGCGCGCCGCGGGTGTGCCGGCGAGCCCAGGCGAGACCCTCGACGCAATGGCCGCTGTCGGCTTGGCGGGGGTGGAGCGCGAGCGGCTGCGCGAGGCGTTGGCGGCGACGCTGGTGAAGGATCCGGCGGATCGCCCGACCTTCGACGCCCTTTTCGACCGTTACTTCTGCGCGCCCGGCCGGGGGCGGGGCAAGGCCAGGCCGTCGCTCGCTGCTCCGGGTGAGGGCGGCCAGGGCCTTCACCAAATAAAGATGAATGTACCCCGCCTC
>JBBIUR010000158.1:0-9204 GCA_037440145.1 Myxococcales bacterium | reverse complement strand
AGTCCTTGTACACGTCGTCCGTGATCACGAGCAGGTCGTGTCTTTCCGCCAGCGCCATCAAGCTCTCGGTCTCGGCCGCCGAGAAGATCGTCCCCGTGGGGTTGTTCGGGTTGCAGAGCAGAATGGCTCGCGTGCGCCGCGTCACGGCGCGGGCGAACGCCTCGGGGTCGAGATCGAAGTTCGCGTCCTCGCGGAGCGGAACAAACCGCGCCGATGCGCCCGCCAGCCCGATTGCGGGAATGTACGACGCGTACGTAGGCGAAGCCACCAGCACCTCGTCTCCCGGCTCGACGAACGCGAGCAGGGTCGCGGCGATGCCTTCGATCGCTCCGCTGGTGACCAGAATTTCACCGTCCGGATCGTACCGCATCCCCTCGCGGAGCAGCACCTCCGCGATCAGCTCCCGCAGCCGCGGCAGCCCGGGTGTGAGCGAGTACTTTGCGCATGCCCCTTCGGCGATCTTCTGCGCCGCAAACCGCTTGATGGGCTCGGGGGTGTCGAAGCTCGGAATCCCCTGGGCGAGCGAGATCACGTCTGGCAGGCGGCTGGCCCGCAGCTCCATCTCCTTGATGGGAGACAGTTCGATCCCCTGGGCAGAGCGGGAAAAGGCAAACCCGAACCCTCCCCAACTGCGCAATCCGCTCCGCATCGCCATCGCGAACGGCCTTATTCTGCCACAGAGCTGCTGCGGGCCGAACGGCCCCCGCTGCCGAGCTCGCCTCCCTCCCGCAAGTGGCGCGTGTCGTTGATGCGCTCGCTCCGCCAGGGGCCGCCTTCGCGCCGCGCCAGCACGTGAATCGACGCGAGATCCACGGGCCACGCTGCCAGATCCCGGTCCGTCGCTCCGATCAGCTCCCCGACGATCGCGCGGATGACGCCTTTGTGTGCGACCACAAGCACTCGGCCGGGCGCCTCCGAAACCAACCGCCGCCACCCCGCTGCCACCCGCAACCGGAACTCGGCGATCGACTCCCCTTCGGGATAGCGGAACCCCGCCGGCCGCGTGCGCCAGATCCGGAACAGCTCCGGGTCGCGCGCCTCGATCTCGCGTTCCGTAAGCCCCTCCCAGCGACCGAAGTGGATTTCCGCGAATTCGGGCACGATCCGCGGCGGCCAATCCGGCACCAGAATGCGCGCCGCTTCCCGTGCGCGGCGCAGGTGGCTCGCGTACACGGCGTCAAAGCCCTCGCCGGCAAGCGCGGCTGCAGCCCGCCGCATCTGGTACCGGCCCAGGTCGCTGAGCTCGATATCCGTCGCGCCGAAGTAGCGCACGCTCGACTGGCCTGCGGTTTCGCCGTGGCGCACGAGGATCACCCGCGAAAGCGCACCCCCTGAACCGGGCCCCTCGCCGCGGCCGCACGCTGCGTTCATCAGCGGCCTTCCCCGTTCGCCGCGGCCCGCGGCGCGAGGTCGACGAACGCGGGCCGATAATCCGCACGCCGCGCGAGATAGACAATGCCCCCGCTCAGCGTCAGCGCTTCTGCGGCCCAGAAACCCAGCGCCGCGGACAAGATCGACTCCGAGGTCCCGATGCGCCGCGCCAGCAGGAGCGCCTGCACGATCTCGCGCACTCCCTCGCCGGCAATGGTGAAAGGGCTCATGACGGTCGCGAAAATTTGGATGGTAGAAGCGAACGTCACCTCCCAAAAATCAGCGCGCACCGCACCGATGGCGAGAGCGGTAAAGTAGTACATCGCCGCCGTGCAGAAGTGGACCAAAAAGCTCAGGCCCGCAGCCTGGAGGACCAGCGCCGCCTGCCCGCGATATGCAGTCGCCGCCAGCGTCACCCGAGCCAGGGCCTCGCGCACGCGGGAGGGGCCCGCCGACGGGATCCGCGCCACCGCGAGCCGAAAGATCTCCGGGCGCAGCACGAGCACGAGTACCCCAGCGATGGCCCCCAACGCCAACGGCACCGTCAGCGCGCCCACCACCGGAGCTCGCTCGCCAAGAATTCGGTATCCGAAGGGGAAGGTGACGAGGAACGTCAAGAAGATCCCGAAGAACCCGCCGAGCAGCTTCTCCACGATCGTGGCGGACGCAGCCTCCGCGGTCCGCCCCGTAAAGCGGGCAGCGTCGTAGAGCTTGTAGCCGTCGAGGCCGATCGTGGAGGGAAGAAACGTGCCGATGAAGCGCCCCACCAGAAAGGAGCCGGCCACATGCCGGAACGGAAAGCGAATGCCCTGGCCCCGCAGCAAGAGATGCCACCGGTAGATCGACGAGAAGATTCCGAGAATCTTAATTCCGGTGCCCAGAGCGACGAAGAGCCAGAAGCGCCGCCCCTCGATGCTGGGCAGATAGTCGAGAATCGCGCGATACGCCAAGACATGCTCGCCCGACTCCGTCCGCACCTCGTGCGTGAGCAAGAGGTAGAACGCCGCCGCGGTGACGACTACTTTTCCCCCTGTGGCCGCAGCGCGGCGCGCGCGCAGAGGTACGCGTTCCCAAATGCCGCGAATCGTCATGGGCTCAGCACGCCCGCGGGCCACGGCCGCAGCGCCGGTTGTGGCGCGAGATCACGAGTGTCTTCTAGCCGCCCGTGCGGAGAAAAGCGACCAGGATCTCGCACCGCAGGCTGTCGAGGGCTGCAGCCGGCGCACCCGAACGGATCCTCAGAAGCGTGCGCGGCGGCACGGTGAGGGGCTCGATGCGGTCGGCGGGCATGGGCTGGATCTCCAGCGCCGTCGCCTCCCGGTCGATTTCGGTGCGCAGCACGACGCTCCCCCCGGGCCCCTCCGACCGCTCCCAGCTCGCACCTCGCGCCCCGAGCACCTTCTCCAGCCCGCGGACGACATCGGACACCGCAAAGCCCATGTCCAGCTCGAATTCCATCGCACCCGCCTTCTTAGACAGCTTTGCGGGCCGCGCGCAATCTTCGGGGCCCCGGCCCGTCACTCCTCCGCCGCTCCGCGCTCGCGGCCCAGCGGGGTGTGCGGGACACAGATCGCGACGCGCAAATCCCGCCCGCTTGTGGTCGGCCCCGCGAAGTGCGGGCCCCGCACCCGCCTTTGCCATCGCGCGAGCCGTGGGCTACAAAGTAGCGAGCCCAGGAACCGCAAGCCCGCCGAGAGCGAGATATCCTCGCGCCAGCCAGCGCACCGAGCGGCATCGGCAGCAGGCGAGCGGGACGGGCGCCACCCGAGGAGCATGCGATGAGAGGTGAGGAACCCGAGAAGATTCCATCCCTTTGCCCCGAGGCGCAGGGCTGCCGAATGCGAGGCGCGGAGCGCAAGCGGGCCTCAGCGGCTCCGGGGCGCTGCTTGCAATCCGCAGCGCGCACCGGGAGCCGCTCGGCGTTCGCCCCCGCTCTTTTTTCCGCCGCGGCGCTCCTGTTCAGCGCTGCCGCCGCAACTGCTGGGCCGTGTGCGTTCGCCCGGCAATTCCAGCTTTCGTGGGACGAACGAAGCGGAGAAGGCATCGTGCTGCTCGGCCTGCACCGATGCCCGGCTCCCGAAGCGTGCCAGCGGGCGAAGAGCAATGCCCTGGTCACGCAACCGCCGCTCGCCATCAGCGCCCGCGCGGGCGGGAGCGAAATATTTTCCGTTTCCTTGCCGGGCGCGTGCACTGGCGACGCGTGCCGCGCGAGCAACCGCGGCGGCTGCGCGGGAGGGGCCGACTACTACGGCGCCGGCGCGCGGGGGCTCGTGCGGATCTCCTATCCCCGACGGGGCGGAGCTTCCGTGATGGGCCGGTTGCGCGCCGCGATGGCCCGGCCCCCCGCAGACCCGGGCGGCGTCACCGTCACGATTTCCGATGCCGCGGGTTACCAAGCGGAAGCCCGATTCCGGCGCTGCCGCACAGGCGGGCGGCAGGGCCGGGTCAACATGATGTGCTTCTGATGCCCGAGACCGAAAAAGAGCGACTGTACAACGCGGCAGTCGACTGCGCTGCGGAGGGGCTTGTGGACGAAGCGATCGCCAAGTACCGGGCTGCGATTGCTCTGGACGAGGGGTACGCGGACGCGTGGCACGGGCTGTCGATGGCGCTCGCGGAAAAAGGCTGGTACGCGGAGGCAATCGAAGCAGGAAAGAAGCTCGTGGAGATCGCACCCGAGGACGTGCTCGCGTACACGAACCTCTCCCGAAGCTATCAGCAAGCGGGCAATATCCCAGAGGCCGAGGCGTGGGCGGCAAGGGCGAGGATGGCAGACTGGAAAGCCCAACTGCGCCCGGAGGGGCCGGGTTCCGAGGAGTCGGGCAAAGCGTGAAAGGGACGGCCACGGAACTCCCGCCCCGGCGAGAGCTCGATCGCCCGCGGCCCGAGGTCGGGCCGTGCGGAATCCTTCCGCGCCACAGCGCGACGGACGCTACGTGACGACCTTGCAAGGCCGCAGCATTTTCGAACTCGTCGAGCAGGGAGGCGCCGTCATGTACCCGCTCCTCCTCTGCTCCGTGGTCAGCCTAGGCGTGACGATCGAGCGCCTGTGGTGCCTCTGGCGCGCGGCACGCGAGCTGCGGTCGCTGGGCGGTGCGGTCCTAGAAGCTCTGGGCGACGGGAGCGTCGCGGAAGCAGCCTCCGCCTGTCGGGGTCGGCGCGACCCCTTTGCGGAGACGCTGCGCGCCGCCCTGAGCGCCCAGGAGCGCACTCGCGACGGGGCGGAGCGGGCAGTGCAGCGCAAACTCGCCGAGGCCACGCGCGCCCTGCGCCGAAACGTGTGGTTGCTGGGCACGGTGGGAAGCCTGGCGCCGTTCCTTGGCTTGTTCGGCACCGTCCTCGGCATCATTCGCTCGTTCGAGAGCATGGCCGCCACGGGTTCCGGCGGCTTCGCGGTCGTCGCCGCGGGAGTCGCCGAAGCGCTGATTGCCACCGCCGGCGGCTTGCTCGTGGGCGTGCTCTCCATCTTCGCGTACAACGCGCTCAACGTCCGCATCGCCACGCTTGCGGCGCGCATGCGCGACACCGCAGACGAAGTGCTGCAGCGGCTGGCCGAGGCGCCGCCGCGCGAAGGGAGCCTACCCCGTGCTGTCCAATCCCGCTGAAGAAACCAGTGGCGGCGACATCGTCGCGGAAATCAATGTCACCCCGCTGACGGACATCTTCCTGGTGCTTCTGATCATCTTCATGGTGACCAGCACGGCGCTCGTGCAACAGGGAACTCCCGTGCAGCTCCCGCGCGCTGCGGCGACCGGCGCCGAGCCATCCGGCGTCGTCATCACGGTCACGCGCGACCGCCGCGTGGAGGTAAACGGGCGCGCCGTCGATTTCGACGGCCTGCAGCCCGCACTCGAAGCCGCGTTTCGCGCCGCCGGCGACCGCACGGCCGTGCTGCGGGGCGACCGCGCGGTCCTCCTGGAAGACGCCGTGCGCATCATGACAATCGCGAGGCGCGCCGGAGCGCAGAAGCTCGCGATCGCCACGGAACGGGAGTAAGGGGCGCCGCTCTCACAGGAGCCAGCGCACGAGCGCAAACCCGCCGATCAGCAACACGGCGAACACAATCGAAAGGGCGTTGAAGTAGCGGTCGATGAAGCCCCTGATGGGCGGCCCGAAGACCCGGATCAAGCCCGCCACCAGGAAAAAGCGCGCCGAGCGGCTCAGCACCGAGGCCAGGAGGAACTCGCCGAAGTCGATCTGGAAAACGCCGCCGGCAATGGTGAACACCTTGTAGGGGATCGGCGTGAAGCCCGCCGTGAACACGGCCCAGAACGCGTTCCGCTGGTAGAGATCCGCGACGTGCTCGAAGGCGCCGCGGCTGAAAACGTATGCGAAGAAAAAATCGCGCACCTGTCCCCATACGAACCAGCCGATCAGGTACCCCCCGACTCCGCCGACCACGGAACCGGCCGCGCAGACCAGCGCGAAGCGCAGCGCGCTGCGCGGCAATCCCAGGCTCAGGGCAATCAAAAGGACATCAGGGGGAACCGGGAAAAAAGACGCTTCGGCAAACGCCAGCGCAGCGAGTGCCGGCTCGCCGTACGGGGTCTCCGCCCAGTGCAGTACCCAGTGGTAGAGCCCGCGCAGCCACACGAAGGGGTTCGCGCTCCGCGTCCGGCTCCACGCCACGGCTTTCGGATAGTCGTCCACGATGTCTCCTCTTCGGCCGCCTGCTGCGCGGGCTCAGGGCACCTTTACTGCTTCGCCTCCTCCCGCGCCCCGGCGCGACCGGCACCGCATGGGCTCAGCGCTCCTCGACTGCGGCCCCGGCCTCCCCGCCCGGTGCCAAGAGCTCGCGCAGCCTGCGCGCGAGCCGCGGGCCTTTCCCCTCTGCCTCGTGCTTGAAATATACGAACGCGGTCTCCCACCCGGCCGCAGCTCCGCGCAACCGGTCGGCCCATGCTGCGAGCTCTCCATCGCCGTAGTCGGGCTTGCGGAGGCGGAAGTAACCGAAGCGGGCTGTTTGCTCGAAGGGCGTCTGGTGCTGTTCGGCCTCGCTGACGCACAGGGCCACGTCGAACCGGCGCATGCACTCGAAAACATCGTCGGAAAACCAGCTCGCGTGGCGGAACTCGAAGGCGATCCGGAGCCCGGTCGGAGCCTGGTGGAGAAAGTCCTCGAGCCGGGCGGTGTCCTTTTTCAAGTATGGCGGCAACTGAAAGAGCAGCGCGCCGAGTTTTTCCTTGAGCGAGCGGGCAGTCTCGCAAAAGTCCGTCAAAGGCTCGCCCGCGTCGCGAAGCTGCAGGTCGTGCGTGATGCGGCGCGGCGCCTTGAGCGAAAACTGGAACTCGGCCGGCGTCTCCTTGGCCCACCCGTGCAGCACGCGTACGGTCGGCATGCGGTAAAAGGAATAGTTGATTTCGACCGTGTCGAAGCGCTCGGCGTAGTACGCGAGCATGCGGCTCTCGGGCAGGTCGGGCGGGTAAAACGGGCCGCGCCACGACTCGTAGTTGTAACCGGAAGTGCCGACCCGGATCGGCGCCATTGGCGGGTCTTTAGCACGCAGCGCGGGTCCAAGCCACTGCGAGCCGCGGGCGGTGGCACCACACCGAGCGCCCGCTGCTTGGGGCCGCACTCGCGCGGCTCGGGCGGCTGCGCCAACGCGACCGGGCTCGGCGATCCGCGATGACCCCTTCCGCTTTTCCATCGGGTTTCCTTTGCTCCGGAGGTGGCACGGACCGGGTGGTTGGAGACCCTGGGTCCCCTCAGGCACCGCACCTGGCTTTTGCCTTTGCCGGCTAGCTGTTAGACTCGCGCCGTGATTCCCGACCCTTTGCAGCGGAGCTGGCGCTGAGGCCAGCGGCAGCGCGGATGGCGATCCGGATCACCAGGGTGTACACCCGTGCGGGGGACCGCGGCGTGACCAGCCTCGTGGGCGGGAAACGCGTGCCGAAAGACTCGCCCCGAATCGACAGCTACGGAACGATCGACGAGCTAAACGCCGCCGTGGGCCTGGCTCGAGCGTTCAACGCCGAGCACCCGCCGGGGCCGGCGCGGGACCGCCTGGAGGAAATCCTCCGCCGCGTGCAAAACGAACTCTTCGACCTGGGAGCCGAACTTGCCACGCCGCCCGAAAGCGCGCGGGGCACCCAAGCGCGCATTGGGGCAAAGGAGGTGCGCGCCGTCGAGCGGCTGATCGACGAGTGTCTGAAAGACCTCGAGCCGCTGCGCTCCTTCGTCCTCCCGGGCGGGGGGAAAGTCAGCGCGTTCCTGCACCAGTGCCGGACGGTATGTCGCCGGGCCGAGCGCGACATCGTGCGCTTGAGCCGGGTCGAAAAAGTCGGCGAGTGGCCGCTGCGATACGTGAATCGCCTCGGCGACCTCTTCTTTGTCCTCGCGCGCTGGGTGGGCAAGCAGTATGGGGAGCGCGAGCTGCTGTGGGAACGGGGCCTGCAGCCCTCTCCCCGCGGAAAGCGAGAAAGGTGATGGCAGACCTTTACTTCAAGCAGCTCCGCGCGGGCCCGATGCAGAACTTCGTCTACCTGATCGGTGACCGGAACCGGCGGGAAGTCGTCGCCGTGGACCCGGCCTGGGACATCGACGGGATTGTGCGCGTGCTGCAAGCGGACGACATGGTACTGCGCCACGTACTGATCACCCATTTTCACCCCGATCACCTGGGCGGCGACCTGATGGGCATTCACGTCCAAGGCGCGGCGGAGCTCCTCGAGCGCAACCAGCGAGTCAAGGTGCACGTGCACCGATTGGAGGCCGACTTCGCGCGCCGCATTGCGGGCCTGTCGGAATCCGACCTCGTCCGCGTGGACAGTGGAGACCGGATCGCCGCGGGCGAGATTTCGATCCAGGTCCTCCACACGCCCGGCCACACTCCCGGGTCGCAGTGCTTTTTGGTGGGAAACCGGCTGGTGGCCGGCGACACCCTTTTTGTGGGCTCGTGCGGCCGGGTCGACCTGCCGGGCAGCGATCCGGCGCAGATGTACGATAGCCTGGTGAACAAACTGAAACGGCTGCCCGAGGAGACCGTGCTCTATCCGGGGCACGATTACGGGGAGCAGCCGACGTCGACGATCGGCAGGGAAAAACAGCGCAACATCTACTTGCGGTTCGAGCGCCTGGAGGATTTCCTCCGCCTGATGGGGTACTGACGATGGGCCGGGGACGCCGGGAACGCGTCGACCTCTTCGTGTACGGGACACTGCTCCGCGAAGAAGTGGTGCGGGCCATCACCGGCCGGAGCTTTCGCCGGGTGTCTGCCCGCCTGCCGGGCCTCGAGCGCGTGTCGCCGCGCGGCTCGTACCCCGCGGCGATCCCGAAGCGCAATGGGGCAGTCGACGGCGAACTGCTGCTCAGTGTCGACGAGGACTCCCTCGCCGCGCTCGACCGTTACGAGGGCGAAGGGCATCTCTACATCCGAGCCGCGGCCGTGGCGGACTGCGGCGGCAAACCTCGCCCGTGCCAGGTTTACTTGCCGCGCAACCCGTTGGGGCCGGGAGCGACCCGCGTACCCGCTGGCTACCGGCAGCGCACCCGAGCTTGAAGGCGCGCGGCTGGGCCGAGGGAAGCGCGAGGGAGGGGGAGCGCAGAGGAGATGGAAGCGACCGAGCCACAGGCGCCTGCGCCCGAGAGCGTTTCGCGCCGCAGCCTGCTCGATTGGCTGCTTTCCTGCAGCGTCGTCGCGTTCGCGTGGGCGGTGATGTATCCGGTACTGCGCTACCTCGCACCCCCGCGCACCGCGGCCACGGCGAGTGCCACCGTGGTGGCGGCCAAGGCGAACGAACTGGCGCCGAACAGCGGCAAGATCTTTCGCTTCGGGTCGCGCCCCGGCATTCTGGTGCGCACGGCGAGCGGCGAATGGCGGGCATTCAGCGCGGT
>JBBIUR010000157.1:3151-9217 GCA_037440145.1 Myxococcales bacterium | reverse complement strand
GACCGGATAGTGGCATCCTACTTCAACAACTTTCCGGACGACCACTGGCGCCACCTGCGCATGACCAACCCGGTGCAGTCGCCCTTCGCCGCTGTGTGCCTGCTCACTTTGGCCCCGAACGGATTCCAGAAGGTGGCGAGCGCCGAGGCCTCAATCTGGAAGACGCTCCTGATCGCGGAGAAGAGGTTTCGGCGCCTGAACGCGCCGGGGTTACTGAAAGAAATCTGGAAGGGGAAGCAGGTTCGTTGATGGTGGAGTGCCCTGGGAGCGGGCAACATCCCATCGCCGCTCGCTCGATCTGGAAGGGAAAGCAGTTCGTTGATGGTGGAGTGCCGGTGAGAAACACCAAGACCAACCGGGCCAAAGGGAGGCCAGCCGCCTGATCTCATGTACACACTTTTCTCATGTACACACTTTTTGAGATGACCTCTTCTACCCTTCTGCCCGTGTTGCGGCTCATGAATCAACGCCCCCCACTTTGTCGCTGGGAAGATGAAACTACGTCCCCCAAAGTGAAACCCGGACCTGCACTTGTCGGAAGAAGAGGTCGCGGACTCGACGGGGTTGTGAGCGGGCCGGCTCGGCATTGAGCCGCTTACATGCGACGCCTCGGCCGGTATAAGGAAACCATTTCCTTGCTTACGCCGAGGCTCCGGAGTAGCCGCGCGAAGTTGCTGCGCGACATTCCGAGCGCACGCGCTGCGGCCGCCTGGACGCCCTGCGCCTGCTCCAGCGCCTCAATCACCCGCCGCCTCTTCTCCGCCTTCAAGGCTTCCCTCAAGCTGCGCGCACTTTCGGCCTCTTCCAGTTCGGCCTTTTCGGGAATCCCCCGGAGATGGCGGGCCTGGATCACGTGACCGTCACACAGAGCGACCGCCTGGCTCACCACGTTGCGGAGCTCGCGGACGTTTCCCGGCCAGTGGTGCGCGCGCAGGCGCGCCAGGGCATCCGGAGAGAACCCGCGAATGCCCTTCGAAGCCCCAAAATTGTCGAGAAAGTGCGTAGCCAGCAGAACGATGTCGTCGTGCCGCTCTCGCAAAGGGGGCAGCCGAATAACAAAGCCAGCGAGCCGATAGTACAGGTCCTCTCGGAGCCTGCCGGGCCGCAATAGAGAACGCATGTCGCGGTTGCTGGCCGCGATGACCCGGATGTCGAGCTTCCGGACCTCGTTGCCCCCCAATCGCTGGATTTCGCGTTCCTCCAGCACGCGGAGGAGCTTGACTTGCACATGGGGCGGAATTTCCCCGACTTCGTCCAGAAAGACTGTGCCCCTGTTCGCGCTCTCGAACCTGCCGGGACGGGGCCCGCGCGCGTCAGTAAAGGCGCCCCGCTCACAGCCAAACAGTTCGCTTTCCACCAGCTCGAACGGGATTGCCGCACAGTGAATGGCGATCATGGGCCAGCCGCGGCGATCGCTCAATTCGTGGATCGCCCTCGCGGCCAGCTCCTTGCCTGTCCCCGTCTCCCCTTGCAGAAGGACGGAGCTCTTCGAGTTCGCCGCATGTGCAATATCCAGCAAAGCCTGGCGAAACGGGCCGCTCGCACCGATCAGGCCCGTCGCCTCGAGCTGCCCCAGCAACTCTTCCCGGACGCAAGTGTTCTCGCGCTCCAACTCCTCGTGCAGGGCTTCGATCTCGCGTTCCTGTTCTTCGATGCGCCGCAAGTACTCCCCGTTTTGCAGCGCGATCGCGGATTGTGCGTTCAGGACCGTCAAAATCGCTCCTGCCACGTCGTCCAGGACCAACTGCTCTCGCTTGGAGCAGAGCGCGACGAAACCGACACAGTCGCCCCGTACACGCAACGGGACCCATGTCTCCCACATTTGCAGCCGCTCGACCTCCGGCCGAGAGCTGGCCGCCCTGCGCGCATTTACCACGAACCCGTCACCCGCAGCGTCGCACAAAACCCGCGCTTCCGCCGCGCTCACCTCCAAGTGCTCGACTGGTCGCCCTTCGACAAACACAGGCGTGAAAACACCATCTTCATCGCGCGGCAGAAACAGCGCAACGCTGGCCAAATCGAGACCCACGCGAACCGAGCTCAACAACTGCCTGCCCAGTTCCGTCGGCGCGGGAAGTTTTACGGCCTCTCTGCTGAAGGACACCGCTCCGTCCGGCGTGGCCGCTTGCACGGGCAGCACCGCGGTTGCTGCGCCGCCTTGGAAAAGGCTCCGCACCTGGACGACAACCAGCACCGCGATCGCCGTGCCCGTCACAAAGAGAGCTGTCGCCCGCGGGTTCACCCCGCCAAACGCGCGCTGCTGCATGAAGAGCGCTGCCACAGCCAAAGTGACCACAATCAAAAGGGCTGTGAAAAGAAAGCCGGCAACCCGCATCGCAATCGCATCGATCTCCAGAAGCCGGTGGCGCGCAATCGCATACGCGAGCAAGAAAAGGAACAAGCCGTTGCCGAGGCTCGCCAACGGAACCACGGCATGCCCGTGGTTCCCCAGAATGTTCGTGACCGCTAGCGGCGGGCCGAGGAGCAACCCCGCAATGCAGTACTTCGCGCGCAAGCGTACCGTGGGGTCCGTTGCCGTTCGCCCGGCTGTCGCCGCTACAGCGACGCACAGCCCAAAGAGAAGCACCAATTGGATGACGAAAAGGAAATACATGGGGCCAGCACGCCCGGTCACTCCCCAGGACTGCACAAGGAAGCCGCTGATCACATGCCCCTTGAGTTGGAGCGCAGCCAATGCACCCGCCCATGCGTAGCCGGCAGCAATTACAGCCCGCGCGAACATACCACCGGCGCCGCACCAGACCACCGCGGCCTGATACGCTGCCGCTGCAACGAAAAAAAGGGGGAGCGGAAGGCACTGCAGCAGCCACGGATGGGACTGGGGCGCCGCCGGCAGGTACCGGAGCGCGAGTCCCAAGTTCCACAAGGCGGCGGTAACCCCGAGGGGCAGCAGGCCTCGGGCGAGAACCCGGTCGCGCGCCCCAAAGTAAACAACCCCGAGCGCAATCAAATTGGCCATCGCAGCTGCAAAAGGCAGCGCAGCGACAAGAAGCGCAAGCGCGTCCATGCCTTCGACCCGCGGGCTGTTTACGGGAGCACCCAGCTAGAAGTCAAGGACAATCTCGAAAGTCCCCGAACTCGAGCTGCCGGATCTCAAGACCGCCGCCGCACCTTCTACCGCGCGGGCCTTCACCAATGCCTCAGCCTGCCGCCGACAGCGCGCCGGGCCGCTGGCTCCCTTTGTGCCGAGGCCGTTTCCTCCGCAGGCAAGTGGATCGTGAACGCCGTGCCGCGGCCCACCTGGCTCTGCACCGTAATGAACCCGCCGTGCTCGGTGACAATCTGGTGGGCGATGGCTAACCCAAGCCCCACGCCCTGCTGCTTTGTCGTGAAGAATGGGTTGAAAATGTCATCCAGCAACTCTTCCGGAATGCCGCGCCCCGTGTCGGCAATCTCCACCTGGCACTGCTCGCGCGGCCCCTGGGCGACCCTCCGGGTGACGATCCGGATCTCGCCATTGCGTTCGATTGCCTGCACGGCGTTGAGGAGCAGATTGAGGAAAACTTGGCGCAGCTGGTCGCGGTCGGCCCGCACTCGCGGAAGGTCGGGCGCCAGCTCCTTGCGCACCGAGATCTGCCCCTTGCGCACCTGCGGATCGATGAGGCGCGCCACGCCGTCGATCAGCTCGTTGAGGTCCACGGAAGCCATCGACGGCGTGGGGGACTTGGCGAACGAGAGAAGCTCCGTGATCAAGTCTGTGATCCGCTTCACCTCGCCAGAAGTCAGCCGTAGGAATTCCGTCAAGAACTCGTGGTCGTCCAGCCGCTGCGGCGCGAGCTGGAAAAACGTCTGGATGGACACCAACGGGTTCCGGATCTCGTGGGCGATGCCGGCAGCGAGCGTGCCCAGAGCAGAAAGCCGGTCCGCCCGCCGAATTATGTCGTGCGACCTCCTGAGTTCCTCGTACAGGCGGGCGTTTTCCAACGCGACCGATGCCTCTGCAGCCAAGGTGCTCAGCAATTCGAAGTCTTCCACGAAGAACGCGTCCAGGTTCCGCTTGCGGCCTAGCCCGAGAAAGCCGGAAACCTTGTTTCCCGCCGCCAAAGGCACGCAAACCTCCCACCCGTTCGCGGGCAGCACTCCGCGCGCCAACGCCCGCTCCTCCGGATCCCCGCTGAGCTCCAATTCATCCCGCAAGAGCACATCCTGATGGCGGGCAAGCGCTCGGATGAGTGCATGGTCCTCCGGCAGTTCCGGGAGCTCCGGCTCAGGCCCGGCACAGTGCGTCACCGCGAAACGGTGTCGCGCGCTGTCGAGCAAGACCACTGCGACCCGGTCGAGCTGCATGGTCTCTTGCAGCGTTTGCGCGAGCTCGCGTACCAGCCGCTCGCGGTCGAGAATCCGGACAATCGAGCGCGTAAATGCCCGCAGGGCGGCGCGGTACTCGTGCTTTTCGCGAAACAGGGAGCGCGCCACGCGCGCCTCTACCCGCAAGCGGAGCGTGGGGAAGAGAACGCCGACCGCCAAGAGCAGAGCGAAGAGGAGCAAGGAGAAGTTCGGGTGAACACTGCCGAAGGAGACTTTCTGCGACCACAGCGCCAGGCCGAAGGCGGGCAGGATCACGAGCGCCGAAACCGCGAGGTAGGCTACCCCCTTCGTGACGACGATGTCGATGTCCATCAAGCGGTGCCGGACAATGGCGTAGGCGACGATGGCGGCCCAGACCGCGCTTCCCAAGTTGCCAAGAGGGTACACGTACACCTCATACGCGGGCAGCAAGTTCGTGAGCCCCAAGGGAAGCGCAACGACAGCACCCAGGAGCCAGAACTTGAACTGCAATCTCGTTCGCGGCTCCGCAGCGCGCCGGTAACCCCTGAGTATCAGCCCCAGAGCGAGAACAAAATTGGCCACCGCGAAGGCCGTGTACAGGTACAAGTGATAGCCCGATGAACTGCCGGTGTAATAACCCCAAGCGTATGGTTGCAGCTTCAGCCCGAAGGCGCCTAGAGCGTTCAGCCCAGCAAAGGCGAATGCAAAGCAGTAGTCCGCAGCCAGGACGGCGCGCCACAATCGGCGGCCGCTCGCACTGAGCGCCAGACACATATGGAGGATCGCCGCCGGGAGCAGGTAGGCGCCCGTTCGGAAAACGCGGGCGAGGTACTCCGCGAGCTCGGCGTCCGACACGGAATAGAGAACGAAAAAGTTCAGGTTCCAGAATATGAGTGCGACGGCGAGGTAAACGAAAGCGCGCGTCGCTTCCGTGCGCGGGCCATTGCGGCGGACGAGAATCGCGAGAGCAAGGCTTGCCAGCGCGGCAATGAGCGGAAGCAACGCGTGGTAGGCCATGGGGTCTCAGCCAGCACCCGAAACGGGTTGCAAGAGCTTCGCGAGAAAGCTCGCCGGATCGGCCAGACGCTGCCGCACTCCCGAGATGTCGAGGTTCATGAGGTGGGCCTCAAATCCAGGCCCCGGGTGGAAGAAGGTGACATCCAGGCGGCGGAACAACGCCTTTTCGTAAAACGAAATCAGAGAAGCGGGCACATAGATCAGCAGGTCTGTGAACCCCCGCCGTATCGTCACAGCGTAGGTCAGGTACATCACGCCGGAAAGGATCCGAACGCTCCGCTGCAGGTCTCGAAAGTCGGGCCGGATGCACAGGCGCCCCGTAAGCCCTGGCCGGCGACCCGGCCCGAGGATTTCGTCGATGTCGATGAACCGCTCGATTTCAAACGGCCGCAGCTCCGGGCCGAGGATGGCCGCACACCCAACGAGTTCGCGGTTCGGTCCTGCCAGGACGACCGGGTGGTAAGCGCGGTCTTCGCAAGGATCGATCGGCACGTGCCCGTACTGTTTCGAATACACCTTCTTGCGCAAGGCCAGCGCAGCTTCGCGCTCGGCCGCGTCGGCGAGCTTAAAGACGAGATCCCCGATCCGAAACGTCAATGGCAACTCGGCGTTCACCGACATCCGAGCGGACCGCCGGTAGCCGCTCTCGGCCCCGGCTCGCAGCTTGACATTTGCCATGACATACGCGTATTTTCCGGGCTGCCGCGTTGGTAGTCAAACAAGGCGGAACGAAGGCCGATGAGCTGCAAAATTGATTTC
>JBBIUR010000157.1:0-3141 GCA_037440145.1 Myxococcales bacterium | reverse complement strand
TGTGCTGCGTGATGCAAGAGTCGCGCCTCGCACCCTCGAAGCGCGAAGTCAGGGAGCGGCTAGCCACCTTATTGACCGAGATCGCGAAGGTCCCTCCTGAGAAAATCACTGATTCCGCCACCATCGAGGAAGACCTGCGTCTCGAGTCCGTCACATTCGTCGAACTCCAGGTTGCGATCGAGGAGGAATACGGGATCGAGGTCGACCCGATCCGCGTGGTGGAGTTGAACGAGTTCGGCGCCATTGTCGACTACATCCACGAGCGCGCCGTGCAAGGCGCGCAATGAGTCTCTTCACGGCTGCCCACGAAGCGTTTCGGACTCAGGTCCGCTCTTTCGTGGAAAGAGAGCTCGCTCCGCACGCCGAGGAATGGGAGCGAGAAGCCACGCTGCCGCGCAGCGTGTTCCGCGACCTGGCGCGCGAGGGACTCCTGGGACTCACGTACCCCAAGCAGTACGGCGGGCGGGAGTTGGACTTCGGATACAACGTCGTCTTGGCTGAAGAGCTGCCCCGCTCCCGGATGATGGGGCTCACGCTGAGCGTAATCACACAAACGAACGTCTTCTCTCCCTTGCTGGCGACCCTGGGCACGGAGGAGCAGAAACGAGAGTTCCTCGCCCCGGCCATCCGCGGGGAAAGGATTGGCTGCTTCGCGCTGACCGAGCCCACAGGGGGCTCGGACTTCGTCCGGGCCGTCCAGTGCACGGCAGAAGACGCAGGCGACTTCTGGATCGTGACGGGAGAAAAGAAGTTCATCACCAACGGCCCCATTGCCGATTTTGCGGTGGTGTTCGCACGCACCAAGCGCGAGGAGGGGCTGAACAGCTTCACGCTCGTCATCGTGCCTGCTGAAACGCCGGGCTTCCGGGTGAAGGAGAAGCTGCGCAAGCTCGGCATGCACACGTCGCCCACCGGCTGGCTCGAGTTCGACCGCTGCCGCGTGCCCAAGTGGCTCACTCTCGGGAAGCCGAATCTCGCCTACTTCTACGTCATGCGGAACATCCTGGAAGAACGCCTCGTGGGCGGGGCCGCAGGGGTGTCGGCAGCCTCGATCGTACTGGAAGAAACCATCCGCTACCTGCAGCGCCGGCGGGCGTTCCGCGGCCGCCTGGCAGATCTCCAGGCACTCCGCCATCAGATCGCAGAGCTCGCCGCAGACATCGAAATCGGCCGGCGTTTCGTCCACTCGGTCTGCGAGAGCTATCGCGATGGAAAAGTCGAGGCAAAGGAGATCTGCATGATCAAGTTTCGCGTGCTGGAAATGGTGCAGCGAGCCGTCGAGCGCTGCCTCCAGTTCCACGGCGGGTACGGATTTCTGGAGGACAACTGGATCACGCGGCTCTATCGCGACGCGCGAGTGCTCAGCGTCGGCGGAGGTGCCTCGGAACTGATGAAAGACCTGGTGGCGGGTTACTTGCGGCTCTGAAAGGACCACGTGCAGGTGAGGGGGGTGGACTCGCGCCGCCGCGTCGTAGTCACGGGGATCGGGATCGTCGGGCCCACCGGCGTCGGCTGGCAGGCTTTCTGGGATGCGTTGCTGCAAGGCCGCTCCGGAATCGGGCGCGTTACGCGGTTTGAGGCCTCGGGATACGCGTGTCAGGTCGCGGGGGAAGTGCGGGATCTCGGATACGAGGCCCTCATCGACCCGCGGAAGCTGCGAACCACCACCCACGCCACCCGGCTCGCTATGGCCGCCGCTCAGCTCGCCCTGCAGGACGCTCGCGTCCCGGAAGGCCTTTGCCCGCCGGAAAAATTCGGCGTTTGCCTCGGTACGGCTTTGGGCGGCCTGCGCGACGCGGAGCAACAGTACGGAATTCTGCTCGAACGCGGTGCGCGTCGGATCAACCCGTTCGTGGCCAACGCGGCGCCAAATCACTCCACCGCAGCGGAGCTCGCCGCTCTCGCAGGGGCGCAGGGGCCCCAGCTCACGCTGTCCACGGGATGCCCCGCGAGCCTCCAGGCCATCGCTGAGGGGGCCGAGCTCGTGCGCGCGGGAGAGCTGGACGCGTGCCTGGCAGGAGGTACCGAAAGCCCGATCATCCCGCTCGTGTTCGCCGGCATGGCTCGCACGCGGGAGCTCTCGACGATCAACGAGCGGCCGGAAGCAGCCTCGCGGCCCTTCGATGCTGGCCACGCGGGCATCGTACTGAGCGAGGGGAGCTGCGTGCTCGTTTTGGAACCGCTCGAACAAGCCCTGGGGCGCGGCGCGGAACCTTACGCGGAATTGCTCGGAGCCGCAGTGTCCTGCGACGCGCACGGTCTGTTCGAGTTCGACAAGAGCTGCGCCGCCGCGGCGCGCGCCGCGCACGCCGCCCTGGAGCGCAGCAACCGCAATCCCGGGGACATCGACTACGTCGCCGCTCACGCCAACGCCTCGCCCGCGTTCGACCTTAAGGAAACGCTGGTGCTCAAAAAGGCCTTCGGCGAGCGGGCCCGGAGACTCGCGGTCAGCTCGATCAAGGGAGTGCTTGGCCACCCGTTCGGCGCTGCCGGAGCGTTTCAGACCGCCGCGGCGTGTCTCGCAATCCGGTATGCGGTGATCCCGCCGACGCACAACCTCGAGTCCCCAGCAGATGGGTGCGATCTCGACTACGTGGCTTGCGAGCCGCGGCCGCAACGCGTCCGAAACGCCCTGGTCACCAGTTACGGTTACGGAGGACTCAATTCGTACCTCGTCCTCTCCCAGCTCTAGCCCCCGTACTGCCCGAGCCACCCCGCCGAGGCCACACGCGACCGCCGCCACCGCAGCTCGGCACGCGGGCCGCGCATCGCTCAGGCCAACACCTCGCAGCGACACAGCTCGCCGGCAACTTGCCGCCGCGTCGCCTCCGCGCCCAGCGCTGCGAACGATCCTTCGAGGAACCGCGGCCGTACGATCAAAGCAAGCGATGGGATGATCATCAGGGTGGCCAGAGCGCTCACGGAGACGATGATCGCGGTCAAAACCCCGAGCCGCGTCCAGATGCTGAAACCTGATATCGGCAACACCATGTATCCCAACGCCACGGCCGAGGAGACAAAGAAGATCGCCTTTCCCGAGCTGCCGAGGCTTCTGGGAATCGCTTCGGAAAGCGAGGCCCCGCGGTCGCGTTCCTCGCGAATGCGAAAGATGAGGTAGATGGCGAAGTCCGCCCCGATGCT
>JBBIUR010000156.1:952-9224 GCA_037440145.1 Myxococcales bacterium | reverse complement strand
CGCGCGATCGCAATAGGATGGCTAGCGCTCGCGGTGGGGGCGAGCTTCCTTTTCTCGCCGCTTCTCGGGAGCGCATTCTTCGTCGTCACGTTCGACGACGACGCGTTCGTCCTCGAAAACCCGCTGATTCGCTCGCTTTCGTGGGATCGCGCGATGGATTGGTTCACTCGCGGATACCACGCGGACTACGTTCCGCTAACCCTAGCCTCCTTCGCCTTCGACCACCGCCTCTGGGGTCTCTGGCCCGGAGGGTACCATCTGACAAACATCGCGGTCCACCTTGCGACCACGATCCTGGTTGGGCAGTTCATCACGCGCGCCAGCCAGCGGCCGGAGGTCGGCCTGTTGGCGGCGGCGCTGTTCTGCTTCCACCCGCTCCAGCTCGAAGCCGTGGCGATTGTCTCCCAGCGCAAGACCC
Source organism: Myxococcales bacterium (assembly GCA_037440145.1). Classification (GTDB taxonomy): domain Bacteria; phylum Desulfobacterota; class Binatia; order HRBIN30; family BPIQ01; genus JBBIUR01. The sequence continues at coordinate 8,806 of JBBIUR010000156.1, read as the reverse complement.
TGCTGGCTACTGCCTTCGCTCTGGCATCGCTGCAGGCATACCAGCAACACCTCCAGCGCGGTGGAACGCCATCGTATGTTGCCGCGGTGGCGCTTTTCGCCCTCGGAGGCCTCGCCAAAGCGAGCATTGCGCCTTTGCCTGTATTGCTGTGGTTACTGGAGTGGCAGCGACGGGAAAAGCCCAGAGTCTGGAACAAGCTGCCGTTCCTCCTCGTCGCCTCCGCGGTCGCTTCGATCGCCCTCGCATCGAAGGCTGGCGCCGAGGTGATCAAAGCCCCGCACGGAGGGTCGATCCTGGTGACCGCGCTTTTGATGGGCCGCGTGTGGGCCGAGTACATCGCTGCGTTCTTCCTGCCCTTGCGTCTATGTGCAGCGTATTACTATCCCCCTTCGATGGCGCACTCCGCTTGGCATGTCCTCGCCTTGCTGATCGTCCTCGGAGGGCACTGGCTGCTCTGGCGTCTCCGGCACCGGTTTCCACTCGCCTTCCTTGCCCTTTTCTGGTTCAGTGCCTCAATGCTCCCGGTGGCGAATATCGTCCCCATCGCTGTGGTGCGTGCGGACCGGTACGCGTACCTGGCCCTCGTGGGGACCGTGTGGTGGGCTGCCGACGCGCTCGCGCCCGCTGCCACTGCCCCCCGGCACGAGCAGTTTAGCCGGTGGGCGGTGGCTGCCTCGCTCGTCACAGCTCTGGCCGCCGTGACTTCCAGCCGCATTCCGAGTTGGAAGAACGACGTCGCGATCTGGGAGCGGGTGGTCCAGGTGCATCCGTGGAACGCCCGGGCTCGCTACCTCCTGGGGCACGCGTACCGGAACCAGGGGGACAGGAGCCGGGCATTGGTCCTCTTACGCGAGGCAGCGGAGATCGATCCAGCGTTCGCGGCCCCGCGCTTCGCGGCGGCAGAGATTCTCGCCGCGGAAGGAAAGCCCGCAGAAGCGCGGGCGGAATTGCAGCGGGGGCTTGCGCTCGCACCCGACACGCCTCTGCCCCCGTCGTTGGCGCGGCTGCAGGAAGAGAGGCGGGATGAATAGCGCATACGCCGCGCTGGCCTTCGCACTGGGCGCCGCCGTCGGCAGCTTCTTAAACGTCTGCATCTACCGCCTGCCCCGAGGGGGCTCCCTCCTCAGGCCCGGCTCGCACTGCCCGTCCTGCCAAGCTCCAATTCGCCCTCGCGACAATGTCCCCATCCTCAGCTACCTCGCGCTGCGGGGCCGTTGCCGGAGCTGTGGCGGGCGCATCTCTCTGCGCTATCCCTTGGTCGAGAGCTGCACTGGGCTGCTAGCGATCGCAACCTTCTGGCGCTACGGCATGCAGCCCGTGGCCCCTCTCCACTTCGCGTTCGCCGCCGCGCTCGTGGTCGTCACCTTCATCGACATCGAATACCAGATCATCCCCGATGCGATCAGCCTTCCGGGGATCGGTATCGGCCTCACCGCCTCCTTTCTCGTGCCCGGGACACCGGCGCCGTTCGATGCGGCAATCGGTGTCCTCCTCGGGGGTGGCATTCTGTACGGGGTCGCGCTCGCATACCAGCGATGGACCGGAGTCGAGGGAATGGGTCTGGGCGACGTGAAGCTCCTGGCCATGATCGGTGCCTTTCTGGGCTGGCGGGGAATCCCGCTCTGCCTGCTGGTCGCTTCGGTGACCGGATCGGTCGTAGGACTTGCCATTGCGGTGGGCCTGCGAAAAGGGCGCCGCTACCCGATTCCCTTTGGGCCCTTTTTGTCTGCAGGCGCCATTGCCACGATGTTCTTCGGCGATCCGCTCGTGCGCTGGTACCTGACTGCGGTCTCGGCAGTGTAGAGCCTGGGCCTGCGCAGCATGCACGGAGGCGGACCTTGCGGGATTCCCCCGATCGGTGTATGGAGGCGCATACGGAGCGCACATGGAAGAGCGCGGCACGACGCTACTGGATGTGGCGATCGCGGTCGGCATCGCCATGGCGGTGGGGACGGTCATCGCCTGGAATGCGCGTGCGTGGCTGTCGGACTTTCAGCTCCTCAGCGCCGCGTATCAAGTTGTCGGCGACCTGCGCCTCGTTCGGATGCGGGCCTTGGAAACTACCACCAGCGGGCGCGTAGCCTTTCGCCCTGGAGACGCCTCGTACCGAAAGCAAGAGAAGGCCGGGGCATCGTATGCGGACACTGCCGTGGTTCCCCTGCCCAGCGGTATCCGAGTCGCCGACTGCAACGCCCTGAACGGCGCGATTACCTTCACGCCCCGCGGCACCGCCTCCACCTTCGGAACCATCGCCCTGCAGTCGGATGACGGGAAAACCGTGCGCGTGGTGGTGGACATCGTCGGCCGCATTCGAGTCGAGCGATGAGCTACCGGGGCTATGCGCTGCTCGAGGTGCTCGTAGCCATCGCCCTACTGGGAATCGCGGCGGGGGCGCTGACGGAGGCGCTTTTGCTCGCCCACCGCGCAGAGCGGGTCGGCAGCCACTGGATGCAGGCCGTGAGCCTTGCAGAGCAAGCGCTCGAGCGCGCGCGGCTGACGCAGACAGGAGGCGTCGACGCGCCCGATGGTTTCCGCCGCTCCTGGGCGATCGGCCCGGCGGACGGCGACCTCCGCCTGGCGCGTATCGAAGTAACTGTGGAATGGGATTTCCCCGCACCTGGACAGCTGCGACTCGCGACCCTGGTACGGCGATGAGCGCAACCGCAAAAAGGCGGGCAGCAGCTCAGCCCGCGGGGGCCTCGACTCTAGAAGTCCTCGTTGCCGCCGCCCTGCTTGCCGTTTTCAGCACCCTCGCGCACTCCTTTGCCCGCTCTTGCTTCCGCAGCGCCGCTGCGCTGCAAGCGAGAGCCGATGCCGCGGAAAGCGCATACCTCGCGCTGTCCCTCCTGGTGGGCGAGCTGCGGCAGGCGGGGTATTCAGCAAGCGGGAACCTCATCGGGGCCATCGCAAGCGCCGAGGATTCTCGGCTTCGCTTCGCCGCCGACTTCGACGGCGACGGAGATACGGACGACGCCAACGAAAATGTTTCCTACGGATCCGACGCCGCGCGCGGCACCCTGACGCGGGCGTCGGGAAGCGGTTCGCCGCAGCCCGTAATCGACCACGTTCCGCCCACTGGTCTCCGGTTCGCCTATTTCGACGCGCGGGGCCAGCAGCTTTTTCCAGGGCCCGATGGCCTCGACGCCCAGCAGCGATCCGCAGTGCGCCGGATCGACGTGCGGATCGAAGTCGAAGAGCCAAATCCCGACCCGGCGCTGCGAGCACCGATCAAAGCCGCCGCGGCGACAAGCGTAACTCTGCGCAATGCAGGACTGCCCTGATCCACCCTGCGAGTGCCCCGACCCAGCGCGGCAGCGCGCAGGGCGAGCGGGCTCGTCGTCTCGCTTTCCCGCACCCCTCGCCGATGCGCCCGGATTTGCCTTGCTCGCCGTACTGCTCGCCCTGGCGCTGTTGCTGCCACTGGGCGGGCTCGCCGTGCTCGAGGCGCGCAGCGCGTTGGTCATCGCCCAGAATCTCCGCGCTCGCGCGGAGGCCAGGGTCGCGGCGGAGGCAGCGCTCGAGTGGGCAGCGGCCGCGGTTCCTGCGCTCTGGGACACGAGCACGCTCGCCGCGGGGCCAGACGGTTCGAGCGGGACCGCTGACGACGGTGCATTTCCATTTGGCGCTGTGCCAGACGCCCTTTGTCAAACGCTCTCGTGCGAATTGTCTCTCGCACCGCTGAAGCCTGCGCTGTGGCGCCTGCGGGCCACAGCGCGCGGGTTCCGCGGCACGGCGGCCACCGTCGAGCGCATCCTAGCCTGGAGCACCGTGCCGTACTCACCGGCCGCCGCGTATGCCGCCCCGGGTGTCGCGCCCCGACTGGGTACTGATCCCGTTCTCGTCGACGGCTCACCGTACCGGCCAGTGGATCCGCCTGGTCTACCGACAGGGACCGGCCCACCGGATTTTGCCTTCGCCTTCCCCGATGCTCGCAGCGCAGAGGAGGCGCGGAGCGCTCTCGCTCCCCATCGCGACCACATCGCCGGGCGCGGCGAGTCCCCGAGTGTGGGCCAGGCCACCCGAATCGACTTAGCTGCCCTGGCAGCGCGAGCGGCCGGTAACGGCCAAGCGACTTCCTACGAAGGGTCGTTGCTGCCCGACTCGGGCGAGTTCGGGGCGCCGGGCAGACCCGAGCTCGCGGTGGTCGAAGGGAACGCCGTTCTCCGGGGGTCGTGGAGCGGAGCAGGGATCCTACTCGTCCGAGGCCAGTTGGAAATCACCGGGGAACTCCGCTACGAGGGGCTGGTGGTCGCGGAACGAGGAGTGGCACTGGACAGTGGTGCGAGGGTCTCCGTGCACGGCGCCCTTTGGGTTGCAGGCGGAGTGCTGGACCTGTTCGGGACTGCTGCGGTTCTGGCTTGCCCGGAATGCATGGGGCGGGCGTCGGAGGCATTCCCGGAGATCCTGCCGCATGCGCTGGAGCCGCGCGGGTGGCGCGAAATCCTGTGAGCGGCGAAGTTGCGGGCGCGCGCCCGAGGTGCCACGGCGCGCGCGAAAGGCCTCGCCCAAGCCTCCCGCTGGCGCTTTGATTGCTCGGCAAGGAGCGCTATAGAGAGGGCGTCATGGGCAAGCGGGTGCTCGTCGTCGAGGATGATGACGACAACAGGAACATTCTGACTCGCCTGTTGTCGATGGACGGGTATGAAGTCGCCGAAGCACGAGACGGCAGCGAGGCGGTTGCCAAAGCGCAGAGCTGGCAGCCCGACCTCATCTTGATGGACCTCGCGCTGCCGAGAATGGACGGTTGGGAAGCCACGCGGCGGATCAAGGCGACTCCAGCCCTGGCAAAGGTGCCGATCATCGCGATCACGGCGTTTGCCATGCGGGGTGACGAGGAGCAAGCCCGCTCGGCCGGTTGCGACGATTACCTAGCCAAGCCGGCGCGGCCACTGGAAATCCGCCAGATGGTCCGCAAGTACCTGACCCCGTGAGCTCCTCGCTCGACCGCGGCTGCACATGAACCGAAAGATCTTGGTCGTCGACGACAACGCGGACGCAGCGGCGATCCTGCGCAACACGCTGGAGGCTCACGGCTACGCAGTCGCAGTGGCCGATTCGGGAGCAGCAGCGCTGGCGATGGCGGCCGACCAGCCGCAACCGGATGCAATCCTCCTGGACATCATGATGCCGGAGATGAGCGGCCTGGAGGTGCTGCAGCGCCTGAAGGAGGCGCCGCGGACGGCCCGGATCCCCGTCATCCTGGTCACAGCCAAGGCGCAGGACGAGGACCTGCTGAGCGGCTACCGCACGGGTGCTGACTATTACATTACGAAACCGTTCTCGACGCGCCAGTTGCTATACGGGCTCGACCTCGTCCTCGGGAAGGCGGATGCCGGTGCCTGATACCCGCGGCCTCCTGATCGCGTTCGAAGGCGTGGAAGGAGCCGGCAAGTCCACGCAGATCGAAGCGGTCGCCCGCGTCCTCCGAAGTCGCGGCTATCCGGTCCGAACCACTTTCGAGCCCGGTGCCACCGCGCTCGGAGCAAGCATCCGCTCGCTGGTCATGGAACCCGATGGGGCGCCCGTGAGCCCGATGGCAGAGATGCTTCTCTACCTCGCGGATCGCGCACAGCACATCGAAGAGGTCATTCGCCCCGCTCTCCAGCGGGGCGAAGTGGTGCTCTGCGATCGCTTCTCGGGTTCCACGATCGCCTATCAGGGATACGGCCGCGGCCTGGACGTCGACCTCGTGGTCCAGTTCGATGCCGCAGTGCGAAGCGAGATCGCACCGGCGCTGACCATTCTGCTGGACTGCCCCGTGGACGAAGGGTTGCGACGGGCATCGGGAAACGATCGATTGCGGCGCGAGAACCTCGGCTTTCACCAGCGCGTGCGCGACGGTTTCCACCGGCTGGCGCGCACGCAGCCCAATTGGATCGTCGTGCGCTCGGCGCCGCCGGTGGAGAACGTCACGGGCTTGGTGGTCGAAGCCGTGACCGCATTCCTGGAACGCCATCCGAAATCGTAGGATGCTCGCGAGACCAATCGTCGGGCACGAGCGACCGATCGAGCTCCTCTTCCGCCTGTACCGCGAGGACCGCCTGCCTCACGCACTCCTGTTCGCCGGCCCTCCCGGGGTTGGCAAGCACCTCGTCGCGGAGTCCCTTGCAGCGACGGCGGTCTGTCAAACCGGTTGTGTCGCTGGCTGCGGAACCTGCTCGGGGTGCCGGCAGCTCGCTGCGGGCTCTCATCCGGACGTGATGGGAGTCGGGGTTCCGAAAGGGAAACGCGAAATCCCCATCGAGGCAGTGCGCGAGCTGCAGCAGTTTCTGCAGCTCCGCCCAATTCGAAGCCCGCACAAGATCGCGATCGTCGACGACGCCTACCTGCTGAACACTGCGGCCCAGAACGCGTTGCTGAAGTCGCTGGAAGAACCCCCTCCGGGCTCGTACGTGATCCTGGTGTCCCACAACTGTGGCGCCTTGCTGCCGACTGTGCGCTCCCGATGCCACCGGATTCTCTTCGGCCCCCTCCCCGAGGAGTCGCTGCGGGTCGTGCTCACCGAGCGCCTCGGAATCTCCGCAGAGGAGGCCCGAGATTTGGCGCCGCTGGCACAGGGGAGTCCGGGCAAAGCCATCGAGCTCCAAGCCCACCTTTCGGCAGATGAACGCGCGGCGCTTCGGGCTTGCCTTGCGGACCTCCGGGGCGCCCGGTATGGTGCGTTCGTGCCGCTCGCTTCCCGTTTGGCTCGCTCCGAGGAGACCGCTTCGCTCGCCATGGAAGTGTTGCTCCACGCCTTGCGGCAAGAGGCTCTCGCGCACGCTCGCTGCGGCGACGCCGAAGCCGCGGCGCGGGCGGCCGATGACGGGGCCAGGGTGATCCGAACCGCTTTCCTGCTGGCGCGGAGGAACGTCAACCGCCAGCTCTGTCTCGAATCGCTCTTTCTGGAACTCGCGCGGCGTTGAACCATGGAGGAGGTACTGCACCAGGAGCGCGAGCTCACGTTGGTCGGCATTCGCTTGCAGCCGGCGGGGAAAATCTACGACTTCGATTCCGGGGGCTTGCCGTTGCAACTCGGTGACGCCGTGGTCGTATCCACAGAGCGGGGAACGGCGCTGGGCACCGTGGTGCGCGGCCCCTGGACAGTGCCGCGAGACGGGGAGCCCAGCCGTTATCAGCGCATCCTCAAGAAGGCAGATGCTCGAGACCTCGCTCGAGAGGAAGCGAACGAAGAGCGCGCCTGCGAGGCCCTCCGACTGTGCTGGAAGAAAGTCCGCGAGCGCAATCTGCCCATGAAGCTGGTGCGGGCGGAGTACGCCCTCGACGGCGGGAGAGTCGTTTTTTATTTCGTCGCCGAGGGCCGTGTGGACTTTCGCGATCTCGTGCGCGATCTCGCTGGCGCCTTGCACGCACGCGTGGAAATGAGGCAAATCGGGGCGCGGGACGAAGCCAAGTTTTTGGGAGGCGTTGGGCCGTGCGGCCGAGAGTTGTGCTGCGCGACCTGGCTCGCTGAGTTCGAGCCGATCTCGCTCAAGATGGCCAAAGAGCAAGGGCTGGCACTCAACCCGGCGAAGCTCGCGGGCATGTGCGGCCGGCTGAAATGCTGCCTTCGGTACGAATACGAGACCTACGTCGAACTCGGCCGCGGATTGCCGAACCTCGGAAAAAAGGTCGCCTCTGCCAAGGGCGAGGGCACGGTGGTGCGCCAGAACCTCCTGCGGCAGACGGTCACGCTGCGGTTGGAGGACGGAGTGGAGGTGGAAGTCTCCGCCGCGGAACTCGTGGGGCCGAAGCGCACCTGACCTGCACGCGGGCCATTGGGATTCGACCATGTACGTGACGACCGCGCTCCCCTACGTCAACGCCGAGCCCCACATCGGCCACACCTACACGACCGTCGCGGTCGACACGCTG
>JBBIUR010000156.1:0-942 GCA_037440145.1 Myxococcales bacterium | reverse complement strand
CGGCCATCTCTACGAGATGGTGGTCTGCGACACGCTGGCGCGTCACTGGCGCTTGCGCGAGGAGACGTTCTTTTTGACGGGCACCGACGAACACGGGGACAAAGTCGCCCGCGCCGCGGCGGAGGCCAGCGTTTCGCCTCAGGAGTTCGCCGACCGCGTATCGGCAGTCTTCCGAGAGACCTGGGACGCCTGTGGCATTCAGTACGACCACTTCGTGCGCACGACCGACCCGAACCACGTGCGGGTGGTACGTGACATTCTCACCCGCGTTCACAAAAAAGGGGACATTTACTTCGCGCCGTATACCGGGCTCTATTGCACCGGGTGCGAGCGATTTCTCACGGAAAAAGAGCTCGTATCCGGCCGCTGTCCCGACCACGGCCGCGAGCCGGAGAAAATCTCGGAGGCGAATTACTTCTTCCGCATGTCGCGATACCAGGAACCGTGGCTGCGCTACTTGGAAGCGCACCCGGACGCGATCGTCCCTGAGGGCTACCGCAACGAGGTGCTGGCACTGCTCCGCAGCGAAGCGCTCGGCGACCTCTGCATCTCGCGGCCGAAGGCGCGACTGCCCTGGGGCATCGAGCTGCCATTCGACAGCAACTTTGTCACGTACGTCTGGTTCGACGCGCTGTTGAGCTACGTGAGCGGCCTCATGCAGCAAGGCGAGGAGAAGTTCCGGCGCCTTTGGCCCCAAGCCCACCACATCATCGGCAAGGACATCGTGAAGCCCCACGGGATCTTCTGGCCGACGATGCTCCTCGCGGCCGACCTGCCGCTCTACCGGCAGCTCCACGTGCACGGCTACTGGAACCGAGGAGAAAGCAAGATGTCGAAAAGCCTCGGCAACGTGATCCGGCCGCTCGAGGTCAAACAGCGCTTTGGGATGGACGCGTTCCGGTACTTCCTGCTGCGGGAAGTCCCCTTCGGTCACGACGGCGA
>JBBIUR010000155.1:0-9302 GCA_037440145.1 Myxococcales bacterium | reverse complement strand
CGACACCATCTTCCTCCCCGCGCACAATCACGTACTGTAGCCGCTCGCCCAGCGCGGCCGCCACCGCGCGCTCGTATTCCTGGGGTGCGCGAATGACATCAGCCACGACGCCGAGCACGCCTTCCCCGGGCCTTCGCTCCAGTAGAATGGCACGCACACCCGGCTGGTAGCCTTCGTAATTGCGCTGGATTTCCCGCACCGAAGCGGCACGCGAGCGCAGGAAGAGAAGGCGGTGCTCGACGTCTCCCAGCCGCTGCTCCGCCGCGCGGCGCGCATCGGTCAGGCGCTGCAGTTCCGCGGCGCGTCGCTCGCGATCGCCCTCCACCTCGCGGAGCCCCTGCTCCGCCGCTTCGAGCTCCTGCCGCTGCCGCGCCAGTTGCTCCTGCACGGCCAGGCGCCGCTCGGCCAGCTGAGTGCGCTCCGAAGCCAGACGCTGGGCCTGCTGTGTACCCTGGCGGAGCCGCTGCTCAATGGCAGAGACGCGGTTTCTCGTCTCGGCCAACCGTGCCAGCACGTCGACGAGTTGCTCCTTCACAGTCTCAGCCCGCTCCCGTGCCGCGGCGAAAACCGACCGCCGCTCCGCGACCGCTCGCTCCCGCTCCCGCAGGCACTGTTGCTCGGCGGCCAACCCCTCGGCGCACGCCCTCTGCTCGCGCGCCGCGGCCTCCGCTTCCTCTTGAAGGAGCTGCAAGCGCTCCCCCAGTGCCGATCGCCGTGCGGCCGCCGCCTCGGCCCGCCGCCCCCGCTCGCACGCCTGCTCTTCCAACCACACCAAGCGCTGCCGCTTGGCCTCGATTTCGACCCCCGCCCGCGCCTGCCCCTCGCGCAACCGGCTCAGCTCTTCACTCACCTCTGCCATGCGCGACGCGATCGCAGCACGCCAGGCCTCGCATGCATCGACCTGCTCGCCCAGCGCGCGCTCTTCCGCCCGCAGCCGGCCTACTGCGGACTCCCCTTGTCGGATCTGCGCTGTGAGCGCGAGCCACTGGTGCCTAGCCAGGGCGATCTCGACCACGCGCATCTGCGCCCGGAGCGCCCGATACTCCGCAGCCTTCTTCGCCTGGCGATTCCAATACTGGGTTTGCCGCTCGACCTCGCGCAAAACGTCGCTCACCCGCTGCAGGTTTTCCCGCGTGCGTTCCATCTTGCGCTCGGCCGCCAGCCTGCGGCTCCTGTAAAGAGTCGTGCCCGCTGCCTCCTCGATCACGAGCCGCCGTTCCTCGGGCTTTGCCTGAATGAGCTGCTCGACACGCCCTTGCTCCACGATCGCATAGGCGCGCGCCCCGAGGCCGGTGCCGAGAAAGAGTTCGGTTATGTCCTTCAGCCGGCACGGGGTGCGATTGACGAAGTACTCGGACTCGCCAGAGCGGTAATAGCGTCGCGTGATCGTGAGCTCGGGGAGACCCCGGAGGGCTGTCGGCAAAGAGGAAAGGTCCGCTTCTTCACGCGCTATTTCTCCGTCGTCGGTCTCGTCTCGCACGAACGTGAGGGACACCTCCGCCATACCCAGGGGCGGCCGGCGCTCGTTGCCCGCAAAAATCACATCTTCCATCCCGCTGCCGCGCAAGTGCTTCGGGCTTTGCTCTCCCAAAACCCAGCGCACCGCGTCGACAAGGTTCGACTTCCCGCAGCCGTTCGGCCCGACGATCGCCGCGACCCCGGGTGGAAAAGTCAGCTTCGTGCGCTCGACGAACGACTTAAATCCGACGAGTTCAAGCTGACTTATCCGCATGCAGCCCCGCCACACCCATCGCGGCGGAGTATTTCACAGCGCGTTCTCGGGTGTCAACAACCGCGCGGGGGCACCACCGCCTTTTGCTCCCCGCCGGTCCCCGTCTCCGGCTGCCTGCCTACTCCTCCAGCAGTTCGGTGTTCCAATAGGACACGTCGACCATGCTGAGGAAGGGCACCCACTCCCGGTAGCGCTTCGGACTGAATGTCTCGACCATGAACGGAGTCCACTCCGGCCGTCGCGGCCTGCGAAGCAGCCGCATCCCCGCTTGCTCCGGAGTGCGGCCCCCTTTCTTCCGGTTACAGGCATGGCAGGAGCAGACCACGTTGTCCCACCGCGACGTTCCGCCCTGAGAGCGAGGAATGACGTGGTCGAGATTCAGCTCCGAGCGCGGAAAAACGCGCCCGCAGTACTGGCAGGCGTTCTTGTCGCGGGCGTAGATGTTAAAGCGGCTGAACCGCACGTGGCGCTTCGGGATTCGATCGTACGCGAGCAGCAGGATCACGCGAGGGACGCGAATCACCCGGCTCACCGTGCGGACGGCGTCATCGTGCTCGCTCGCTGCCAGGTCGCTCCAAGACTCGAAATCGAAGGTTTGGTACTGCTCGTTCACCGCATGGGCCAGGCCTTGGTACAAGAGAGAAAAAGCGCGCCGGACCGAGGTGATATGGACCGGAAGGTACGACCGGTTCAGGACCAGGACCTTCGTGTTCAGCACCGCGGAAGCTGTCGACATCGGGCCAACTCCGCCGCCAAGCGGCGAAATTTCACGCGGACGCTACCCGGCGCACAACCCGAAGTCAAGTTTGCAGCCTCTCGAGTCGCCTTGCGCGCGCACTGCCGCGCCCGTATGATCCGCCTCGCGTGGCGGCGCGGCGCGAGCGATACCTCGCCCTATTGGACGAGGTTTCCAAGCCGGGACGTTACCTCGGGAACGAGCCGGGGGCAGTGCGGAAGGACCCGGACACGGTATCCCTGCGCTTCGCATTGGCGTTCCCCGAGGTCTACGAAGTTGCCCAATCTCATCTGGGGCTGCAGATTCTTTACGACGTCCTCAACGCGCGGCCGGATGTCTACGCCGAGCGCGTGTATGCGCCTTGGTTCGACATGGAAAGCGCCATGCGGCGCGCGGGGCTGCCCTTGGTTTCGCTAGAGACCTTCACCCCGCTCCGGGAATTCCACATCGTGGGGTTCAGCCTGCAATACGAGCTGACCTATACGAACGTCCTGGCGATGCTCGATTTGGGCGGGATACCCCTGCACGCGGCCGACCGCCGCGACGGCGATCCGCTCGTGATCGCTGGCGGCCCGTGCGCGAGCAACCCCGAGCCGCTGGCTGAGTTCCTCGACGCGGTATTGCTCGGCGACGGAGAAGAGGCAATCGGCGAAATCTGTGACTGCTACCTTCATTGGAGAGGGAAAGGGCGGAGGAAATTGCTCGCTGCCCTCGGGGCCATACCGGGCGTGTACGTGCCGGCTCAGTTCGAACCCGTCTACCGGCCGGACGGGACGCTCGCTGCGGTGCGGCCGCTCGGCCCGCAAGCGAGGGTCACCAAGCGCGTGGTCGCGGATCTCGACCGCGTGCCGCGGCGGCGAACTTATGTCGTGCCGAACGTGCAAATCGTGCACGATCGGCCGAGCATCGAGGTGATGCGTGGCTGCGTGAAAGGCTGCCGGTTCTGCCAAGCGGGCTATTTTTACCGCCCGCTCCGCGAGCGCGACCCACGAGAAGTGGTCGCCGCGGCCGAAGAGGCGATCCGCCTGACGGGTGCCGACGAACTGTCGCTGCTCAGCCTCAGCACCGGCGACTACAGTTGCGTCAACCCGGTGCTGACCGTACTCATGGATCAGTTCGCTCCCCAAAGAGTAGCGATTTCCCTCCCCTCGACACGCGTCGAGGCCCTCGCGCTGCCTCTGTTGGAGCAGATTCGGAGGGTGCGCAAAACGGGGTTCACGCTGGCTCCCGAGGCGGGGACGGAACGCATGCGCCGCATCATTCAAAAGGAGTACACCGAGGAGGAACTCCTTGCAGCCGCCCGCCGTATCTACGAGCTCGGATGGCGCAGTCTGAAGCTCTACTTCATGATCGGTCTTCCGGGTGAGACGGAGGCCGATGTCGTGGGCATCGCCGAACTCTCGGAACGCGTAGCCGCCATGGGCGGGCCCAGTTGGCAGGTCACCGCGAGCGTCTCGACGTTCGTGCCGAAACCCCACACGCCGTTCCAATGGGCTGCCCAAATCTCCATCGAAGAGATCCGCGCGCGGCAAGATGCGCTGCGGCGAGCCCTGGCCCATCGCCGCGTGAGGCTCCGCTGGCACGACGCACGCGAGTCTTTCCTGGAAGGAATCTTCTCGCGCGGGGACCGCCGGTTGGGGCGACTGGTCGAGCGCGCGTTCCGCCTGGGCTGCCGCTTCGACGGATGGACCGAGGCCCTGCGGTTCGACCTCTGGGAGCGCGCACTCCGAGAATGCGACGTGGATCCGGCCTTCTACTTGCGCCGCCGGAGACTCGACGAGGTGCTTCCTTGGGACCATCTCGATTGCGGTGTTTCCAAGGGATTTTTGCAGCGCGAGCTCGCACGGGCCTTCGAGGGGCTGTGGACACCCGACTGCAGCGTCGGACGCTGCACCTATTGCGGGGCTTGTGATTTCCGCGAGATCCGCAACGTCACGTACCATCCGAGCGGCGCCAAAGGGGGCGAACATCGGGGCAGCCGAATCGCGCGGTGGGCGGAGGAGAGCATGGGGCAAGCCGGGGCGGAGGGCTGGGAAACACTGGCGTGGCGGCGCGCCCGCGGCGGCGGATTTTTTATGCAGAGCGCAGCGGCAATGGCTGCGAGCGGCACCGACAGCAGGTCGCTGGCAAGGTCCGCGGGCTCGCGGCCGGAGAGCGATGCCGCCGAAGGTCCCGCTGACGCTTGGCTAGATGCCCGATGGTCGGGGCTGGTGCCGTCAGCATGTCCCACCGCAGCGCCGCGCCGAATGCGGCTGCGCCTGCGCTGCGCAAAGCTCGACTGTGCTCGTTTCCTCGGACACCTAGAGCTCGCTGGGGTGTTCCACCGCGCCTGTCGGCGAGCGGGCCTCCCGCTGGCGTTCTCCGCGGGCCACCATCCCCTTCCTCGGCTCGCCTTTGGCCCAGCTTTACCGCTGGGCACCGAAAGCGAGTGCGAGTTCGTAGACTTGGATCTCAGCACCCTTGTGGATCCGGATGCGGTGCGCGAGCGCCTGAGCAAGGAGCTGCCCGAGGGACTGGAACTGCGCGAAGTGAGACCCTTGCCGCTAAACGCTCCCAGCCTTGAATCGGAGATTCGGGGATTTCGCTATCGCGTCAGCGGTGAAGGGATCGGCCCTGGGGCCGCGGCGCAAATTGCGGCGTTCTGGAAAGGTGCGGCGTTTCCCTTGCGCAAGCATTCCCGCGGCGGCGACAAGATAGTTGACGCGCGGCCGTTCGTCTGGGAGCTAGCGTTGGTTGCTCCCGGGTGCATTGAGACCGCGATCGCATTCGGTGTCGCGGGCACAATCAAGCCGGCACACCTTGTGGGCGCGCTCCTCGGGCTACCGGAACGCAGCTGGGCACGGCTGCGCGTGCGAAAAATCGAAACCCTCTTCCGCACCGACCCGAGCGGCGGAACCATCCGCGACACGGCGGGAACCGCGGATGCGACCTTCCCCCTGCTAGAAGCACCTCCCGCCATGCGGTGAGCTGCGCTTTGCACGCCGCGGGGCGCAACTCGCCGGCGCCCCCGTTCGCTCGCGCGCCGAGGTTATATTGAATTTGCCACAGCGCGCCGGTATACGGGCTGTATCACCAACGCTGCGGCTTGCGGGCCGCACCCGACACACGAGGCATTTGTCGCGAATGGAAGTTTCCGCTGACTCCGCAGGGGTCGCCGTCCGACGCAAGGCAGTCGAAGAACGAGAAAGCGTGGTCATCCGCTTCGCCGGCGATTCGGGCGACGGGATGCAAGTCACAGGCATGCAGTTCAGCACAGAGTGTGCGGTCGCCGGCAACGACCTGAGCACGCTGCCGGATTTTCCCGCTGAAATTCGGGCGCCGGCGGGCACCCTGGCCGGGGTGAGCGGTTTTCAGCTACATTTCGCCAGTCATGAAATCTTCAACCCGGGCGACGAAGCCGACGTCCTGGTCGCCATGAATCCGGCCGCGCTCAAAGTCAACATCGGCGATCTCAAACCGAACGCCACGATCATCGTCGACGAGGCGACGTTCACCGACCAGAATCTGAGAAAGGCGGAATACCAAAGCAACCCTCTGACCGACGGCTCGCTCGACCGGTTCCAGCTGTTCGCCGTCGACATCAGCAAACTGACGGCGGCCGCGCTGCAGGAAATGAACCTTCCCGCTCGCACGGTGAGTCGTTGCCGCAACTTTTTCGCCCTGGGCCTTACCTCCTGGCTGTTCCACCGGCCGATCGATCCCACGATTCGGTGGATTGAACAGAGGTTCAAGAACAACCCCGAACTTCGAGATGCAAACATCCGGGCGCTGCGGGCGGGCTACAACTTCGGCGAAACCAACGAGCTCTTCCGTACTTCGTACGAGGTGAAGCCGGCGCGCTTGGCGCCGGGGAAATACCGCAACATCACGGGGAACACAGCCGCGGCCCTCGGTTTTGTGGCGGCAGCCCATCGCGCAGGATTGCCGCTTTTTCTCGGCAGTTATCCAATTACGCCGGCGAGCGACATCCTGCACGAGCTCGCGTCGTACAAGAATTTTGGCGTCTATACGTTTCAGGCGGAAGACGAGATCGCGGGGGTCGGTGCTGCTCTGGGCGCTTCGTTCGGCGGTGCGATTGGCGTGACCACGACCAGCGGCCCGGGCATGTGCCTCAAGGCGGAGACGATCAACCTGGCCGTCGCTGTGGAACTACCGCTAGTGATCGCTGACATCCAGCGCGGCGGCCCGAGCACAGGTTTGCCCACCAAGCCGGAGC
The DNA here is from genome assembly GCA_037440145.1 of Myxococcales bacterium. GTDB lineage: Bacteria > Desulfobacterota > Binatia > HRBIN30 > BPIQ01 > JBBIUR01. Next base: position 2,618 of record JBBIUR010000155.1, on the reverse strand, counting down.
AGGGAGACCTGCTGATGGCTCTTTACGGGCGGAACAGCGAGTCGCCGGTCCCCGTCATCGCCGCCAGCACGCCTGCGGACTGCTTTTACGCAGCCTACGAAGCCGTCCGGATCGCGGTGAAGTACATGACCCCGGTGATTTTCTTGTCCGACGGGTACCTGGCGAATGGGGCGGAGCCCTGGCTCATCCCGCGGCCGGAGGACCTCCCCGAGATCCCGGTGCGCTTCTGGTCGGACCCAAAGGGCTTTTTCCCGTACCTGCGTGACCCCGAGACGCTCTCGCGACCTTGGGTTCGCCCGGGAACCCCCGGTCTCGAGCACCGCATCGGCGGTTTGGAAAAGGAGTATTTGTCGGGTCATGTCAGTTACGCACCGGTGAACCACGAACAGATGGTGCGGGTGCGAGCGAGGAAGGTGGCGGGCATCGCGCGCGAGATTCCGCCGACCGAGGTCTTTGGTCCCGATTCCGGAGAGCTTCTCGTTCTCGGCTGGGGGAGCACGTTCGGTTCGATCCGAGAGGCGGTGCTGCGGGCGCAGCGCGAGAAAAAGTCGGTAGCGCACGTGCACTTGCGCTACCTGAACCCCCTCCCCCCGGATCTGGGTGATGTCGTGCGGCGGTTCCGAAAGATTCTCGTTCCGGAAATGAACTTCGGGCACCTCCTCCGCGTGATCCGCGCCGAGTATTTGGTGGACGCGGTGGGGCTCAACAAAGTTCAGGGACTGCCCTTCAAAGCGGCCGAGATTGCGAGGCGGATCGACCGCATGCTGGAGCCTCGATAATGGCAACGGCATCGGCTTCGCCCACGAAGCTCACCCGGAAGGACTTCGTCAGCGATCAGGAAGTGCGATGGTGTCCTGGCTGCGGGGATTATGCGATTCTCGCGCAAGTCCAGAAAGTCATGCCGGAGCTGGGCATTCCGCGCGAGCGGTTCGTGTTTTTCTCCGGCATCGGGTGCTCCAGCCGCTTCCCTTACTACATGAACACGTACGGGTTCCACACGATCCACGGCAGGGCACCCGCGATTGCCACCGGGCTGAAAATCACCCGGCCGGATCTTTCGGTCTGGGTGGTCACGGGCGACGGCGATGCACTGAGCATTGGCGGGAATCACCTGATTCACGCCCTGCGGCGCAATCTCGACCTGAACATCCTGTTGTTCAACAACCGCATTTACGGGCTCACCAAGGGACAGTACTCCCCGACGTCGGAGTTCGGCAAGATCACGAAGTCCAGCCCCTTCGGATCGATCGACTATCCGTTCAATCCGATCTCCGTCGCACTGGGTTCGGCGGGCACGTTCGTCGCGCGCAGCATCGACGTGGAGGCAAAGCACCTGCAGGACTTAATCCGCAGAGCGCACGAGCACCCCGGCACGGCATTTATCGAGATCCTCCAGAACTGCAACATCTTCAATAACGGGGCGTACAGCGATCTAACCGACAAAGACACGAAGGCCGACCACACGCTCGTGCTCGAACACGGAAAGCCGCTGGTCTTTGGCAAGAACCGCGACAAGGGCATACGGCTTCGCGGCCACTCGCTCGAGGTCGTGCAGCTCGGGGCTAACGGCATTACAGAGGCGGATCTCGTCGTTCACGACGAGCGCGACCCCGTGCTCGCATTCCTGCTGAGCAGCATGCAGCCCCCGGAGTTCCCTACGCCCATCGGCGTTTTCCGCGCCGTGCAGCGACCGACGTACGAGGAAATCGCCCACGAACAGTTCCGCAAAGCCGTGGCGCAGTTGGGCGAAGGCCGCCTCGAAGAGCTGTTCGCCCGCGGGGATACGTGGGAAGTCTGAACGGCACCGGGGCAGGACGCGCCGCGCACGCGGTTACTAGCCGCAGGCTCAGCTCGCCTCTGAGTCTCGGCTCGTCGTCTCCTTCGCTCGGAAGGACACCCAGGACATCGAAAGGGTAGCTTGCCCTCCACCCGCGGCCGCTGCGCTCCGCCGAATCTGTCAGAACAGTGCGAGTCCAATGAGAGCGACCGCAAAATACGCCGCGACTACTGCGGCCCCTGCGTAATCCTTGGCGACCCGCTGCCCAAGAATCAGGCAAAGCAGCGCAGCTCCCGCAGCCGCCACGCCCCACGATGCCGCGTTTGCACCCCGCCGCGCAAACGCGCCGCTCGCAACTCCCAGGGCACAGAGCACTCCCGCCGCGAGTTCGATCGCAGTCAAAGCGCTCAAGAGGTACGGCACCGATCCGGCCGGGAACGGGCTGCTGCGGAAATGCTCGGCAAAGTAAGCGAGGTTGCCCTCGCGATCGAGGAGTTTGTCGAGACCCGATTGGAGAAAGACAATCGCGAAAAAAGCGGTTACGAGAAAACGGCCCACCGCACCGGGTTCTGAAAGCCAGCTCATCGGTCCTCCTGTGCGAACCGCAAGGCGCGAGCGGCTCGCGGGGCGCTGCACCGCAGCGGCGACAGCGGGGAGAAGACCATCGGCGCCGCTCTCACAGCAGGCCCAACTGGGCGAGCTTCTCCCGGGTGGGCCGGCCCTGTTCATCCCACCCCCGCAGCTTGTAGTACTCGTCGAGCATCGTCCCGAGCGGCACTGTGTGCCCCTTGCTCGGCCCGGCAGTCAGTGGCTCTTCGAGAATCCGGCGCGGAAGCGTGTC
>JBBIUR010000154.1:0-9321 GCA_037440145.1 Myxococcales bacterium | reverse complement strand
CAACCAGCACGGCCGGGCGGAGTCAAGGCGCCCCCCACGGCAGCGGCCGAAACCGATCACACCTCCCCTGCTGCGTCGTTCTCGGGCAGCCCGATCCACCGCCGTGCCAACGCCAGCGCCGCCTCACAGGGAGTGCATTGTCGCTCGCGCGCCGCGGCCAATACCCGGAGCGTGTTTGCGGCGATGCGCTCGCGCACCATGGCCAGCGCCTGCCCGGGTGCCAAGCCCTGCATCACTGCGAGTCCCCCGAGCACCCCACCGGCGTTGGTCGCAAAGTCGGGCAGCGCCAAGACGCCGCGCGCAGCGAGCCGAACCGCGGTGCCGGGGGCGTACGGAATGTTCGCTGCGGGCACGATGAACCGCGCCCGAACCGAGGCCGCGTTGCCGGGATGCAGGACATCAGGGCGCGCTCCCGGTACGAGCACATCGACGGGCAGCAGGAAGAGGTCCGCCGGAGCGAGTCCGAGCAGTCGCCCGGCCCAGAGCTCAAGGGCCCCATCCCCCGCCTCACGGCGCAGCTCAATAAGCCGCTCCACATCCAGCCCTCGGGGATCGTAGAGCGTCCCGCGCACCGTGGAAACCGCGACCACTAACGCCTCTTCCCGAGCGAAATACCGCGCAGCCCCCGTTCCCACCTTGCCGAAGCCCTCGATCGCGACGCGCATGCCTGCGAGCTGCACCCGGCACCATTCGCACGCGGCCTTGGCGGCGGCCACAACGCCCGCCCCCGTCAGGTGGTCCTCCAGGGGCAGCCCGTCGATCACCTCGCCGCCCAGATCACGGCGGCCGCGGCCGGCGTACAGTGCGGCAAAGTCCGCCCCCCGTGTACCCATATCTGCGCCCGGCAGATACACCCCCGCCTCTGTGAGCGGCCGAATGGCCTCCAGAAAAGCCGCAATAGCGCGGCCGCGCTCGGGGGCGTCCGGATCGAGCCAGATGCCCGCCTTCGCCCCGCCGCACGGCAGCTCCAGCAAGGCGAACTTGTACGACATCGCACGCGCCAGCCGCGCGATCTCCCGCAGCGTGAGGTCTGGTGCCATGCGCACCCCACCGGCACTCAACCCGAACCTCGTCGTGTCGATCACGAGCGCCGCGCGGGTGCGAGTTTTCGAGTCGTAGAAATAAAAGACCCGCTCCGGGCCGAGATCGTCGAAAGCAACTTCGTTCAAGACCCCATCTCCGTTCCGGAAGGCTGCCAGTGCTCGCGACTCCGCGCGCGCCCGTCACGCGCCCCGGCCGATCCCCTTTCCGCAGCCTGCTCCCACCCGCGCAAGCGCACCCCGCGCGCGGGCTCGGCGCTAGCGCCTCCCGCCAGCCACCTCGGCGAGAGCCTCTTCGTAGGTCGCCAGATCTGCCGCAGTGAACAAAACGAACCTAACCAGCTCGATCCGCGGATGCGCTTTGAGGGTTTCGGCGACGGTCCGCAGAGCAATGCGAGCGGCACGATCCACGGGGAACCGGTACGCTCCGGTGCTGATCGAGGGAAAAGCCACGCTGCGCACCCCGTTTTCGTCCGCCACCTCCAGGCTGCGCCGGTACGCGCTCGCGAGCAGCTCCGGCTCGCCGTGCTTGCCGTCGCGGTACACCGGACCCACGGCGTGGATTACGTGCTTCGCCTTCAGTCGCCCGCCCGTCGTGATCTTCGCGTCCCCGGTGGCGCAACCGCCTAGTTTGCGGCACTCCTCCAGAATTGCCGGGCCACCGGCGCGGTGAATCGCGCCATCGACCCCCCCGCCGCCCAGCAACGAGGAGTTCGCCGCATTCACGATCGCCTCCGTGTCCTGCTTCGTGATATCGCCCTGAACCAGCTCGATGCGGCTTCGGCCGACTTGCCACGCGCGCATAATGCACCTCCGATGTCGCCGGCCCCATCAGAGCGCGACCGAGTTCGGCCTGTCAACGCCTCCCCGTGCGGCAGGAGCGCTCTCGAGCCGCCGTTGACTCGCCGGCGGCCGCCCCCGTAGGATGCGCCGGTATTCCGGAGGCCAGTTGCGGCGCGCGATCCTCTTTCTCGCATCTGCAGCGTACGTCGGCTACGTGCCCATCGCCTCCGGCACTTTCGGGTCGCTAGTGGGAATTCCGCTTTTTTGGTTCTTTGGCCGTCTCTCGCCGGTGCAGGCGGCGACGGCGTTTGTCGGCGTGGTGGCCGGGGCATGCTGGATCGCAGGGAAAGCTGAAGAGTACTTGCAGGAGCACGACAGCCACAAGATCGTAATCGACGAGATCGCCGGCTACCTGGCGGCCACTCTTTTTCTCACGCCCAGTGCCAAGACCGCATGGGTGGCCTTTGCCGTTTTCCGGCTCCTCGACGTGCTCAAGCCCTTCCCTGCGGGCTACGTCGATGCGCGCTTTCCCGGCGGCCTCGGTGTCGTGCTCGACGACGTGGTTTCGGGCGCATACGCCAACGTGCTCACCCGGATCGTGCTCCGGCTGTTTTCCTGAACCGGCACCTTTTTCCCCCTCTGCCCCGCGGAGGCATGCGGTGCGTGCACATCGCCGTGGAGTGCTAGGACCCCCGCCCCTGCCGCGCGTTGGCATGCGGGGAGCCCGGACGGGTGGAGCCGGAGAACCTCCGCCGCGGCGCGCTTGCCTTCCCCGGCCCAAGCCGGCGCCCGCCCCCTTTGCGCGATTCCAGCAGGCCGGCGCTTCCAGCTGCGAATCGGGGCAAGAGCGGCGCTCGGGCTTTCGCGCCTCGTCAGGCAAGCACGCGTGTGCTACACGGGCAGCGGAGGGCCCTCGATGAGCATCGAGCGCGCAGCCATCTTGAGCACGGGGGACGAGCTGACCACGGGTCGCACGGTCGATACCAACGCCAACTTCCTCGCGGACCGCCTCACGGCTGCGGGCATCGAGGTCGCGACCATCATCGCCGTAGGCGACGAGCCCGACCGCATTGCTTGGGCTTGGGGCGAGGGGATGCGGTTGGCCGACCTCGTGATCTCTACGGGAGGGCTCGGCCCGACGGCTGACGACCGGACCACCGAGGCCGTGGCGCGCCTCGCGAACCGCCGGCTCGTGTGGAACGAAGAGGTTGCGACGCGCATCCGGCAGATTTTCGCGGCGATGAACCGGCCAATGCCCGAAAACAACTTGAAGCAGGCGTGGTTTCCCGAAGGCGCCGAGGTGCTCCCCAATCCTCTCGGCACAGCGCCCGGCTTCCGCCTTTCGATCGAAACGGGATCCGGATGGCGTCACCTGATCGCGCTTCCGGGCGTGCCGCGGGAGATGACGCGAATGGTAGAGGACTCGGTGTTGCCCTGGCTCGCGCAGGCACGAGGGAAGACCGAGGTGTACGCGAGCCGGGTGTTCCAGACATTCGGCGCGAGCGAATCCGCGCTCGACGAGTTGGTGGCCGGGGCGCTGCCCGAGACCGAAGGGCGGGTGGCGTTTCGCGCCGCCTTCCCGCAGATTTCAGTGCGCGTGACGGTGGCCGCCCCTCCGGGTGAGGTCGAGCAGCGCCTGGCTCGCGCGGCCGAGCGCCTCCGCCAGCGGATCGCCCCGTACGTGTACGCCGAAGGGGAAACCACGATGGAAGAGGTCGTGGGGCAGCTGCTGCGCGAACGCCACAAGACCCTTGCAATCGCCGAGTCGTGCACCGGGGGCTTGATCGGACATCGGATCACCAACGTCCCGGGGAGCTCCGCCTATCTCCTCGGAGTCGTCGTTGCGTACGCGAACGCGGTGAAGCAAACCGCGCTCGGCGTTTCGGCCGCCACCCTGGCCCGCTTCGGCGCTGTGAGCGAAGAAGTGGCGCGCGAGATGGCAGCAGGCGTCCGGCGACTGACGGGCGCCGACGCCGGCCTTGCGACCACGGGAATCGCCGGGCCCGAAGGCGGCACACCGGATAAGCCGGTCGGAACGCTGTGCCTGGCGCTGGACACTGCCGAGGGATGCTTCTCGCGCCGCTACCAGCTCTGGGGCAATCGGGAGTGGATCAAGCTGCTCGCCTCGCAGCTCGCCCTCGACTGGGTGCGGCGCTGGGCGCTCGGACACGATCCGACCGCCTCCGGGTGGCAGGCACGGGGGCAACCCCGAGCGAGCTGAGCGGCGTGCGCGTACCGGCGCTGAGGCCGCAGCTTCTTCCAGCGCGCAGCCCCTGAGTACCTGTCTCTCCACATCGCGCTCACGCGAGGTCCGGCGGCGTCACGCGGCGGATCCACTCGCGATACGAGCCGTGGTAGCCAACCTGGCGCTGGCGTTCCCCGACCCGCCGGAAAATCGACTCCGCGACGGACGGGGCCAACCCCGGCTGGTGCTCCACCCATTTCGCCATGCGGTCCGCCCGTTCTCGCGCTTCAGTGTCGATCGAATCGATGATCGCCTCCTCGCCCGCATGCCCGCTCCGCCGGAGGCCGAGAAACTGCTCGATCAAGTACTCCGACACGCGAGAACTGTGACGCCGCGAGGCAGCGATGTTCCCTTTCCCCGTCAGCACGTTCCCCGTGCTGAAGACATTCCGGTAGCCCCGCAGTTTGCCGACCTCGGGCTCTTCATAATCGTAAAATTCCCCTCGCTGCGGGATGCCGCGCAGCGGTTCCGGGATGCTGCCGATCGAACTCACCACCAGCGGCGCGCGCACTTCTTCGAACGCCCCCGGCACCGAACGCAGCTCGCCGTTCTCCACCCGCGTCCGCTGGAAGTGCAGGCCCGCGAGCCGCCCGCCCTCGACGATCAGCCCCACGGGGTTTCGCTCGGCCTGGACCGGGAAGCAGTACTTCTCCATCGCTTTTTTCACGATGCGCCGGCGCACCTGCCCGACCTGCTCGCGGCGCCGCGGGTCCGCGTCCTCGGGCATGTCCGTTATCGGCATGTCCTCGATCCGCCGGCGATAGTACAGCGCCGCCCCGCGCAAGCCGAGATCCTGCCAGGACAGCCCATGGCGGCTGAGCGTCGCCGGGATCCCTGCATGCTCCATCTCCAGCGCGTCCTCGTGGATCCCCCGGCGCTCGAGTTCTCGCCGCACCACCTCGAGTTGCAAAATCTTCATCACGTCGATCGAGGCCAATCCCCCGCCGACAACCACGGCTCCGTCTTCGACCGAGTAGTGCGGGCCCGCATAGTCGCGTTCGAGGTAGTGGTTGAACCAGTAGACGAACGAGTTCTGGTACACGAGGCCGCGCCCGACGTACTCGTCGGCACCGGGCACAGGCAGGGGGCGATCGCGCCACGCGCCGTGGGCGAGAACGATTGCGGTGAAGCCCCAGTGCGTGAGCTCCTCGAAATCGATATCCCGCCCGATCTTCGTGAGCGGCACGAAGAGCACGCCGGGAAGGTCCAGCTTCTGGTTGATGAGCGCGTATTCCCTTTGCCGCAGCCTGACGTGCCAGCGTGGGAGGCCAGCTTCGATTTTGCCGTACGGCCGCGCATTTTGCTCGAACACCACGACCGTAATCCCGTGTTCCGCAAGGGTGCCCGCGGTCTCCGCCCCGGCCGTCGCGGCGCCCACGACACCGACGATGTACTTCGGCAAACCCACGAAAGACTAGCGCATACCCGATTCCGGCACCTTGTACAAACGGAAGTGACAAGAACCCTGAGGCAAAGCGGCCCCCGGATCCCCAAGGGCTCTCTTTTCGCTGCCGCGGCCCGCCGCCGGGAATCGCACACCCAGCGCACGGGAGCGGTTGTTTCCCGAGCCGTCCCGCCATTGATATAAAGGGGCATGCCCGGTGTGCCGAAAGGCCAGGACCGCGTTCGATGCTTTCTTGCTGTCCAGCCGTCCCCCGAGACACACGCCCGCCTCCTGCAACTGAAGCGCGAATTTGCCTCCACCGGCGCGGATGTCCGGTGGGTTCGCGACGAGGGGCTGCACTGCACTCTGAAGTTTCTCGGTTCGGCCACGCCGGAGGAGCTCGAACGCCTCCGCACCGACTTGACAGTTGCGCTGCGGGACTTCGCCCCTTTCGAAGCGACCGCGTGCGATCTCGGCGCCTTTCCCTCGATGAGCCGGCCCCGGGTCCTCTGGATCGCCTTTGCGTCGCCCCAGTTGCCGGGCCTCGCCGGGCGCATCGACGAGATCGCGGCCGCGCTGGGCTTTGCGCGCGGGGAGCGGCCCTTTCAGGGGCACATCACGCTGGGCCGCGTGCGGAGCAATGCCGGCTGGGATCGCGTCGAGAAGTTGGTGCAAGCACACCGCGGCGAGACCTTCGGGACCACCCGCGTGGACTGCGTGACCCTCTACCGCAGCGACCTTCGGCCGGATGGTGCTCGGTACACGCCGCTCTGGACAATCGCTCTGCGCACAACTAGTCTCTGAGCAGCCTGCGCGGAGCCCCGAAGCAAGCGGCAGCGGAGATCGGGTGACGCAACGGCGAGCGAGCCAGACATACAGCGAGAGAGAGTTCCGAGCGAGCGAAGTGGCATCGTAGACAATGCACGGAGGCGCCGTCGATGGCCGGCAACGCTTACGTGTTCGATCGCAGAGGAGGGAGCGGGTATGGCTGTGGACGCTAACCGCGAACGCGCTCTGGACCTGGCTGTCAGCCAGATCGAGAAGCAGTTTGGCAAGGGCGCCATCATGAAGCTCGGGGAGGAGGCCCTGGTGCGCGACATCCCGGTGATCTCCACGGGCTCGCTGGGGCTGGACATCGCCCTCGGCGTGGGCGGCTTGCCGCGGGGCCGCGTGGTGGAGATCTACGGGCCGGAGTCGTCCGGCAAAACCACGCTCGCCCTGCAAGTGATCGCCGAGGCACAGAAAGAAGGGGGCGTGTGCGCGTTCATCGACGCGGAGCACGCCTTGGACGTCAGCTATGCGCGCAAGCTGGGGGTCAAGACGGAGGACCTGCTCATCTCGCAGCCGGACTACGGCGAGCAAGCGCTGGAGATTGCCGAGACCCTGGTGCGCAGCGGGGCTATCGACGTGCTGGTGATCGACTCCGTGGCGGCACTGGTGCCGCGGGCGGAAATCGAAGGCGAGATGGGCGAGCCGCAAATGGGCCTGCAGGCCCGGCTCATGTCGCAGGCGCTCCGCAAGCTCACCGCCACGATCTCCCGCTCGCGCACGATCGTGATCTTCATCAACCAGATCCGCATGAAGATCGGGGTCCTCTTCGGGAATCCCGAGACGACCACCGGCGGCAACGCGCTGAAATTCTACGCCTCTTGCCGCCTCGACATCCGGCGGGTGGGCGCGATCAAGCAGGGCGACGAGGTCGTAGGCAATCGTACGAAAGTGCGCGTGGTGAAGAACAAAGTTGCTCCGCCGTTCAAAGAGGCCGAGTTCGACATCCTCTACGGAGCCGGAATTTCCCGCGCTGGGGAGGTGGTAGACCTCGGGACGGAGTACGGCATCATCGAGAAGAGCGGCGCGTGGTACGCCTTCGATGGGGAGCGCATCGGCCAAGGGCGCGAGAACGCCAAGGATTTCCTGCGCGAGCACCCCGAGATCGGTGCCGCCATCGAGGAGCGCATTCGGGCACGCTTTGGGCTATCCAAGCCGGCAGCCGGGCCCAGCGCCGCTGTGGAAAAAGTGGAGAACCGCCGTACCCGCTAAAGCAGCAGCGGCCGCTAGGGCCCCGAGCAACCCGGGGAGGGAACGGCATGCTGCTCGACGAAATCCTGAACGAGGCGATCGAAGTCGGGGCGTCCGACGTTTTGCTCAAACCGGGGGCTCCGCCCGCATTTCGGATTCGCGGCGAATTGCGTCCCCCGGCGGATCGCCCGCCCCTTTCTCCCGCAGCAGTCCAGGAGATCGCCGATGCGGCTTTCGGCGACTACCAGCGCCACCGCTTCGCAGCGGAGCGCCAGGTAGACATGGCCTACGAAGTGGCGGGCCGCCGCTTTCGGCTCAACTTCTTCCAGCAGCGCGGCCAGCTCTGTGCGGCGATCCGCGTGGTGCCCGCCGCGATTCGCTCCATCGCGGAGCTGCATTTGCCGGCGGTCGTCGAGCGCATCGCGGACGAGCGCCGCGGGCTGGTGCTGGTTACCGGGGCCACCGGGTGCGGGAAGAGCACCACGCTGGCGGCCATGATCGATCACATCAACAAAACCCGCCACGCGCACGTGGTCACGATCGAGGATCCGATCGAGTACGTCCACGCCGACGACCACAGCTTCATCACCCAGCGCGAAGTGGGATCCGACACGACGAGCTTCGCGTCCGGACTGAAGGCGGCGTTGCGGCAAAACCCCGACGTGATTCTCGTCGGGGAGATGCGGGACCTCGAAACCATCGAGACGGCCTTGCTGGCAGCCGAGACAGGGCACCTGGTGATGAGCACGCTGCACACCCTCGATGCCCCGCAATCGATTACCCGCACGATCAACGTCTTCCCGGAACACCTGCGCGAGCAGATGCGCCTCGTGCTCTCGACCGTCCTGCGCGCGGTGATCAGCCAGCGCCTGCTGCCGCGGTGCGATGGCGACGGGCTGGTGCCGGCTGTCGAGGTCCTGGTTTCCACAGAGCGCGTTCGCGACTACATTGCGGACAAAACGAAGACTCCCGACCTGCGCGAGGTCATCGCCCAAGGGCACACGGCGTACGGAATGCAGACGTTCGACCAATCCCTCATGGCGCTGCTCCAGGCCGGCTTGATCTCCTACGAAGAGGCCATGGCACACGCCACGAGTCCGGGCGACTTCGCCCTCAAAGTGCGCGGGCTGTCCGGGACGAGCGATCGCCGCTGGAGCGATTTCGAGCGCCCGGCGGGGAGCGCAAACGGAATCGAGGTCGAGCGGTTCTGAATGCCGCGCGCGGGAGCGGGAAGATAGGGAGGCGAAAGATGGCCAAGGTCTGGTTTGCGCGCCGGCACGGAGCGCGCTGGAAAATCCCGGGCGGAATGCCCGCCTACGACCGGCCGCTTCAGGAGATCGCCTTTCCGCTCGACCTCGGCCGCCAGCGGCGCCTCGACGCTCGGAGCGCCCCGATTCTCGCCGCCGGGTCGCCGCTTTCCCCAGAAGAAGCCGAGCGCGTCTTCGTGTCCGTCGACGAAACCGATCTCCAAGGCGCATTGTTTCCCACCTACGAAGTCGGGTGGTACGACTCGCCCTACTCTCCGGCGGAGGTTGCCCGCAGGCTGAGCCGCTCTGCAACCGCAGAGGCGCCCTCGCAAAAGGCCGCCTGACGCCGCGCGAGCGCGCCCACTCACGAGCGGCGCAGCATCATCGCCGCCCGGCGGCACCGGCAGACAACTTCCCCTTTCTGGTTTTTGCCCCGGTGCTCGAAGATCACGATGCCCCACTCCGGATGCGAGCGGGAAGGGCGCTTGTCCACGACCTCCGTCTCCGCGTAAATCGTGTCCCCCGGGAACACAGGCCGGGGAAATTCCACCTTCTCGAAGCCGAGGTTGCCCACAGTCGTTCCCAGTGTGGTCTCGCCGACAC
>JBBIUR010000153.1:0-9423 GCA_037440145.1 Myxococcales bacterium | reverse complement strand
ACATCGAGCGCGAGGCAGAGGGCATACGGCGACTACCTGGGCCACCTGTTTGTCGCTTGCGGGTTCGCCGACGCGATGATCGAGCTCGATTTGAAGCCGTGGGATTTAGCCGCCCTCGAGATTCTGGTGGAAGAAGCTGGGGGGCGTTTTTCGGATCTGGAGGGCCATCGCACGATCTACGGGGGTGCCGGCATCTCGAGCAACGGCCTCGTGCACGACCAGGTGTTGGAACTGCTCCGAAGGCCAGTGGCTCCATGAAGCTGCGCGTACCGCGGAGCGATATCCGAGTACCGGGCTACCGGTTTGCGGGCGTGCCGTCCGGGCTGAAGGAGGGCGGCCAGCGGGACGTGGCGCTCATCGTTTCGGAGGTGCCGGCTGTCGCGGCAGGCGCGTTCACGGCCAACCGCGTCAAAGCCGCACCCGTGGTGCTGGCGGCCCGCCGCGTGCGCACCGGCCGCGCCCAGGCCATCGTGGTGAACAGCGGCAACGCCAACGCGTTTACCGGCACTGTGGGAAAGCGGGCGGCGCGGGAAATGTGCCGCGTCGCCGCGCGTGCTCTGCGCATTCCCGAGGCTTGGGTTTTGCCCTGTTCCACCGGCCGCATCGGCGTCCCGTTGCCTCTGAGGCGCGTCTGTGCGGGGATTCGGGCTGCCTGCCGCGCCCTGAGCGCGGACGGCTTTGCCGACGCCCTGGAGGGGATGATGACGACGGACGCATTCCCCAAGTTTGCCGTCGAGCGCCTCCCGCTCGACGGGCGAGAGGTGACAGTTGCCGGAATGGCGAAGGGCGCCGGCATGATCGCCCCGCAATTGCGGATTGCTTCCGCCGCGCACGCGACGCTGCTCGCCTTTGTTCTGACCGATGCCGCGGTGCGCCGCGAGGTCCTGCAGCACGCGCTGACAGCCGGCCTGCCGGTCTCTTTTAACGCCATCGTCGTCGATGGCGACACGAGCACGAACGACACAGTTCTTCTACTAGCGAACGGAGTTGCCGCCAACCGGCCGGTCGCCCTACGCTCGGCCGAGTCGGAACGGTTTTGCGCCGCAGTGGGCGCGGTGATGGTGCAGCTCGCGCGCCTCGTGGTGAAGGACGGTGAGGGAGCAACGAAGACCGTGGACATCACCGTGCGAGGTGCGCGGACGGCAGCTGACGCCGAGCGAGCTGCAGAGGCCATTGCGCGTTCCCCGCTATGCAAGGCGGCCTTTCACGGAGGAGATCCGTACATGGGCCGCATCGTCTGCGCCCTGGGTTACAGTGGCGCCGCGTTCGCGCCCGAGCGCCTGGAGATTTACCTCGACGGCCTGTGCGTCGTGCGCGGAGGGCGGGAGAATCCGGGGCGCGATCGAGCACAGAGCCGAGAGGATTGTCCGCCGCCCGGAGTTCTCGCTTACGGTCGACCTGCACGCGGGATCGTGCAGCGCGCGGCGGCTTGCTTCTGACTTGAGCCCGGAATACGTGCGCTTCAACTCCGCGTATCGCACCTGAGCGCAGCGGAAAAGGGGCTTGGCCGGAGCATTCGCCGAGGCAAGCGGCTCGGGCTTTCGCCAGCGAGCGATCGGACGGCGCGGCGAGGATCTCCGCGCGGCCCGCCCGTCAGAGCTTCCGGGTGCCACCGAGCTTGGCCCGCAAGAGATCGTTCACGAGCGCCGGGTTGGCTTTGCCCTTTGTCGCCTTCATGACTTGCCCCACGAAAAAGCCGAACAGCTTTTCGCGCCCGGCTCGGTACTCCTCCACCTGGGCCGCGTGTTCCGCCAATACGGCATCGACCGCCGCGGCGATCTCCGCCTCGTCCGACACTTGCTGGAGACTCTCGCTGCGGACAATTTCCTCCGGATCGCCGCCGGCGCGCACGATCTTCTCGAAAACCGCCTTGGCGATTCGCCCGCTGATCCTACCGGCATCGATCATGGCCACCAGGCGAGCCAAGGACTCGGGGGGCACCGGCCACTCCGCGATCACGAGCGCCGTGTCGAGCTTGCGCTCGCGCACCACTCGCAGAAGCTCGCTCATGACCCAGTTGCTCAGCGCCTTCGGGTTTGGGTGGGAGCGCACGGCGGCCTCGAAGTAATCCGCTATATCCTTGCGACTGGTGAGGACCTCGGCATCGTAGGCAGGCAAGCCGTACTGAGCTACGAAGCGCTGCCGGCGCGCATCCGGCAACTCTGGCAGTTGGCTGCGCGCTGCCTCGATCCACGCCGCGGGGATTTCCAGCGGCGGCAAGTCGGGTTCGGGAAAGTAGCGGTAGTCGTGAGCGTATTCCTTGCTGCGCATCGAGCGCGTGACTTCGCGGTCGGGATCCCACAAGCGCGTCTCCTGCGCGAGTGATCCGGAGCTGGAGAGAACTTCGATTTGCCGCTCAATCTCGTACGCCAGGGCGCGCTCCACGGCGCGGAAGGAGTTCATGTTTTTTATTTCGACCTTGACTCCCAGCTCCCTTTGTCCGACCGGCCGCACGGAGACATTCGCATCGCACCGGAAGCTCCCTTCCTCCATGTTTCCATCGCAGATCTCCAGATACTGGAGAATGGAGCGCAGGGTTCTCAGGTACGCCCCGGCCTCTTCTGGCGATCGAATTTCCGGCTCGCTGACGATTTCCAGCAGCGGCACGCCACAGCGGTTGAAGTCGACAAGACTCGCCCCGCTGTGCGCGTCGTGAATGTTCTTGCCGGTGTCTTCCTCCATGTGGGCCCGGGCCAGGCGGATGCGCCGGCTTCCGCCGTCCGACAGGATGTCGATATATCCGTTCCGGCATATGGGGAGTTCGTACTGGCTGATCTGATAGCCCTTCGGGAGGTCCGGGTAGAAATAGTTCTTGCGCGCCCAGCGGCTTACGCGCGCAATTTCGCAATGGGTCGCCAGGCCGAAGCGGATGGCGAACTCCACGACCCGCCGGTTGAGCACCGGCAAGACGCCGGGCAAGCCCAGGCAAACCGGGCACGTGTTCTCGTTCGGCGGGGCGCCGAACCGCGCCGAACAGCCGCAAAAGATTTTCGATTCGGTCAGGAGCTCGGCGTGGACTTCGAGGCCGATGACGGCTTCGTATTTCATCGCGCTGCCGGCGCTCGCCGCGCCTCGCCGTCGCCTGCTAGCGGGCACACCGCCTTGTGCCATCCCGTGGCCTCCTCGTAAGCGCGCGCCACGCGCAGCACAGCGATTTCTCCGAACGGCGGACCCAGCAGTTGAAGGCCGATCGGCAAGCCCTCACCGTCGAAACCGCAAGGCAGGCTCAGAGCCGGGAGGCCGGCTAGGTTCGCCGAGATCGTGAAGACGTCGGAAAGGTACATCTGCACCGGGTCTCCGATTTTCTCGCCGATGCGGAATGCCGTAGTCGGCGCGGTAGGCGTGGCGATGACGTCGCAGCGGCGGAACGCTTCGGCGAAGTCCCTGCGAATCAGAGTGCGCACCTTCTGCGCCTTGAGATAGTACGCGTCGTAGTAACCGGTGGAAAGGGCGTAGGTGCCCAGCATGATGCGCCGCTTCACCTCGGCGCCGAAGCCCTGATTGCGGGTCTTTCGATACATATCGAGAAGGCTTTCGGCTCCCGGTGCGCGATAGCCGTACCGGACTCCGTCGTAGCGGGCCAGGTTCGAACTCGCCTCTGCCGTGGCAATCAGATAGTAGGCAGCGATCGCGTACTCCGTATGCGGCAAGGATATCTCGATCACCTCCGCACCGAGTTCCTCCAACTGGCGGAGGGCGCCGCGCACCGCCTCCTCCACATCCGCCTGCATGCCCGGAAGGAAGTACTCGCGCGGCATTCCCACTCGCAGTCCTCGAATGGATCCACCTGCCGCGTCGAGGTAGGCCGGCACGGGACGGTCGACCGAAGTGGAATCCGCCGGATCGTGCCCCGCAATAGCCTGGAGCAGCAAGGCACAATCCCGTACCGATTTGGCGATCGGCCCGATCTGGTCGAGCGATGACGCATAGGCGATCACGCCGAACCGGCTAACCCGGCCGTACGTGGGTTTCATCCCGACAACGCCGCAGCACGCAGCCGGCTGCCGGACGGAACCGCCGGTGTCAGTTCCCAGGGCCCCAAGGCATTGATGGGCCGCAACCGCCGCTGCTGAGCCCCCCGAGGAGCCGCCCGGAACGCGCTGCAGGTTCCATGGGTTGCGCGTGATCCCGAACGCAGAGTTCTCAGTGGAAGAGCCCATGGCGAACTCGTCGCAATTCGCCTTGCCAACCAGCACTGCGCCAGCAGCCTTTAGTTTTGCCACCGCAGTGGCGTCATATGGCGGCACGAAGTTGGCCAGGATCTTTGACGCCGCTGTAGTGCGCACGCCGCGAGTGACGATCACATCCTTGACCGCGAGCGGAATCCCGTCCAGAAGCCCTCGCGACTCGCCGCGACGCCGGCGCTCATCCGCTTCCTGCGCCTGCTCGAGGGCCAGGCCCGCCGTCACCAACAGATACGCATGTACCTTTGGTTCCGTGCGCTCGATCTGTTCCAACACCCCGCGGGTCAGCTCCACCGCGGAGAATTCCCCGCGATCGAGCCCGAGCGCTGCCTCTTCGATCGTCAGCCGGTGCAGACCCGTCATTCGATGATCTTCGGCACCTTGAACAGGTTCCCCTCCCGAGCCGGGGCGTTGGCTAAAAGCTCGCCCGCGCGGGGCCCATTGGTCACCTCGTCAGGGCGGAACAGCGCAGCCATTTCCACCACATGCGCTGTCGGCTCCACCCCTTCCGTGTCCAATTCGCGCAGCTTTTCCACAAAGCGCAGGATCTCCTCCAGCTGCTGCGCAAACATCTGTTCCTCCTCGGCTGTCAGCTCCAGCCGCGCCAGCATCGCAATATGCCGCACGAGGTCTCCCGCGAGAGCCACGCTTGCTGCGTCTAACACGCCACCCTCACCCCCGCAATCCGTTTCACCTCGAGGGACGTAGTTTCATCTTCGGTTTCATCTTCGGGGACGTAGTTTCACGAGACTCTGGAGTTCGGATCCGCCCCTGCCAGTTCTCCCAACGCGTTTGGCTTGCGACAATACGGCACTCCGGGCATGCCCAGCAGCGGGGAAAACTCCTCCGGCACCGGAACACTCACGCGATTCTGTCGGACCGCAGGCCACCGCCCGAAGCAAGCCGGACCCAGCCGACCCCCGGGCGAGCAGAGCCGTGCTCATGGCACCTCGTGCGGAAGGCCAAAATCACTCACCACGAAACCAGGTACGCATGGAAGGTAGCTCCCACCTGGAAAGCGCTGCCCGGTTGCCCCGCAATGCAAACTCTGGCTTTCGCTGCAGCAGCACGCGCATTGCGCCGGTCGGAACCCGCACTGCCCGGACACGAACGCCCTTGCCCGCGGGGTGCATCCACGACCTTGGCTAGCAATCGGCGGCTGTGCTCGGCAGTTGTGCCTTCGCCCCCTTAAGAATACAAGCCATCCCCGAAAATACCCCAATGGGACCGCGTACGCTCGCGGAGAGCTGAAACCACAGCCGCCGAGTGCACTGCGGGCCCCGCAGCCCTGCGGACGAGGCGTATTGGATGAAACTACGTCCCCCAATGTGAAAGTCCGTCCCCCAAAATGAAACGGGAGCGGTAGACGCGGGGGAAGGGGTGGGATACAAGGAGGCATGCCAGGGATGCGGCAGGTTTTGGGAACGCGGGGCGAGCGCATTGCAGCCCGGCTTCTACGGCGGAGGGGTTATGCCATTGTCGCGCGCAACTACCGGTGCCGCGCCGGGGAGATCGACTTGGTCGCGGTAGACGGGAGCGTATTGGTTTTCGTGGAGGTAAAGATGCGGGCAGAGGCGGAGCCGTTGCTTGCCATCGATCCGCGCAAGCAACGACAAATCGTGCGCGTGGCTCGTCATTTCCTCGCAGCGCACCGGCTTTCCGGCAGGGAGATCCGCTTCGACGTCGTCGGCATTCGCCGCGGTCGCTGGGGCCGCGCGAGCTGCGAGCTCGTGCGGGATGCCTTCGAAGCGCCGGCGCCGATCTGACGGCACGGGGCAGCACGAGCGCGCCTTCGACAGCCGCTCGCGGTTTCCGACGCCCCTCTGTACGTCCACCGCAGGGTGCTTGTTGCCCTCCAAGGGTTCATGCTAGCGGGAAACATATGCTCGACATCCGCTTGATCCGGGAACAGACGGATCATGTGAAGCGCGAGCTTGCCAAGGTGGGATTCGCCGCCGAGTTGATTGACCAGCTGCTCGAGGTCGACCGCGCAAGGCGAGCAAAAATCGCGGAAGTCGAGGGATTGCGGGCCCAACGCGCCGGTGCGTCGAGGGCAATTGCGAAGCTGACAGGCGAGGAGCGGGCGTCGAAGGTTGCAGAGATGCGAGCTCTGGGGGACCGAATCGCGGCCCTCGAGGAAGAGCTCTCGCGAATTGAAGCGGAGTTTCGCCAGCGGATGCTCGAAGTGCCCAACTTGCCGCACCCGGCAGTCCCAGTTGGGCTAGACGAAAGCGCGAACGTCGTGATTCGCGTTGTCGGGGAAGAGCCGCGATTCGACTTCGCACCGCGGCCGCACTGGGAGATCGGCCCGGAACTCGGGATTCTGGATTTCGAGCGCGGAGTGAAAATTTCCGGTTCCCGCTTTTACGTCCTGTGGGGTGCAGGAGCGAGACTCCAGCGCGCCCTGATTCAGTGGATGCTGGACGTCCACGTGCGCGAGCACGGGTATACCGAGGTGTACCCGCCGGCCATGGTCAAAGGCGAGTGCCTGGTGGGGACCGGAAACCTGCCGAAGTTCGGGGACAACCTGTACCGCGATGCCGAGGAAGACTACTGGTTGATTCCGACCGCGGAGGTCCCGGTGACGAACCTCTACCGCGACGAGGTGATCGAACCTGGCCGGCTGCCCATATACCATGTCGCGTACACGCCGTGCTTCCGCCGCGAGAAGATGTCGGCGGGCCGCGATGTCCGCGGCATCAAGCGCGGCCATCAGTTCGACAAGGTCGAGTTGGTGAAATTCGTGCGGCCGGAAGATTCCGACCACGAGCTGTTGAAGCTTCTCGACGACGCCGAGGACATCTGTCGGCGCCTCCAAATTCGCCATCGCGTGGTCCAAATGTGCACGGGAGACCTTTCCTTTACGGCTGCGATGAAATTCGACGTGGAGATGTGGGCGCCCGGATGCGGGGAGTGGTTGGAGGTCAGCTCGTGCTCGAACTTCCGGGACTTCCAGGCGCGGCGTGCAAACATTCGCTTCCGCCGCCAGGCAGGCGCGCGACCGGAGTTCGTTCACACCCTGAACGGCTCGGGGTTGGCGCTGCCGCGAGTGATGATCGCGGTATTGGAAACTTACCAACGACCAGACGGCACGATCGCTGTTCCCGAAGTCCTGTGGCCTTACATGGGCGGCATCCGAACCATCACCGGTCGCGACGGCCATTGAAGCACTTGCCGGCGCCAGGCGCGCCCGCCGTCGACGCCGCGGGAGCAACGTGCTAAGCCTCGCCGCGAAGTCGCCGATGGGATACAACCGGCTAAATGGCGCCGGCGCGAGTGTGAGGGATCCCGTCTGTGGCATGGCGGTCGACCCCGAACATCCCCGCGGTGGCACCCATGCTCACGCTGGGCGCACGTATTTCTTCTGCGGCAACCGATGCCGAGAGAAATTTGCCGCGAACCCCGACGCCTTTATCCAACCGACCGCCGAGCCCATGCCGCGCACAGCACCGGCTGCAGCTCCTGCCCCGCATCGCGGCTTCTACACGTGTCCCATGCACCCGGAGGTCCGCGAGAATGCCGCGACCGCATGCCCCGAATGCGGCATGGCCCTCGAGCCCGTAGGGCCGCTGATCCCCACGACAGAATACACCTGCCCGATGCACCCCGAGATCGTGCAGCCCGCGCCCGGGAGCTGTGCGGTCTGCGGCATGGCCTTAGAGGCCCGCGCTGTCGCTGCGGCGGAGGAAGTGAGTCCGGAACTCGGCGACATGCAGCGCCGCTTCTGGATAAGTCTCGTTTTTACCTTCCCGGTCTTCGCGGTCGCCATGTCCGACGCGATTCTCGGGTGGTCAGTGGAAGAAGCAATCGGCAGTCAGACGGCTCGCTGGCTCGAGCTCGCGCTGGCCACTCCCGCCGTGCTGTGGGGCGGCTGGCCTTTTTTCCAACGTGCGTGGATGTCTCTGGTTCGGCGGCAGCTGAACATGTTCACCTTGATCGCGACCGGCACTAGCACGGCGTACGGGTACAGCTTGATCGCCGCGCTCTTCCCCGACGTTTTTCCCCCTGCGTTCCGCACGGCCACCGGCACTGTGCCCGTCTACTTCGAGGCTGCAGCTGGCATCACCACGCTGGTCCTCTTGGGCCAGGTCCTCGAACTTCGCGCTCGCGGCCGCACGAGCAGCGCGATTCGATCCCTGTTGCAGCTGGCGCCGAAGACGGCCAGGCTCGTGCATCCCGACGGGCGGGAGGAGGATGTGCCCGTCGAGACGGTCCGGGCGGGAGATTGCGTGCGCGTTCGGCCGGGCGAACGCGTACCCGTCGACGGGGTCGTGGTTGGAGGAACCAGTGCCGTCGACGAATCCATGGTGACCGGCGAGCCGATCCCGGTCGAAAAGTCGCCTGGGGACCCCGTGACCGGGGGCACAGTCAACGGTACCGGTTCGCTGGTCATCCGGGCCGAGCGGGTGGGCAGCGCGACCCTCCTGGCGCAAATCGTTCGGCTCGTGAGCGAGGCACAAAGGAGCCGCGCGCCCATCCAGCGCTTGGCCGACACGGTTTCGGCCTATTTCGTGCCCGCCGTGGTCGCGGCCGCCGTGCTCACGTTTGCGGCTTGGAGCCTCTGGGGGCCAGAGCCCCGCATGGCCCACGCTCTCGTCAACGCAGTGGCCGTGTTGATCATCGCCTGTCCCTGCACCCTGGGCCTTGCAACTCCAATGTCGATCATGGTCAGTACCGGGCGCGGCGCGATGGCAGGCGTGCTGATCCGGGATGCGCAGGCGATCGAAACGCTCGAGAAGGTAGACGTTCTCGTAGTGGATAAGACCGGTACTCTCACCGCGGGGAAGCCGCGCCTGGTGTCGATCATCCCAGCACCGGGGTGGGACGAGGCGGAAGTGCTCCGACTCGCGGGCACGCTCGAGCGGGGCAGCGAACATCCGCTAGCCACGGCCATCCTGAGCGCGGCCCAAGAGCGGGGTGTAGCGCTCGCGCGCGTCGACGAGTTCCAGTCATTTCCGGGCCGCGGCATCAGCGGCAAAATCGATGGCCGCCGCATCGCCCTCGGCAACGAGGCCTTCTTGGCTGCTCTCGGTCCCCGTGCGGGCCAGCTAGAGCGGTGCGCCGCCGAACTCCGGTACGAAGGGCAGACCACGGTCTACATGGCGGCAGACTCGGCCGTGGTTGCGGTACTCGGCGTCGCGGACCCGATCAAGGAAACGGCAATCGAGGCAATCCGCTCGCTGCACGAGAGCGGCCTTCAAATTGTGATGCTCACAGGCGACCACCGGCTCGCGGCGGA
>JBBIUR010000152.1:0-9447 GCA_037440145.1 Myxococcales bacterium | reverse complement strand
TTTCCGACCCGCGTGAAACTACGTCCCCCAAAGTGAAACTTGACAGGGGGGATGGTGTGAGGCAGCGTTACCGGGCGTGGCCGAGACATCGCGGGTTTTGCTTCCGAAGCCGACGCCGGAGACGCGACCTTTCTGGGACAGCGCGAAGGCAGGGCGGTTGGTGCTGCCCTTCTGCGATGACTGCGCGCGTTTTTTCTTTTATCCGCGCCCGTTCTGCCCGCGCTGTTTTTCCGGCCGGGTGCGGTGGCAGGCGGCGAGCGGGCGCGGCCGGCTTCACACTTTCGTGATCCACCACAGGCCACCGCGCAACCTGCGACTGCCGACTCCTTGCGTGATCGGCATCGTTGAGCTCGAGGAAGGCGTGCGCCTGATGGCGAATATCGTTGGAGTGCCTGCCGATCCGGGCCATTTGCGCTGCGAGATGCCACTGGTCGCCGAATTCGAAGATGCGGGCGACGACATCGCGCTGCCGCGGTTTCGGCCAGTGGGGGTCCCGTGAGCTCCGGTTACCGCAGCCTTCGGCGACGTGTCGCCATTGTGGGGGTCGGGGAGTCCGACGAGTTGGGCAAGCTGCCCCACAAGTCGGCGCTGCAGTTGCACATGGAAGCCACCCGAAACGCGCTGGCCGATGCGGGTCTAGCGAAGTCCGAGATCGACGCTGTGTTTACTTCTGGGCGCAACACGGCGGCCGATGTCCCCGAGTACCTGGGTATTAAGCCGCGCTTCGTGAGCGGAACGCAGGTCGGCGGGTGTTCCTTCATCCTCCACCTCGAGCACGCGGCAGCGGCCATCCACGCAGGGCTGTGCGAGGTGGCGCTGATCACGCACGGCGAAAGCGGGTTTTCCCGCGTGGGCATGCCCCAGCAGCGATGGGGCGATGACTCGGTGAACAACCAATTCGAGGTACCCTTCGGCGCCGCAGCACCGGCGGTCGGTTACGGGCTCGTCGCCACGCGGCACATGCACGAATTCGGAACCACGAGCGAACAGCTCGCCGAAGTCGCCGTCGCGACGCGCAAATGGGCAGCGCTGAATCCGAGGGCGCTGATGCGGGACCCGATCACGGTTGATGACGTGCTGAGCTCGCCGCTGGTCTGCTGGCCATTCCATCTCCTCGACTGCTGCCTGGTCACCGACGGCGGCGGCGCCGTGATCGTCACATCGGCTGAGCGCGCGCGCGATCTGCCCAAGAAACCCGTCTACGTCCTGGGCACGGGCGAGTGCGTTACCCACCAAATGGTCAGCCAGATGCCGTCGTTTGCGCGCTGGGAGGCGGCCGTCGTTTCCGGCGCTCGAGCCTTCGAGATGGCCGGGGTGAAGCCTTCGGACATCGACGTGGCTGAGCTCTACGACGCATTTACCATCGTGCCAATTCTGGCTTTGGAAGCTCTCGGCTTTTGCAAGCCCGGTGAGGGCGGATCGTTCGTCTCGGGACAGCGAACGGCACCGGGCGGGGCGTTTCCCATGAATACCAACGGCGGCGGGCTTTCGTACACGCACACGGGGATGTACGGCATTTTTACGATCATCGAAGCAGTCCGCCAGCTCCGCGGCGAGTGCGGCCCCCGCCAAGTGCCGGGAGCCAAGACCGCGATTTGCCACGGCACCGGCGGAATCTGGAGTGCCGCAGCCACGGCCATCCTTTCGACCGAGCGGTAGCGCGGCGAACGATTCAAGCCGCACCCAGCGCTTCGCGGGAAACACTCAGGCACATGGATCTCTCCGCAGTCGCGCGTGCGTGTTGCTGCGCCGGCATTGCGGGCGGACGTGAGATCCGGCTGGCGCTGCACCGCATGCCTCTTGCGCTCCGCGCTCTTCCTTGCCCCTCGAGGCTGAAGGCGCGCAATGTGCGCGCCGACGCGGTGGCGGAGCGCATCGGCATTCAAGTGTTGGAGCGGCTGAGCCGCCGCGTGGGGTTTCCCGTCTGCCTTCTCGTGGATCCGGTCCAAGGGTTGGTGCTCGAGCTGGGGAGGCCGGGGGCAGCACGCATCTGGGCGTGCCTTGACGCCATCGACGGAACCATCAAGGTGGCAGGCCTGGGGACTCGCAAGGGCCGCGTGCGGGCTGCGTGCGATGGGGGCTGGGCGAGTGCCTTTGCCTTCACCGCGCCCACGGACAAGAAATTTCTGGACCTCACCTTCGCCGACTTCGTGGCCGCCGCCGTTGTCGACGGCAACCCGGGGCAGTTCCAAACCTGTCCCGGAGAGGCGGTGGTCTGGCCCGACGCGGGGGGAAACCTCATAACCTGGGACGGCACCGGCCCCGGGGCCCGCCGCCTGTATGCCAGTTCGGTGCGGCGGCTGTCCCAGGCAATGGTGTTCCTAGACGGCTTTCAGGCACTGGATCTAGCCACGCGGCGGCCAGGGGATGCCAAACTTGCGGTCGAGCTCTATCGCCGGTTGGTCGACCGCCACCGGGGCGGAGCCTACGATGTCCTCCGGCACTTCGGTACGCTCAGCGCCCTGCTGCGCATGATGTTCGGCTGGCGCGAAGGCCCGACGTGGTACGAGCCCCAGTGCGCCGCGTTTCTGGTTGTCAACGAGAACTTGTTCAATTCTATCCCCGCCGTACCCCTCCTCGCTGGAGCGGGTGGGTATTCGATGGATTTCCGAGGCGCGCCGCTCGACCGGCGCCTGCTTGCTGCAGGGCGCACGAGCGTGCTTCACGCTGCCAACCGCGTCATCGCCCGGCAACTTTTCCCCCTCGTGCAGCGCGCAGCGCGCTCTGCTAGCCCGGCGCGGTACCGGCGCCGCCGGATGCCTCGACCCGGTAAAACGGCACGAGCTGCTGCCTCCCGCCTTCTTCGGCCAGTAGTCGGCAGCCCGTTTCGGGATCGCGCGGCAGGACGGCGCGGGCGCGAACTTCGTGCGCGCCGGCGGTGAGTGCCAGCGGAGTGCGCGTCACCGGACGGCCGTCGATTTCGACCTCGCAGCGACTTTGCCCGAGCGCCTCGGCAATGAACACCTGTGCCCGCGGTCGGGAAACTTCGAACTCCCCCTCCCATTCCGCTGCGCAGAACTGCCCCCGTATACCTTCGCGACACGTGCGGGGCACGAGCGCAAAGGAAAGCAACGGCTCGTCGCGCACCAGAATCGGAGGTCCCCCGCGCGCCTCTCCCAGCCAGTAACGCGCCCGCAACTGGAGCCGAAGTTGCCGTGGACGGGCAGGTCCCTGCAGCTCACAGCTCGTCAAACCGATATGGGGATTGTCGGGCTCGGAAAACTCCCCGCAGTGCAACTCCGGATACGCGGCTCCGAGCAGCTCGGCAATGCTTGGGCCGTGAAAGGGGCGCTGGAGGGCGATAAATACCGGATACGAAGGTGCACGCACTCCCCCGGGCGAAAGAATTTCGAGCAAATCGCCGAGGTCTTGCCCGACGACGCCTTGCTTCAGCCAGGCATACTGCGCAGCGTAGTAGAACGAGGGATCGAAGAAGCGGTGATGGGGAGAGAGGAGGAAGATGGGGTGACCGCGGGCGCGCTCGCGCGCGTAGCGGATCAAAATCGTGTCGCGGTTGTGGAAAGCCTCCCGCACGCGCGGATCGCGAGCCATCTTGCGGAAATACACGCTGTAGTTCCACCAGCCGGCAAAGCCGCCCGCGGCCACCGCGAGTGCCAGGAGAACGCGGCGCACGCGCGGCCCGGCGCCTCCGCGCGCAGCGCGCCACAGGCAGTCGCCAAACTGCACGGTAAAGAAAATCGGAAACACCGTGATCCCCTGCAGGCGGCGTACATCGAGGTTGTGGACCACGACGGTGCCCCCCGCCAGTAGCGCGGCGAAGGCGAAGAGCAAAAAACCGTTGTAACCAGCTCGCCAGCGTAGGAGCGCCAACAACAGACCGCCGGCAAAGCCCGAGGCCGTCACGGGATCGAGCATTGGCTCCCCAGGAGCGTTGAAGGTAGGCGAATCGTCGCCGTGATGCGTAAAGATTGCGGCGACGTCGCGAATGCGCCGGAGCCGCTGGCGCGCGAACTCGACCGGATCCGGAGCGTAGTACGCCTTGTCAGCATACGAGCGCAGAAACGCCTCGAAGTAATAGTCGGGCCGGGCGCGGTCCGCTCGCAAAAGGACTACGAGCGGCAACGCCATCGCGGCAATCCCTCCACAAGCAAGAGCCAGTGCGGCTAAGTCGCGCCGCGCCCGCCCCGCGGCTTCGGCGCCCGTGCTTGCGGTCGTCGCGCGCAGCCACCGGTAGAGGTCAGCGCCCAGCAGTCCCAGGAGGAAAAGCAGTGCAAACAGCGGCGTCCCGCGGTACCCGGCGTACGCATACAGCGTGTAGCCACAGAACAGCCCAGCCAGCGCTATCCCCGCCAGACGCCGCGTCCGCCCGAAGTGCACGAGCGCGGCGAAGACAGAGAGGACGAAAAAGTTCGTCAAAAAAATGTTGTGCGCGCAGCGGCTGTAAAGCAGATTCCAGCTCGAGACCGCGTACAGGAAGCTTCCCGCAGCCGCCCAAGCGGGGGGCAAGAGCTGCCGGAGGAGAAGATGTGCCGGCAGCACGGCAAGGGCGCTGAACGCGGTGAAGGGAATGCGCAGGGTGACAAACGTAGGCTCGTCCGAGAGCCAAAGCGCAAATGCTGCCGCGTAGAGGTCGAAGAAGAATTCCCAGGGCCGCGCTCCCCGCGTGAGAATGTGGTGCGCGCCGAGCCCGGTCTGTTGCTCCTCGATCGCGTGCGTGGTGTAAGGGCCCGGAAACGCCCCGTAGTGGTGGAACCGGAGCACCGCACCCAGACCGAGAATTGCCAAGAGAACCGGGATTTCCCAGCGGGGCCACTCGGGGCCTTGCGGCCAGCCCCGGTCGAAAGTGCGCATGGCGGTGCAAAGTAGCCCCGTGCCGAACAGGAGGAGCGCGATGCCCCAAGCAAACCACCGCGCCCAATTCGCAGCGAGAAGGGCGCTGCCCAGAGCCATCGCCGCTGCGCCCAGCCCGACCAGCAACCAAACGCGCGCGGAAACCCCTGCCTTCTCCGGCGGCCGCGGCGGCCTGGTGCGGGCCTCGTTTGGATCGCATCGGTGCGCCGCGAACGCCGCAAGTGCAGCCGCAGCGACGAACAGGAGCGTAGCGCGAGCATCGTTCGGGTTATGGCGAATCCCAGCTTGACCCAGTCCCAGCGCTCCCACGGCGGCGAAGTACGCCCAGCGCATGGCTCGCCCGCGGCCTCGCGGGCAGCTCTCGTCCCCGAGCTTCCCCTTCATCTCGCGTGGGCTGTTTGCAGCCCACGCGCATCCAGTCAAGCGGCCGCCCGCCCCCGGCGGCAAATTCACGCGCGGCGCTTCCCCTGCCAGTCGTCCACCGCGCCGAGGAGCCGGTCCAAGTCGCTCTCGTCGTTGTAAAAGTGGGGCGAGGCGCGGATGCCCCCGTCGCGCACCCGCACGATGATGCCGCGCTCATTGAGAAAGGTGCAAAGCGCGTCGGAATCCATGCCAAGGCGGAACAGGACAATAACCGAGCGCTGCCCTTCCCCGAGTGGGCTCAAGATTTGCGCCCCCCGGTGGCGCAGCCCCTCGATCAACTTGGCCGTGAGCTGCAGAATGCGCTGCTCGATCGCCCGCGGGCCAACCTCGAACAGCAGATCCAGCGCCGCGCCAAGCGCGTGAATTGCCAAATGCGGCGAGCTGCCAGGCTCGAGCTTCGCCGCGTCACTGCGAAGCTCGAAGTGGTACGGCAGGTACGCGTCGGCATCTCGCACACTTTTCCACCCCAGAAGCACGGGACGGATGCGGTCCAAAACGCGCCGTGAGACGAACAGGCAACCGCATCCCTCCGGCGCCAGCAGCCACTTGTAGCCGCCCACTGCCATGCAGTCGATTCCGGCTGCCTCCACGTCGAGCTGCAACGCGCCGACTCCCTGAATGCCGTCCACGCAGAAAAGCGCCCCTCGTTCGCGGCACAGGGCGCCGATGCCGTGCAGGTCCGTCCGGGCGCCGGTGCGCCAGTCCACGAAGCTCACGGCAACTACCCTGGTCCGGGAGTCCATCGCGCGCGATCGCCCCCGGGTCCACCACCCCACCGGGTGCCGGCACCAGTCGTGTCTCCACCCCGAAACGCCGCAAGCCGAACCAAGGGTACACGTTGGATGGGTATTCCCCCTGGACGCCTACGACGTTGTCGCCGGCGCGCCACTCCAGACCCGCCGCAATCAGGGACAGACCTTGGGCTGTGTTCGGCACCAAGGCAATTTCTTCCGGCTGTGCGCAGATCAGGCGGGCAAAGGCGGCACGCACCTGCTCGGCGCGCTGCGACCAACGCGCTTCTGCCTGGGGATCGAAGCGCGACGCCTCGCGGCCGAACGCTGCAATCGCCGCCGCCACGCGCCGGGGAAGCGGGGACAGTCCGGCATGGTTCAGGTGCACCCAGTGTGCGGCCGCCGGAAATTCAGCGCGGTAACTCTTCCAGTCGGGTTCCGTTCCCGGCCACCTCATTCGCCTTTTGCACCCCCTTCCCGCTGCATTGCCGCGGCGAGCTCGCGCAAGGCGGCGCGGTCGACCTTGTACATCGGCGTCACAGGGAGTGCCGGAACAACTGCCAGGCGATCGGGTCGCTTGAAGCTAGCGAGCTCGGCGCCTACGAAATCGCGCAGCTCGCCCAGCGACGGCGGATCGGTGCTGTCGCGCGGGACGATGAAGGCCCAGCCGATCTCGCCGAGAACCTGGTCCGGAAACCCTACCACTGCTGCGTCGGCAACTTTGGGATGCTGCCGCAACCGTTCCTCAACCTCGCCCGGATGCACGTTGAAACCACCGCGGATGAACATCTCCGTCCGCCGCCCCAAGAGGTGGAGGTACCCGTGGTCGTCCAGAAACCCGATGTCTCCCGTGTGGACCCAGCCCTCCGCGTCGATCGCAGCCGCTGTGCCTTCGGGATCCCGCCAATAGCCGCACATCGTCGCGGGAGATCGGACCGCGATCTCACCGGACGCGCCCGGCGGCAGCGGGGCGTTGCTTTCGTCCACGATTCGCAGTTGGACCCCCGGCGCGGGCTTGCCGACCGTGTGCAGGACGGCGTCCGGAGGATCTCCGGGCAGGGAGGCGGTCGCGATGCCCACTTCGGTCGAGGAATAGCGAACGCTCACCTCCGCGCCGAAGACGCCCCGGATCTCCTCGATCAGCTCCGCCGGGACGCGCGACCCCCCGAGGACTACCGAGCGCAGCGAAGAAAGGTCGCGCCGGCGGAGGTCCGGGTGATCCAGCAGCATCCGGACCTGGGTCGGAAAACCCGCAAGTTGCTCGAGCCGCTCGGCTTCGATGGCCTCCAGCGCGGCGGCGGGGTCGAAACTGTCGTGAACGATCGTCTCCACGCAGTGCGCGATGGAGAACCCAATGCGCACCATCGTGCCGACGTGCGCGAACGAAACGCCGGCTGCCAGGTGTTTTCGCGGCGGCTGCGCACCGCGCCCGTAGCGGGCCGACTCGATTTCCGCAACGGCCATCAACCGCCGATGGGAGTACCAGGCGCCTTTGGGCGCTCCGGTCGTGCCGCTCGTGAACACAATCGCAACGGGATCGTCGGGATCGGCCTGCTCCAGGGGAGGTGCGGCTGGCGGGTTGAGCCCTTCGACGACACGGCGCGTGTCCGATCGCAGTGCGCGTGCGGCGACCGGTACGATGCGCAAGCCGGACAACTCGGGATGTAGCTCCGCCACGAGCCGAGCGAAATCGACGCCGTGCCACGAGTCGACCACCAGAATCGCCTCTGCGGCAGATTGCCGGAGGATGTGCCGGATCTCCGTCCGCCGGTAGCGCACGTTGATTCCTGTAGTCGCGGCGCCCAGGCGGGCCGCGGCCAGGTAAGCGACCAAGTAGAATGGGGTTGATGGCAGCAAGAGCGCGACGACGCTGCCTCGACCGACGCCGTAGGCTCGCAAAGCGGCAGCCACCGCATCTGCCAGATGGTCCCACTCGCCGTAAGTGAGGACCTCGCCGCCGTAACGAAAGGCGACCGCCGCCGGCGCGCGCGCCGCCGCGGCGCGAAGCGCCTGGCCGAGTGTCGCCGCCCCGCTCGCTAGCCGCGCACGCGATCGGGCTGCGGGAGATGCCTCCTCAGGCCTGGCCACTGTGCCGTCGATCCCTAGCACAACGCCGGGCGGGCTCAAACGCGGCTGGCCGATGGAGCCCAGAGCGGGGTGAGCGTGAGCGCGGGAAAACCTCCCAAATCCTACTCGTTCTCGCCAAGGCAAGGCTAAATTTCCGGTGGCGTAACGTCCTCGCAGATCTCATGTCGAAACGGGCTGCGGTTTCCCGTGCCCGCGGCTCTACGTACGGGCTGATAATCAAGCGGCGGTTCACTTGCACGCCTGTCACTTCCCGGTAGAGCTCTGTCTTCCGCGCAAACCCGAGGACATCGAAGACGGAGACCGCAGACTTGATCTCGACCAGAATGTGCTGCCCGTCGCGGACGAGGACGTCGATTTCGACATCCGAAGGATAGCCGAAAAGCTTCCCGGCAATGTCCCGATGGCGCCACTGTTCCACGCGCACGTTGGGCTGGTCGCCGAAAAGCGACCGGACACCCGCCCGAAAGGCTTCCTCGCTCATGATGCCCCACCGGGCTTCCAGCCCCATCACCTGGCGTTGCAACGCACCGAGAGCGCGCCCCTGTTCTTCGACTGCACGCGACAAGCGCTCGATGGCCGACCTGTGGGCTTCCACGACGCGGGTGAGCCGCTCGAGCCGCTCGCTGTGCTCCGCGAGCCGGCGACTGTGCTCGTCGAACCGCCGGTCGAAAGCCTTGGATCGCGCCGCGAAATCTCTCCGTAGTTGCTCCAATCCACTCAGCAACGCTGCGGTTTCCTGGGCGTGTCGTGAGCGACTCGACCAGCGTGCCGATCAGAATGGCGCGTGTATCCGGGTCTTCTCGAAGTAACCGCGGGAGTGCTGTGCGCAACTGGTCGAGAAAGGATGGCTTCCTACCGGTTGTCATCGAGTCGAATTATGGGGTATGGCCCGACGCGCGGTCGGTCGGAGCTCACCCCGGCGACGTGCCCGCACCTACGCCTCTGGAGGAGCGTTCGCCTGCCGGCTCGGATTGCCAGCAGTTGCGCCCGACCGTTGCCCTCGTTCTTCTCGGGAAAAACAGAACCCCACTGCGATGTTCTAGGAACAGTTGCGCGCAGCCCAGACCGCGCCCCCCATTCCCCCGCGCGCCGATGAAGCCCCGCGGGTTTCTTCCTGCCCGACTCGTCAATCCCCGGGGCGGGGAGTACCCACTGGAAAACTGCAGGCGCTTGACGCCGGCGACCGCAGGACGGTAAGCAGGCGCGCGACATGGAAACGCTGTCGGAGCGCGTTGCAGTGGTTACCGGCGCATCGAGCGGGATCGGCGCTGCGATTGGCCGGGCCCTTGCGTCCGCGGGCATGCGGGTAGTCCTGGCGGCGCGAAGGGGACAGCAATTGGACGAGGTTTGCACAAGCATCCGCGCAGCCGGGGGAATTGCGATATCCGTGATT
>JBBIUR010000151.1:0-9450 GCA_037440145.1 Myxococcales bacterium | reverse complement strand
CCCCGGTAACCGGGCACGACGCGTCAACATCAAAACCGCTCCCCGCGAGGTTTTAAACGCCATCCTCGACGATGCCGGAGCCGTGGACGCCATCCTCGCCCGGCGCGAGCAACAGCCCGTCAGCAGTCCGGGCGAGGCATTCTCAGGCCTCAGCGTTCCGCCCGGACTCCAGCAGCAGTTCGACGTGCGCAGCAGCTACTACCGCCTCGAGGCCAGCGCAATCGTCAATGGAGTCGGGAAGACGATCCGCACGCTCGTGCGCCGGGACGGGCCGCGGCGGCAAAGCGGGCAAAGTGGCCTGCTGTGGTCCCTGGTGTTCTTGGAGTGGGAAAAAGAAGGCGGAGCGGAGCTGATCGAGCGAGGTGGCGGCGCCCTCGACGAGGATTTTGCAGGCGCCGCGAACTTCGCTAAGAAACAATCGTAAGGCATGCCCCGCAGGATTCTCGCGCTCGATATCGGAGGCCAGTCGGTCCGCGCCGCTGCGGTGGAGTCGACCTTCCGAGATTTTCGCGTCACCGGAATCTACCGCGGACCGGGAGACAGCCGGACGCCGCTGGTGGAGCGGCTGCGCGCGCTCCTGGCGCAGCAGCAGGCGAAGCCGGACACCGTGTTGGTCGCACTGCCAAGCGAGCTGGTGAGCCAGAGGGTATTCCGGCTCCCCTTCCGGGACCGGAGAAAGCTCGACCAAACGGTGCCCTTCGAACTGGAAACTCAGGTTCCTTTTGCCCTGGACGACATCGTCGTCGATTACCAGATCGTGCAGCGCGACCGCAGCGGCGCGACTGTCCTCGCGGCGACGGTTCGGAAGCAGGATTTGCGGGAGTATCTGGACGCTCTGTCGGCGGCAGGACTCGACCCGAAAGTCGTCGACTTCGGGCCCCTCTGCAGTGTGAACCTCCTGCGGCTGTACGGCGACCACCTGCCTCCCACGTATGCGTACGTCGAGTTTGCCGATCGCGACGTCGCGGTTGCCGTCTTCCGAGACGGGAACCTGCTTGGGGTACGCTCCCTTCTTCTCGCGTCTCCACCTGCCGCCAACGGCGCCGCAGCCCCCACACCAGCGGCTGCCGAGGTGCTCGTGCAAGAGATGCGGTGGACTTTAGCCGTTCTCAACGAAGGCGCGATTCCCGAGCACCTCCCGTGCATCCTTGCGGGAGAGGCGGCCGAATGGATCGCCGAGGCAGCGCGTATTCTCTCGCAGTCCCTCGGCGTCGTCCCGACGCGTCTGGAGTCCTTGCCGGCGCAGCCGCTGCAGGGCGTGGACAACGGCGCCGCTGCCGCCCATGCGCGGCCGCTCGGCCTCGCCCTGCGCGAGGTGGCCCCAGCGACTTCCCTTGGCGTCAACTTCCGCAAGGGGGAGTTCAGCTATCACCGGGGGCGCCTCGAAATGCGCCGCTCGCTGGTGCGCACCGGGGTTTTGGCGAGCGTCGTCCTGGCCCTCGTGGCGACCAACTTGTTCGTGAACTACCGGCTACAACAGGCGCGCTTGAACGCAGTCAACGCCCGCATTCGCGAAGTCCTGGCAAACACGGCTCCTGGGCTGGAGCCGGGGAGCAATCCCGTAAGCCAGTTTCAAGCCGAGCTCGACGCTGCTCAGCGCAAGCTCGGCCTTCTCGCCAATGCCGCGCCTGTGGGCAATCTGACAGCGATCGACTTGCTGTACGCCATCACGAATGCCATCCCGCCGCAGGTTAAAATCGATACCGACGAGTTCTCGATGGACCCGGATTCGGTGCGCATCCGAGGCAGCACGGAGTCGTTCGAGTCGGTGGACGCGCTGAAGAAACAGCTCGCGGCAATCCAGTACTTCCGGGACGTACAGGTCAAGGACACCAAGGCCCGCCCCGGCGGCGGAGTGGAATTCCGCCTCACCTTGGCATTGGAAAAGCCCGGGCAGGAAAGCAGCCCATGACCCTCGACATCCGCCAAGTCAGCAACGCGCTCTCGCGTCTGTCGCCGCGCGAGCGCACTTTGGTGGGCCTAGCGGCGCTCGCGCTGGCGCTCACGTCGGGCTACACGTTTGTTCTGGATCCCCTGGTTGTCGGCAGGGCGCGCCTGGCGCGCGAGGTCGCCACCCGGGAGCGCGACCTTCACACCCTCGTTCGGTTGCGGCAGACGTATCTGGACGTGCAGCAAAAGCTCCATGCCGGGCAGAGCCTGCTCGCAAAAGCCGACCAAAACTTCTCCCTGTTCGCATTCCTCGAGAGCACGATCTCGCAGGTCATCCCGCGCGAGCGGATCAGCTCGATGAACCCGAGCAGCAAGGCGATCGGCGAAGAGTACGAAGAGCAGCTCGTGGAGATCAAGTTGATTCAGGTGTCCCTCCAACAGCTGACGGACATGCTCTATCGCATCGAGAAGAGCGAGCACCCACTGCGGGTGACGCGGCTCCAGGTCAAGAAACGCCCCGGGGACATACGCAACTTCGACGTGGTGGCCACGGTGTCGCTGGTGCGTGCCAGGAGTTGACGGAGCTCGCTGCTGCACCGACGCAAATGCCGCGCGCAGGGCGTTTTTCGATTCCCGTGACCCGAGCGATCTTGCTGTACGCGCTGTACACCTTTGCGCTGTTCGCCATCTTCACGATCGCCCTATTCCCCCACGAACTACTAGTCCGCCGCGCCCTGGAGTCAGCTCGGAATCCACTGGTCGCCGTGGACATTACGGGCGCGCGGTTTGCCTGGCTGAGGGGCTACGAACTGCAGGGGTTCCGAGTCGCGCCCCTCCCGCTCCGCGAGGGCATCCCCCCGCTCCTGGAGTGGAGCCGGCTGCGCGTTCGACCCGACTACGCGTCCTGGCTCAAGGGGAACCTCTATTCCTTCGTGGTATCTGGGGAGCTTTACGGGGGGCGCGCGGAGGGGTGGGGCTCGCTGCGGGGGGGGCGATTCGAGGGAGCGCTGCGCTGGGATGCTGTGGAACTTCGCCGGTACCGAGCCTTGCTGGCCAGCCTGCAAGAAGGAGAGATCAGCGGATCCCTGGCGGGATCGTGCAATATCACCTACGGCGGCGCGAACCCGCGGATCGTGCAGGGCACGGGGCAGTTCGTCTTGACGCGCGGTGCCCTCGAGAAAGCCAAGGTCGACGGCTTTGCCCTCCCCGACCTTCACTTCCGCGACGCTGCCGCCAAGCTGTCCCTGCGAGCTGCCCTGCTTGAGGTACAGGAATTTTCTGCCAATGGAGATGAACTCAACGTTCAAGCCTCGGGCACGGTCACGCTCGAGCAACCGTTGCTCCGGTCCGGCTTGAACTTGAAGGTCACGCTCCACCCCACCGCCGCAAGCCCTGAGTCCTTCCGGGCGCTTCTCGGGGTCCTTGCCGCCTATCTGGCGCGTCCCGTCCGCGGGGTCCAACCCGTGACGTTTACGGTTACGGGGACGCTCCAGTCGCCACAGCTCCGTTAGCGACCCCGCGGCGTCTCAGCCAGAGCGCGGTTTCGGCCCCTCCGGGAGCGCGCCGTTCCCGCAAGCCGACAGCTCGGGCCCTACCGGGCCAGCTCGCCTCAAACGTCCTGTTCCTCGTTCCCCTCATCCCCGTCCTCGCCCGCGCTCGCCTCGATCTCGTCGATCATCTCGTCGAAGTCCTCGCCCGCGAACTCGTCGCCCAGCTCTTTCCCCATCTTCCGCATCCAGCGGGCGACGCTCTTCGGGTCGTTTTCGTCCAAACCCGCCAGATTACTCGGATCGCTCAAGCTATCGAGCCGCGCCTCTTCGGACTTGGGCATCGCGAACCGGGAGAGCAAGCGTTCGACTGCTTTGCTCCCGCAGCGGTCGCAAACGGGCTCGAAGGTCTCGCCCACACGCAGGGTGAGCACGCTGAAACGGCGCCAGCATTCCCGGCAGCGGAACTCGTAGATAGGCATTGCCGATGTCCCCAAAACTCGCCCAATCCGATACCAAGGCCCTGGCTCCCCGGCAAGGGCTCCGGTTGCCCAGTCCGGCCTCACCCCTCGCTGGCGCGGCGCCGCAAAAGCAACTGCCACGGGTCCACCTGGGCGAGGACCAGGTCGCGGACCTCCGCGGCGGTCCGCAGCGATAGCACCTCTTCGGCCAGCTGCCGCGCCGACGCTATGTCCGTCTCGCTCACGACGTAGCGCACCTCGGCAATGCGGTGCAGTCCCATGCTCAGTACCCGCACGCCGAGTCCCAACAAGAGCTTCGTGAAGGCGGGCGCACCCGCGATCTCGCCGCAAATGGAGACATCTTTGCCGGCTGCCGATGCAGCCTGGACGACCTGGTGGATTGCCCGAAACAAGCTGGGTTCGAATGCAGCGCCCGAAATCGGCTCGCCGGTATCGTCGCGCCGCGCACCCAGCAAGAAGCCCAGCAAGTCGTTCGTCCCAAGCGAAAGAAAATCCGCGGCGCGAGCGATTTCCGGCGCCATGAGGACCGCCGGCACCGTCTCTATCATCGCCCCGACGGGAACCGGCTTGCACCGTGCGATTCCCTCCCGGCGCAGCTCTTGCGCAAGCTCTGCCAACAGCTCGCGCACCCGCGCAATTTCGGTCACACCGGCCACCATCGGCAGGAGAAGGCGAAAGTTGCCCGAATCGCCCGCCCGCAGCACGCCTCGCAACTGGGCGCGAAGGAGATGGGGGTTGCGCAGCAGGTAATGAATGCCCCGCTCGGCAATCGGCAGATCTCCCACTGGGAGGTCGTCGCCCAACGGAAAGAGCTTGTCCGGCGCGAGGTCGAGAAGGCGGACTGTAACCACGCGCCCGCCAACGGCGGCGGCGATGCGCCGGTACGCTGCTTCGTGCTGTTCCTCGGAGGGCGGCCCTTCTTCGTATAGACACAAGAACTCCGTCCGGAGCAAGCCGATCCCTTCGGCACCGGCGGCCGCCGCTGCCGCCGCTTCTTCCTCGACCCCGGCATTTGCCAAGATGGAGACCTTAACTCCATCCCGCGTCACCGCCGGAGCCGGGGGCGTTTGGCGCAATTCAGCGGCGACGGCGTGGTAGATGCGAGCGTGCCGTTCGTACTCGTCGCTGGCCGGCCCCTCGATTTGCAGAATCACGCGACCGCTTTCCCCATCGACCGCCACTCGTTCCCCCGGGCTGGCAGACCGCCAACAAATCCGGGAAGCCGGTGACTGCGGGAATACCCAGCACCCGGGCGAGGATTGCTGCGTGGGAATTCTCTCCCCGCCGCGCGGTCACGATCGCCCGCACGCGGCGCCGGTCCAAGAATGCCACATCTGACGGCAGCAGGTAGTCGGCGACAAGCACGACCTCGCCGGGCAGGCGCGCTAGGGGGTGGTGCGCGCGGTCCGCCAGGTGTCGCAACACCCTCGCCCCCACGTCGTGGACGTCCATGGCGCGATCGCGCAGGTAGGGATCGGACTGCGCCTGAAACCTTTCTTCCCGCTCGTGCGCGACTACAGCGACTGCCTTTTCCGCCGAGACGCCCTCATTTTGGATTTTCGCCATGACCGCTTCCTGGAAAGCCGCATCGCCGAGCATGTAGAGTTGAACCCGCAAGATGTGAGCTTGCGGCAAACCGTAGTCATGCTCCAAGCGGCGGCTGATCGAGAGCAGGTCCTGCCGCGCTGCCGCAACGGCCTTCTCGAACCGCGCCCGCTCCACGGCAGGCGTAGACGGCGAAGACACCGCCGCAGCCGCAAACAAGGCCTCCGCGCCGCGATACACGAAAGCTTCACCTTGCGCGTATCCGGGGGAAACCGCCCTGCCTACGAAAATCCGCATCGCACCTCCTTTGGCTACCGCCCCGGGCAGACCTGCTCCAAGCCATCGCCACTGCGAAAAAGAGACTACTGTCTTCGCGGCAGTCGTCAACCGCCCCGCGTGGAGCGCGCACAAAATGCGGGGCTTGAAACGGTGCAATTCGTGGTTACGAAACCTTTCGGGAACGCCCCCGACAGAAAGGAGGTGAAGGACCAATGAGAGCGCTGGCACCGTGGCGGCCCGAGCTCGAGTTGTCGACTCTCCACAACGAGATCGACAATTTCTTTGCTCGGTTCTTCGGCGAGGAAGAGCGGTGGTGGACCCGCGCGTTCGAAGGCGGGTTCGTTCCGGCTATTGAGTCCTTCGTCCGCGGGGAGGACCTGGTGATCCGCGCCGATCTACCGGGCATCGACCCGAAAGAGGTCGAGCTGACCGTGGAGGGTGACCGGCTGACGATCAAAGGGGAGCGAAAGCGCACATATGAGGACAGCGGCGAGTACTTGCGCCGCGAGGTCGTCTACGGGCGCTTCGAGCGGTCGGTTCCTCTGCCGGCGGGAGTCGACGCCGACTCGATCAAGGCCACCTATCGTGACGGCGTGCTCGAGGTCACGATGAAGGCACCGAAGAACATGGTCTCCAAGAAGGTGCCTATCACCGTCCACTGAGCCGTGACCTCTTGAGCGCCGCCCCCTGAGAGCCCCGGGCCCAGAGCCTCGGGCCCGGGGCGAAAGCCCGGAAACCGCCGGGCTGGGCAACGCCCCCGAGGGGCGTTGCCGTGTTTTTGCCTTGGCCTTCGCGCCCCGAGCAGGGCCCTCAATCCAGGGCGCTCGCCACCAGCTCGACCACGTCGAGGGCGCGCACGGTTTCCTCGACGTTTTTCGCCTTCAGGCCGTCGTCGATCATCGTCATGCAATACGGACAGGCCACGGCGACCACGTCGGGCCGGGTTTCCAGCGCTTGCTCCACCCGCCGGAGGTTCACCCGTTTCTGCGGGTCCTCCTCCATCCACCGCGCCGCAGCACATCCCCGCGCTCCCGCTGCGGCCCATTTCCCGGAGCGCGACTCCTGG
Organism: Myxococcales bacterium; assembly: GCA_037440145.1. GTDB lineage: Bacteria > Desulfobacterota > Binatia > HRBIN30 > BPIQ01 > JBBIUR01. Next base: position 2,701 of record JBBIUR010000151.1, on the reverse strand, counting down.
CAGTCGCTTGAGGATCTCTCTCGGAGCCCCGTATACGCCGTTGTACCGCCCGAGATAGCAGGAGTCGTGGAACGTCACCGCCCTCTGCGCGTCTGCCCGCAAGCGCAACCGACCCTCCTGCAGCAACTTCGCGATCAGCTCGGTGGCGTGAATGACCTCGTAGTGCCCTCCAAACTGAGGGTACTCGTTCTTCAGAGTGTTAAAGCAGTGCGGGCAGTTTGTAACGATCTTCCGAACCCTGTAGCGACTAAAGACCTCCACCGCAGTCTGAGCCATCGTCTGGAACAGGTATTCGTTGCCGATGCGGCGAGCCGTCTCGCCGTTGCACGGCTCCTCGACTCCGAGGATCGCGAAGTCCACCCCGGCTTTTTTGAGCACCTTGGCCAGCGCAACCGTCGTCCGCTTGTTGCGATCGTCGAACGCGCCCGCGCAGCCGACGAAAAACAGGTACTCCGCATCCGGCTTTTCAGCCATCGTCGGAATCTCCAGCCCCGCTGCCCAATCGGCGCGCGTCGACGCGTCGAGACCCCACGGATTTCCCTGCGTCTCCATTCCCTTGAAGGCCCGTGTCAGCTCCGCGGGAAATCGCGACGCTTCCTGCACCAGGTGGCGCCGCATGTCCACGATCTTGTCGACGTACTCGATCAATACGGGACAGGCCTCCTCGCACGCGCGGCACGTGGTGCAAGCCCACACAACCTCGTCGAGAATCAGCCGGTCGCCCACGATGTTTTCCCCCACAGGCTGTGCGTCCCCTGCCTGACCGGAGCGCGCCAGAATCTCACCCTCTTTCTCGTAAAGGTAGTCCCGCAAATTGAGCAACAGCTGCCTCGGCGCGAGCAGCTTGCCGCTGTACGTCGCCGGACACTGCGAGGAACACCGGCCGCACTCCGTACAGGAGTACATGTCCAGCACCTGTTTCCACGTGAACTGGTCGATGTGCGACGTTCCAAAAATCGTCGCGTTGTCCAGATCCTGCTTGTCCAGCGCCCCTGCCGGCTCGAGCTTGCGAAAAAAAACGTTCGGGATGGAAGTGATGATGTGAAAGTGCTTCGAGAGCGGCAGCAGATTGAGGAATGTGAGAATTACGAGGTTGTGCCCCCACCATCCGAAGTCGCTGGCGAGCTTCGCCCCGCGCGGCCCCAGCGGCTCCAGCAGCGCTGCCACCAACACACTCACCGGCTGCCACAGGCGCTCGATGCGGACCATCTCGCTGCCCGCCATGCAGACTAGCCGCCCCCCATCGTAGAGCAGCCCCGTAATCATGATGGTGCCGACAAAGCACAGGATCACGTACGCCTCCCAGTGCGACTGGCCTCGCAGGCGCTCCTCGGCGGGCACGTAACCGAAGAGGCGCTGCGGGTGGGCCACCGCCCACCGGTAGAGAGCAACGCCGATCCAGAACAAAACAACCACTTCCATCACATCTTTCAGCAATAGGTAGGGACCGCCGAGCATTGTCGGCGAGAGGAGCGGCAGATAAAAGTCTTCGACGAACCCGCGGGCGAACATATGAACGACCTGCACCGCCAGAATCAGAAATCCCCAGAAAATGAAGAAGTGCATCCACCCAGCGGGTTGCTCGCCGATCAGGAACTTCTTTTGCCCAAACGCATACAAGAGCACGCCCCGGATCCGCTCGGGAATCCGGTCCCACCGGGCAACGGGTCGCACGCGGGTGAGAACGATGAAACGGCGGTACACCGTTCTGGCGAAGTAGCCGAGGAACGCGGCCAAAACGAGCGTGAAGATCACTGCGTTCATGTCCTTCTCCCCCCGAGCCGACGGTGCGCAAGGACGCGCGACACCTAGGGGAAATGGTGCGGGTTTGCAAGGTAGGGGCGAGGGCTGCATGGCCGCTGGGTTGGGGAGCAGAGACCGGCGGCCGCAACCAGGCCGGGCAATGAGCGTGCCCGCGGCATCCGGGTGGACTCGGCGCGCGGCGGCCCTGGTCGCCGCCGCGCAGTTCGCGTGCAACAAGCCAGAGCCCGCCGTGGTGTTGTCGCCGCCTGGCCGGACGCCGGTTCGCGTGCGCGTCGAGATCGCCGCCACTCCTTCCGCTCACAGCCTGGGCTTGATGTACCGGCGCCAACTCGCACCCGATTCGGGCATGTTGTTCCTCTTTCGCGGCGAAGCTGTGCGCCGCTTCTGGATGAAGAACACCTTTGTCCCCCTCGACATGATCTTCCTGGACCGCACCCGCCGGGTCGTCGGGGTCGTGGAAAACGCAGTCCCCCTTTCCACCGCGACCGTAGGGCCAGATGTGCCGTCTATGTATGTCCTGGAAGTCCACGCCGGTTTTGTGGCGGCACATGGAATCGTGCCCGGGACCAGGGCGAAATTCATCGGCGTTCCCGAGCCGCCGCCGTGAAGCCCCGATTGGAGGCAGCGCAGGGAACGAGAGATCCGGAGGGCGCAGCCACAGTGCCAGATCGCGGCCCGCCTCCGGAGCTCTCCTTGCCTTCGACGCCTTCGCGTATTAGGTAGACCCGCAGCGCCCCGGCGGGAGCGGGGCGTTGCGCGTATTATGGCTCTGACATTCAAAGAAAAGCTCGATCAGCTTGCGCACCTTCACCGCGAGGCCGAGCTCGGCGGCGGACCCGAACGGATTTCCCGGCAGCACGAGGCCGGGAAAATGACCGCACGCGAGCGCCTCGAACGGCTGCTGGATCCGGGGAGCTTCGTGGAGTTCGACAAGTTC
>JBBIUR010000150.1:8493-9458 GCA_037440145.1 Myxococcales bacterium | reverse complement strand
GCCCGACCTAGGCGGCGGCGGCGTGCACGCCCGACGCGGCGGCGCCGAGCTCGCGCTACGGGCCGTCGTCGACTTTGTCCTCGCCCTCGTCGGCGTCTCCGTGGGCAGCGGCGTCGGTGTCTCCGTGGGCAGCGGCGTCGGCGTGTCGGTCGGCAGCGGCGTCGGTGTGTCCGTGGGCAGGGGTGTGGGGGTTGCAGTTGGCGAGGCGGTGCTTGTACCCGTGGGAGTGGGGATCGGCGTAATCGTCGGGGTAGCGGTGCGCGTAGCGGTGGGTGTTGGACTGCACAAGGCGGTATGCTGGCAGCCAAGTAACGGATCGCAGGAGTCTGCGGTGCATGGGTCGCCGTCATCGCAGGAGATCGGCGAGGTCGAGCACGTGCCCGCGCCGTCGCAAGTTCCGGTTGTGGTGCACGCGTTGCCGTCGTCGCAGGGCGTGCCGGCTGGATCCAGTTCACAACTCGCCCGGCAGCAATCTCCGCTGGCCCGGTTGCCGTCATCACACTCTTCAGTGGCTTCGAGGACGCCGTTACCGCAGGGGGCCTGCACGGTACCCGGCTCTGCTTGCACGAAGATAAATGGCTCGTTGCTGGTCGAAAGCACCGCCAGGAACCCGCCCTCGGGGGCCGGCACGGCGGTTTCGGGGAAGCCATTATCGTTGAAGTCGCTGTCTTCTGGGCCCGGGAAGTTGCCCAGGGGCGGGTTGTCCACGTCCCCAAGGCCCCGGGCGATTGCGCCGAAGGGATCGCGAACATGCGTGAGGTTCAGAGCGAAGGCTTCGAAGGTCCGGCTTTCGAACGTGCTCAAGGGGATCGCGATACGGCCGCCTTGGCCGCGCAATGCCACGTTGTCGATGAGCACGGCGGACGCTCCAAGAGAGTCACCCACATCTTCGATGGAGAACACGAGCTGTACTGGAATGCCGGTGCCGGCCAGGTCGCGGACCCGGATGCGCTTCAAAGCGAACT
>JBBIUR010000150.1:0-8483 GCA_037440145.1 Myxococcales bacterium | reverse complement strand
GTGGAGTAGTGAAAGCCACTGCCCAGCGGCAGAGCGGGTTGCAACCGGCCTGTTGCCACGTCCACCGTCGTTGCGAGTCGGGCGCCGCTGGGAGTCACCAGGTAGGTGGTGAACGTGTCATTGTGGTCCGCGTCACCGGGGATCTCGTTGGTGAGGAACATCAGGGAAAAGGAGATCGAATCGATATCCGGAGGAATGGTGAAGGGGGCGCTGACGAGTTCAGCAGTGTCTTCGGGACCCGGTGGTGGGAACCCCATAGGCAAAAAGAGCGCGCCATCCGCATCGACTAGTGAGAAAGGGGAGCCACTCAGCGGCGAGCGGAACTTGAGCCGGACGTCGGCGCTGAAGTCCCCCGGGGGCGCGGCCTCGATGGCTGCTGCGGACACGTCCAGAGTGCCACTTGCTTCGATCCGGATGTCGCCCGTTTCCGTCTGCAGGCTCGCATTGCCGATGTTGATGGTCTGGTCCACGCTCGCGATCGCCTCGATCTTGATGTCCCGAGTCGCATCGATCTGCGCGCCGCTGAGCTCGGCGGGTCCGTCGCCGAGCCGCAGGCGAACTGTTCCGCTTGGGCCCGACGCGGATGTTGTGCTGCCGGCGCCTAGGTAACCGCGCCCTGCGGTGATGTCGACCCGAGAGCCCGCGGCGAGAGAGCTTCCCGTTGCGTCCACCTGTCCCTTTTTGGCCTGCAGCGCCAGGGGGCCGCGCGGCGACTGCGCCTGGAACGTGCCGCCCGAGAGCAAAATGTCACCCGTGTCCGAGGCGATCCCCAAGCGCGCGACTGCAGCGGTGACCCCGCGCAGGTCGACCGTCCGTCCCCCGTGCAGCGTCATGTTGGCCCGCACGGCCCCGCGGACAGTTTCGGCCTGGATGCTGGTGGAGGCGTCGGCAAGGATGTCACGGGGTGCGTCGACCCGAAGCCGACTGCGCACGATAATTGCCGCGCCGCGAAGGTCCACGTCGCTTTCGGTTGCCTCCAGGGTCATGCGCCGGACGGTGAAGCTGCCGGAGAGCTGAATTCGCGGCGCCACGAGAGAAAGCTGGTTGCATTGAATGCTCGATCCGGGCTCGCACAGGATGGGGAACGTGGAGGTGAGACGGGTCTTTTTTTGACAGACAACAAAGAAGTCGCCCGCGTTGCAGGTGCCGCTGCCGTCCCGGTCTCCGCAGCACCTCTGGGCGTTGCCGGGGGACGCAGCGAGGCTCACGAGGAGTGCGATCGCCGCGAGAGTGAGTCCTCTTTGCATCGTTTCCGCTCCGGCCAGCCTCTTCTGCGTTCCGAAGATGCCAGTTCCGCGCGGCGTCTGCCCGCGGAATGGTCGAGCCCGACGTACGTCGCTTACCTGAGAGCCGCGGCTAATTGCAAATGGTTTTTTTGTTTGCCAGAACCGCGGCTACCGGCGGGACCGCTGCGAGGGGCGGGCTTTGAACGCTCGCTGCTTTGCCCCATCGAAAGACAGGCGCGATCTTTCCTGCCGGGCCCGTTCCTCTACATCTTCCTCCGGCACTGTCCGCCCCGGTTCCGCAGCAAGCCGCGCAAGGCGGCAAATCTATCCTGTTGTTGGACGGCTCTTCAGCTTCACCTGTGCGTCCTGGAATAGGCGATGGCACGCGCTACAAGGCTCTCTGCGAAATTCGCAAAGCTTAATTCCCGGCACGGTTCCGAGAACGCTCCATTCCGGCCGGCCTCGCTCGGAGACAGGATGAGACTGGCCGCGTCGTAAAGTCGCTCGCGTACCATCTTCGTGAGTAGGATCTCGTATCGCTTTGCATACGAGGCGTTGCGGAACTCATCAAACACGGGGAAATGCGGTTCCGCCACAGCGATCGGGCGCGTGGAGCCGGGGGCCTCCTCCAAGAGCATCATGTAACCGAGCCACGGCCGCGGCGAGCCCCGGAAAGCACCCTCGCGGAAGGCGGCCCAGTAGTCGGTTGCGTTTCCAAGCGCCTCTTCGGTTCGGTTGTTGTAGTTGTTACCGAACGAAGGCCCCACCTGTGCCTTGAACTCCACAGTGGCGAGCAGGCGACCGTCCACGACGACGACAAGATCCCACTGCTTCTCTGCTCGGTAGTAGCCCGGCAGTTCAACCCGGCGGCGCCGGGGAACAGCGGTGTCGCTAACTCCGGCTTCCACAATCAGCTTTCGGATTAGATCGGCGAATCCGTCGAGGTGCGCCCCGCCTGTGACAGCGCTCCGCGCCCCTCGGTCCCGTTCTCCGGTCTTGCGACCCTGGGCCTTCGCCTGCCGCTCCCGGGTGCGCCAGAAGTGGCGAATGGCTCGCTGGATTTCCTGGACGAGAGGATCATGGGTCCGCGCCATCGCTCTCCGCTATCGCTTATGGGCTTCCACGACGACGGAAGAGAAGAGCCCCGTGCTCTCATCCCTGAGGCGTCGTTCAGCCAGAGCAAAGTAATGTTCGTCCACCTCGCAACCAATGCTGTGGCGACCGCAACGCGCGGCCGCAGCGTTCGTGGTCCCTGTTCCCATGAAGGGGTCGAGCACCGTGTCACCCACGAAGCTGAACATCCGGATCAGCCGCTCGGCTAGCTCCATGGGATAGGGGGCAGGGTGCTCGCGCGTGGAAGCGCCGGTCAATCCCGTCCAGATCTGCTGAAACCAGCGCTGGTAGTTCTCAGCCGAGATCACGCTCAAGACGCGCACGGAAACTGAGGGCTTGCGGTAGCCACCGGGCTTGCGCTGCATCAGGATGAATTCAATGTCGTTCTTGATAACGGCGTTCGGCTCGTAGGGCTTCCCGAGGAATCCCGCTGATCCGTTCTCGACCTCGTAGGCGGCGTTCGCGATCTTGTGCCAGATGATCGGCGCCAGGTTATCAAAGCCGATCCGTCTGCAGTGTTCTTGGATGGATGCATGAAGGGGAACCACGGTATGCCGACCGTCGTTCTTCCGACGGGAAAGGCAAACGTCGCCGACCACGCAGATCAGGCGGCCCCCCGGGACGAGAGCATCGAAGCAGTGCTTCCACACGCGGTCTAGTTCGCGGAGGAATGTCTCGTAATCCGAGATCTCGCCGAGCTGCCCCGCGGAGTGGCGGTATTGCTTGAGGGTCCAGTAAGGAGGCGAGGTGAGAACGAGGTGAACAGAACGGGGTGGGAGGTCACCTAACATCCGGGAATCGCACAGATAGAGCGCATGCCGCGTGGGAATCGACCGAACGGCATTGTCAATGAGGCTTACCAGGCGTGGATTCTTCGCGATGGCCGGAATGGCGGTCTGCGGGTCATGAAGCGACCGCAGCTCCTCGGGAACCCACTGGTCGAGGTCAGAACTGGAGCCTTCACGGTCGGTCGCGCGAACTCGGCTCATAGGCTCTTACTCGAGTCCCTGTTTGCGCTGCCGTTCAACGCCTCAACTCACCTGCGCCTACGGGGCGGCGGGGTGAGCGCTTTTTCAGGCTTATCGACGCTTAGAGCTACACCTCTCTGCTGCTCATATCTCCCCAGCTCTCCACCTGGCTGGCACACGCGGTTCCGCGCGGCGGCATTGTACCTGGGATGGGCCCCCGGCACCCAGCAGCTCATCGACCGCGCTCGGGACCTCGCTGCGAGCTCGATTCAACGTGGAGCAACGGGTCGCAGGCGTAGCGCTCCTTGGCCCGTTTCCCCTGGCGCCCAACTCCGCGATCGACTGGTCTTCCACGCGTTCGATGAGGGTGGGCCAAATCTTCGCGGGATCGGCCTGGAAGATGATGTCGGCGCTTGCAGGTGCGATATACCAGGAGCCCGAGCGGACCTCAGCTTCGAGCTGCCCTGGTGCCCAGCCCGCGTGGCCTGCGTACGCCCGGAAACTGCTCTTGCGGCTCTTGCGCAGGTGCTTGCGGAGTGCGTCCAGGCTGGGCCCGACGTAGACCTCGTCCAGCACTTTCGTCGCCTCCGCTGGCCGGCGGCGGGCGCGCACGAGCAAGAGCATCCGGTTCCGCGCCACCGGGCCGCCCAGGAAGATCGGATCGTCCCGCTCGCGCAGCTCCGCGATGTGCGACAGGACCGTTCGGACCCGCACATCGCTGGGCCGGTTGATGATCACGCCGAGCGCACCGCCGGGACCGTAATCGAGGAGCAAGACAACCGTCTCGCTGAAATTGGGGTCGAGCAGACGGCGGCTAGCGACGAGCAGCTTTCCCGGTTTCAGGGCTCGGGGGAGATCTCCCGTGCCCGCGATTCCCTCGCTCCCTGCCCATCCCACCACGGCCGCGAGAAGTCCGGCCCCTGCCATCCGGCGGCTCCACCTCACTCCCATTCGCGCAGCCTCCCCTGGCTGTAGAGCGCTGCAGCCGCTCGCAATGAGGCTTCCACTTCCGCCCGCAGGCTTGGCGGCTCCAGCACCTCGAGATAGGGGCCGAAGCTCAGGACCCAGTTTTTCAGCTCCGTTGTCCCGCGCACGGTCATTCGGAGTACCGTCCCTTCGCGCGTTCTCTCGAAGCGCTGTGTCGGGTGGATTTGGCGCGCCCGCAGGTAGGCAGCCGTCTGCGCGTTCCAGATGCGCAGCCGAACCTCCACCGTAGGCCCGTCGATGATGCCGAACATGCCGTCGGTGTATTTCTGCGGCGCGTACTTCTGCGGGTATTCGAACCGGACGGGAAGCTTCTCCACACTGCACATGCGCTCGACTGCGAGCCAGATGATTTTTCGGTAAAGATGGCTGTACCCGAGTACGTAGAGCCCGCCGCGATAGACCGCCAGAGTATACGGGTCGAATTCGTGTACTTTCCCTTCGCCAAGCACCCCGCCGTACCGGATCCGGGTCCGGTACTGGTAGACGAGGCACTGGATGAGCGTGTCGAGGATGGCGTCGCAACGCCGGTATGTCTTGGCTGCAAACGGCACCGTGTAGAACTTGCGCCCAAAGTCAGCCAAGCGGAGCCGTTGCGCCCCGGGCAACGTGCGCTCCATGCGCTCCCAAAGACCCGCGACGCCGTCGCGGATCACGGTCCCGTCCAGGAAGTGGAGCACGGTGAGCGCCAGGTATAGAAAGAGGAGCTCGTAGGTCGTGCACTCGACCCCGGGTGCGCGCGGGGCGAGCCGGACCAGGCGCGTGGTCCCGCGGCGGATGGTTTCCACCAGCGGCTTCTCTTCCTCGTCGACCAGGCCGCGGCGGCAGGCGGCCAAGTACCGGAGCAACGTGCGCTCGGAGATTCCGAGCTCGTCCTGGATGGCATCGAAGCTCCACCCATAGGGCCGCTGCGCCAGACCGAGCACGAGCCGGGCGAGCCGTGTCGCGCTGCCATAGCTGGGTTTGCGGGCGGGCCGTTCGGGCCGAACCCCTGCCGCGAGCGCTAGCGGCCCGGCGCTCAAGAGCGACGGCCTCGGTGCCGCCTGGCGAGGCGGCCTGCGGCGAGAGCGCGGAGAGTTCGCGGGCACTGCGGTCCTCCGTCAACCGTTGTCGAGCACGCTTGTTATCATGCGCGGCGATTCGATGCACGAGGGCGACGCGAAAATGACTTCGAGGCTGTTTTTGCATCTAGCTGCGCGAGGGGACTTGCAACATTTCCCGTGGCGCCGCGCGCGGCCCGTTCCCGCAGAGGAAGTCGCGACCGTCTTTCTCGTTGCCCCCTCCACAGCAGCGCGCTCCGCGCTCGGCGAATCCCTGCGAGCGGCAGGGTACGTGCTCCTAGTGTTCGACACTCCCGATGCCTTCTTCGCCGCGGGTTCTCTCCCCGCCTCCGGGTGCTTGATATGGCACACGGACGTGCACTGGGACGGCAGACTGCCGATGCCGGCGGAGCTGGCCGTGCGCGGGGTGCGGGTTCCGGTGGTGTACCTCTCGGCTGGGCTGGATGTCCGGAGCGTCGTGGCCGCGGTGAAAGCGGGCGCCGCGGACTTTTTGCTCGAGCCCGTCGAGCCGGCGCAAATGGTGCCGGCTATAGCATCGGCGATCGAGGAAAACCGGCGGCAAAAGCAGTACTGGCAAGCGGTCTCCGATGCGCGCAGTTGCCTGCGGCGGCTCTCGGCGCGCGAGTGCGAAGTCCTGGCGCTCGTGGTTCAAGGGGCGACGTCGACGGACGTTGCCGAGCGGCTAAGCATCGGGGTGCGGACGGTAGAAGCGCACCGGCGCCGGATCCGCCGCAAGACCGGGGTACAGAGCGTCGCGGGTTGGGTGCGCCTCGTCCTGCTCGCGCAAGGCGAGTTGACGCGCGCAGAGCTTTCGCCAGGAATCTCGTGCAAGCCGCGAGGCCGGCGCTCGCCTTGATCGGCGTGGAGCGCTGGCGTACCAGGCGGGCCAGCAGGGACGACTCCGGATGATCGTACATCGGAGCAACCGCATGGAGATCCTGGTGGACGTGCTCGCCGAGGTGGCACGGAAGCCCCTTGGCGGACCAACGCAGCCGGAGTGCATCGCCGTCCAGGGTAAGGGCATGGAGCGCTGGCTTTCCCTGGAGCTGGCGCGGCGGCTAGGCGTGTGGGCGAATCCGGACTTTCCTTTTCCGCGGCGGTTGATCGAGCGCATCCTGGATTCCGTTCCCGAGTGCCGGACCGAGCGTGGCCGCGTCTTCGAGCCCGAGGTATTGCTGTGGTCGATTGTGGAGCTCCTGCCGGCGTATCTCGGGCGTGCCGAGTTTCGGCCCCTGCGCAACTACCTCGGGGGGGATGCCACTGGTGTGAAGTGCGTACAGCTTGCCGAGCGCATCGCGGACGCGTTCGACCACTACGTGGTGTACCGCCCGGAGATGCTTCTCCAGTGGGAGGAAGGGTCGGGGGAGTCGGGACTCATCGGGGACGGGAACCAGTGGCAACCGGTGCTATGGCGCGCGCTGGTGGGGCGGCACGGCTCGGTGCACCTAGCGGCACGGGCGCGGAAGTTTCTCGCCGCCCTCGCCTCCGGTGCGGAGCCGGTCGGGTTGCCGCGAAGGATTTCGATTTTCGGCCTCTCCACCTTGCCTCCGATCTACGTCCGGGTGCTTGACGCAGTGTCGCGCTTCGCAGAAGTGCACCTGTTCTTGCTGAGCCCCTCGCCAGAGTACTGGGCCGAGATCCGGTCCCAGCGCGAAATTGCTTGCGCCCTCCGAGCTGAGGGCCTTTCGCGAGAAGCTGCGGAAGAGAAGCTGCACCTGGAGGTCGGCAATCCCCTCCTGGCCTCGCTGGGCCGGTTGGGGCGCGACTTCCAGCGCGTGCTCGAGAGCGCGAGCCAGTACCGCGATGGCGTGCAGTGCTATGTGCCGCCCGCCGAGACGACCATGCTCGGCATCCTGCAAAGCGACATTTTCGCTATGCGGGAGCGCGGCACGCCGTCGTGTCCGCCACTGCCGCTGTCTCCCGAAGACGACTCGATCCGGGTGCATTCCTGCCACGGCCCGATGCGGGAGCTAGAGGTGCTGCATGACCAACTCCTAGACCTCTTTGATCGAGATCCGACTCTCGAACCCCAGGATGTCGTGGTCCTCGCGCCTTCGATCGACGCATACGCGCCGTACGTAGATGCGGTTTTCGGAACCGAGCGGAAGATTCCCTACTGCGTCGCAGATCGGCGGGCCACGGCTGCGCAAGAGGTCGCGCGGGCGTTCCTCTCGCTGTTGCGGCTGCTTCCCGGTCGGTCCACTGCTCCGGAACTGCTTGACGCGCTGGCGTTGGCGCCGATCCGCGCTCGCTTCGCGATTGCGGCGGAGGAGCTCGAGTCCATCCAGTCGTGGGTGGCTGCGGCGCGCATCCGCTGGGGCGCGGATGCCGAGCACCGGGCGGAACACGGGCAGCCGCTGCGGCGGGAAAACACGTGGCAGTTCGGTCTCGACCGGCTGCTGCTGGGCTACGCGATGCAGGGGCGCGAGCAGGTGCTTTTCGGTGGCGTGCTGCCGCTCGACGATATCGAGGGCTCGGCGGCAGAGGCGGCCGGCCGGCTCGCGGACTTTTGCGCGCAGTTGACTCGTTACCAGCGGGGGCTCGGGGGGGCGCGCCGCACGGTACCGGAGTGGTGCCGGTGGCTGGAGGGACTCTTGGACGACCTCGTGGCGGCGGAGGAGCCCTTCGCTGCGGAGCACGCGGCGGTTGCCGCGATTCTGCGCGGGTTGGGCGCAGAGGCCGAGCTGGCGGGCTCCACGGTAGCCTTGGCCTTCCAGGCCGTCCGGGGCCAGGTGGAGCGCGCTCTGGGGCGGGCTTGGCCGGCCCGGGGCTTTTTGCGCCGCGGGGTCACTTTCTGCGAACTGGTGCCGATGCGGAGCATCCCTTTCCGAGTCGTGTGCTTGGTAGGGATGAACGACGGCGCGTTTCCGCGCGTGGCTCGGCCCGTGGGCTTCGACCTGATCGCGCAGCACCCACACTGGGGAGATCGCTCGCCCCGCGAGGACGATCGATACCTCTTTCTCGAGGCCCTGCTTTCGGCGCGCGAGCGGTTGATCCTGACGTACACGGGCCAAAGCATCCGCGACAACTCGAAACTCCCCCCGTCTCCAGTGGTGAGCGAGCTGCTGGACGTGCTCGAGCGTTCGTTTTCTGCACCGGGCGGCGGGGTCCGCAGCGCGGCTCAGACCTGC
>JBBIUR010000149.1:0-9487 GCA_037440145.1 Myxococcales bacterium | reverse complement strand
CCGAGGAGCGAGAGGGTGGAACGCCTCGCGCGGCGCCCGCTCCGAGCCCGCTGGCGCGGCGGCTGGCGGGGCAGCACGCGTTGGACACCGGGGCCATGCGCGGCAGCGGGCCTCACGGTCGCATCACGCGTGCCGATGTGACCGGACAGGTGGAAGAGCGCGGCAGCGAGGGAGGTGCGGCAGCGGCGGAGCCAGCGCCGCGTGCGGAGGAGGCGGCGGACGAAGAGCGTGTGCCGATGACGCCAGTCCGGCGCCGAATCGCGGAGCGGCTCGTCGCGGCCCTGCGCACGGCAGCTATCCTGACGACGTTCAACGAGATCGATATGAGCGCAGTGCTGGAACTCCGCCAGCGGTATCGCGAGGCGTTCGCGCGGCGCCACGGCGTTTCCCTGGGCCTGCTCTCGTTTTTCGCCCGCGCATGCGTTGCGGCTCTCAGGGAATTTCCCGTTCTCAACGCGGAAATCCGGGGCGCGGACATCGTATACAGAAAGCGCGTTCACCTCGGCATTGCGGTGGCCACCCCGCACGGCCTGGTGGTGCCGGTGGTGCGCAATGCGGACCAGCTCTCGTTTGCCGAGATCGAGCGTGAGATCGACCGGCTGGCGGCGCGAGCGCGGGAGGGCAAGCTCGCGGTCCAGGAGCTGAGCGGCGGGACCTTTACAATCACCAACGGAGGCGTGTTTGGCTCGCTGCTTTCCACGCCGCTGCTGAACCCGCCGCAAAGCGGTATCCTGGGCATGCACAAGATCGAGAAGCGCCCGGTCGTCGTCGACGACCAGATTGCAGTGCGCCCCATGATGTATGTGGCGCTTTCGTACGACCATCGGCTAGTGGATGGGGAGCAGGCAGTGCGGTTCTTGGTACGGGTGAAGGAGCAGATTGAAGATCCGCGACGCCTGTTGCTGGACGTCTGAAACATGTGCCGATCCGGGAGGGCTCCTTTGGGAAGCGCGGAATCACAAGCGGCCGTTGGGACGGAGCCCGCTGCGCAGGCCTCGGAGCTGGCGCTGGAGCGAGCGTTCCCGGCGCTGGCCGGCAAGCTTCCCCGGGTGGTGTGCACGCGGCTGCCGACGCGCGTCCACCGCCTCGACCGCCTCGGCCCGGCGTGCGGCGCGTCCGAGCTGTGGATCAAGCGGGACGACGAGAGCGGCACCCGGTACGGCGGCAATAAGCCGCGAAAACTCGAGCTTTTGCTCGGTGCAGCGCGGGCGCGCGGCAAGCGCTCGGTTCTTACCTTCGGCGGTATCGGCACGAACCACGGGCTGGCCACGGCCATATACGCGCGCGAGCACGGCCTGCGAACGATTCTGTTCCTGTTGTGGCAGCCGGTGACGCAGAAGGTGCTGCGGGGGCTGCTCGAATGCCACGCACTCGGAGCGGAACTGCACTACGCGGAGAGCGTGAGCGGTCTGGTGACCAGGGCCCTGTGGCGCTGTGCGCTCGGACTCGCGCGGCGCGACCTCCCCTACGTGATTCCGACGGGCGGCAGCTCGCCCCTCGGCACACTGGGCTATGTCAGCGCAGCGCTGGAGTTGAAGGAGCAAGTCGGAGCCGGGCTGTTGCCGCCTCCGGACTGGATCTTTGTCCCAGTGGGCACGGCAGGCACGGTAGCCGGGCTGGGGTTGGGTTGCCGACTGGGTGGTTTGCCGGCGCGGGTGACCGGCGTTCTGGCTACGGATATCCTGCCCCCGACGCCCGCAAAAGTCGCCCGCCTGGCAAATCGCGCGTACGGTTTGCTCCGCCGCCTCGGGGGCGAGCTGCCCCAGGTGCGAATGTACGCCGAGGACTTTCTGCTGCTGCGGGATTTCGTGGGTCCGGGCTACGGCGTCCCCACCGAGGAGGCGCGCCGCGCGCGCCGGAATATCGAGGAGCTCGAAGGCATTCGCGCCGAGACGACCTACACGGCGAAATGCCTGGCTGCGCTCTGCGCCCTGGCGGGCACGCCGCCCTTTCGCGGCAGCCGAATTCTTTATTGGCATACCTATAGTGCGGTGGACCCCAGCGCGTGGCTCGGGCGCCTTCCCGGCTATCGCGAGCTCCCGCGCGAGTTCCATCCGTTTTTCGAAGGCGAGATCGTGTCTGAGTGAACTCCGGCAAAGTGCGCGCCGGAGGCGACACCGTCGCGCTCGGGCTGTGCGCGCTGCAAGCGCTGTCAAGTAGCTTCCCACAGGTCGCGATACCGGATGAGCTCGATTCCCGCCGCTTCGATCGCGGCGCGGACGCGAGGGCTCGTGAGTGCCGCGAGTTCCTGCTCGCGCTCGTACCCCGGGGTCCAGCGGCGGACTTCCTGGTCCGCCACCGCCGGGTGGCAATAGAGCTCGGTGGTCCCCGGGCCCAGGCGCGGGATCAGGTGCAGGAGGTACGCTTCCGAGATGTGGCCGGACTGGTGCATGCCGTACATGCGGTCTGGATGGCGGATCCCATGCCGCCGCATCCGCGCACGCGCGTAGCGGCCGAGCAGGCCGAAGACAAGGCCCTCGAAGGCGCGCTGGCCCAGGGCGCGGCGGTCGAAAGATAGCGTGTGCCGCAGCGGCTCGAGCGGGAGGCGCATGGCGCGGATGCCGTATCGGTCTTTCAGGGAGCAGAGAATGTCGAGGACCACAGGGTGCACGTGGAGCGTGAGGTGGCCGTCGACATGCGAGAGGGGCAGCCCGGTGTCGAGGAAGCGCTCGAGCTGTGCGGCGATCTCGCGCTCCAGCGGCTCGCGGAGTTCGCGCGCGAAGTAGTAGCGGAAACCCGTGCGCACCGGCTCGTCGGCAAACATCCCCGCGCCGTCGACGAGGCCGGGGATCGCGTGCGGCGGGAGGACGGGGGTCCCCTGGGCGAGCACCAAATGCAGGCCGACCCCGAGAGTGGGCGTGCGCAGTGCCGTGGCCACTGCTTCCGCTGCCGCCGCGCCGACAACCATCAGGCTCGCCTCGGTCACAATGCCCTCGCGGTGAGCGCGCAGAACGGCGGCGTTCACGCCGGGAGACATGCCGAAGTCGTCGGCGCAGACAATCAGGCGCCGCGCACCCTCGCGTATCGATGAACCCATGCCCTGTGCCTGCGAGCCGTCCCGTTGCCTGGGGCGCAGGCCACATATCCGCCCCCTGGCCGCTCGGTCAAGCGGCTTTCCGGTATCGTTGCGACGAGCCGTGCCCCTGCCGTTCGCGGCGCCGGCCGCCGGGGAAGGCGGCTCCCAATTCAGCCGATCAGCCGCCCGTACTCGATAGCCGGGCAGCGATCCATGACTACCGTGAGTCCCGCATCCCGTGCCCGTTGCGCTGCTTCCTCGTGGATCACCCCGATCTGCAGCCACAGAATGCGAGCGCCGATGGCAATTGCGTCCTCGACGATTGCGGGAACGTGCTCGGGCCGCCGGAAGACGTCGACCATGTCGATGCGCGCTCGGATGGCGCGCAGAGAGGGGTAGGCGCGGGAGCCGAGAATTTTTGGACATCGAGGATGCACCGGGTAGATGCGATGCCCCTTTTCTTGGAGAAATTTGGCCACTCGGAAACTGTCGCGCCGGGGATCGGGAGAGCAGCCAACCACCGCGATTGCCATCGGCCGCTCTAAGATCGCGCGGATGACCGAGTCGAGCGGGTTCTGGAAAGCCATTGCCGTCTCCGTGCCGGGTTCTCTCCTGTCCGTCGGTTTTGCCGGAATGCGTTCGGTTTCCCGAGCTGCCCTCTTCGCCGTCCCGCTTACTTCGCCCACTGAATCCCTCGGAGCCCAATTCCACTGGCTGGAGCCTGGAATTCGATGGCAATGGCGGGGGCCGCCTGCACTTCCGGCAAAAGCACGGAGGCGGCTTGCCAGCAGGTCAGTTCCAGCGAGATTTCGCGCACCGTCACTGGTGCCGATCCCTTGCCGGGATGTGGCCGCACGGCGAGGGACAACAGTCGCGCCGTGGGAGCGCCCTGGTAGAGTTCCAACACCAGGCGCGGAGAGCCGGGTTGGGTGCGCAGGTAGGCCATGGCAGCGGGCGCGTCGATGCGCCGCAGCGGGTGGCCCTCCACGGTTTCCGCCGGTGCCCACCCCGGCCCGAGCTGGATCGAGTCGTTTTCGCCAATGCGGATGTAGGGGCGGCGGACGGAGAGATGCATCTCCGCGTGGTGGAAAAGCGAGGGAGGGTAATGCCAGCGAAAGCGCGAACCCCGGCGCGCGCGCACGTAGATCTGCTCCCGGTACTCCAGCCCATAGCGGAGGCGCATGAGCCAGTGCAGGATGCGGTGGCCCGGCGGGCGGCGGTCCGACCGCGGGTCGATGTCCTCGATGGAGAAATGTTCGAGCGCAAAGCCGCATCCGGTGAGCAGCTCGCGGACTTCGCCTGGAGTGTATTCTCGGTTGTGGCGCCATGTCGGCCCGAAGGCCAGCTCGTACGGGCGGTAGATGTTCCGGCCATGCACGAGGCCGACCACGTTTTCGAAGGAGGCGACGTTCGGAGTCGTGAGAACTAGCCAGCCGCCTGGCTGCAGCACCCGGTGAATTTCTGCCAGCATGGCGACCGGGTCGGTCGTCAGGTGTTCGAGGACTTCGCAGCAGAGAGCGCCGGCAAAGGTTTCCTCGCGAAACGGCAGGTCTTCGCGCTCGACATCGCAGAGCTCGCTCACGAACTCGTGCGTTTCTCCGCGGCTCGGCAATCGGATGACCTCGCGGTGCTGCTGGCGCGCTCCGGCGAAGAAATCCACCAGGGAAAGCGCGTAGCCGTGGAACCTCTTCATGAGCAGCGTGAACGTGTACGGCATGCTGCCGATCTCCAAGCAGCGGTCTCCCGGCCGGGCAGGCGGTACCAATTCGAGCGTGCGGCGGAAGCGCCGCAGGTTGCCCTCTGCCCAGAGGTCCCAATCGGCCTTCTCGATCGGGGGCTTTTCGACCGCGAGCAGGTAGCTGCGGATTTCCTCGTCGCTCCAGAACGCCACGTGTTCTCCCCGGCGCAATACCAGCACGGGCCGCGACCTTTGCCAATGCCGGTGGAAGCGGTGCCGGGGATCCCGACGCATCTGCGAAAGGGCGGAAGGATGCGCGGCACCGCGCTTTCGACCGCAGGCGGTCGGCAGGATGCCGCGTTGCCGTGCCGGCGGCTGGAAGTCTCGGCCCTGCGGATCGTCGCCCGAACGGAGTACTCGCCCTACGTTCGCGATTGCAGCGACGGGTTCCGTCGGGTCGGCCGCTCGCAAACTCCTGTCCCCGAGGGAGGGAGTTTTTCGCTTGGCTCGTTGACCCGTGCAGGGGCTTCCACTAGCATCGGCGAACCCCTCGTCAGGCAGAGCGACACCGCGGGCCAGGGGCAGGGTGCGGAATGCGAAACCTCTTTGTGGGCCGCGAGGCTGAGATGCGCGCGTTGCGCGAGGCCCTCGAAAACGCGCGGGCAGGCCGCGGGGCGATCGTGCTCGTAGCGGGTGAGAGGGGAATTGGAAAGAGCTGCCTGGCAAACCAGTTTGCAACAGCGGTATCCCAATGCGGGGGTCAGGTGCTTTGGGGCCGTTCGGATGCGCACGGCCCGCTGGGCTCGTGGCAAAGTGTCCTGCGGGGCGCGGTGGCGTGGTTGACGCAAGCGCCTTCAGGGGCGGGGTTTCGCGACGCCAGCGTTTTTTCGCCTCCCCTGGTCGCGCATCTCTTGCGCGACGTCGAGCGCAATGCGACCTCGAATACTGCGAAGGCTCAACGCCGCTTGCTTCGGGGCATTGCCGCCCTGTGCCGCTTGCAAAGCGGCGCGCTTGCCGTCGTGTTCGACGACGCGCACCGCGGCGACGCCGTTTCGGTTGCCGCGCTCTCGCGGATGAGTGCACTTGCTGGCGACCTGCCGCTTGTCTTGCTGGTGACGTACCGGGAAGAAGCGGTTCGCCCAGGCACGGCCGTAGCGGAGCTACTGGTTACCTTGGCCCGGCGCGGCGCGGTTCGGCACCTGCGGCTCGCGGGTTTGGACCTCCGCGATACGGGCGAGCTTCTGGAGATGTGGAGCGGGGGTCCGGTATCGGCAGCGATGGTGCGAGCGCTACACGAGCGGACGCAAGGGAATCCCTCGCGGCTGATCGACCTCTTGCGCGGGGGCGGGGCAAAGGGAGCGGGCTTGCCCCGCACACCGGTCCAGGGGCCGCCAGAAGCCGGCGCTGCGGGCACCGCGGCTCGCGGCCCAGGCGCAGCGCCCGCGCGAGGGGCTGGTTCCCGGCGCCGAGGGGCCTTTCCGCGGGAGCTAGGAGTTTTCCGCTGCGAGGGGCACTACTGGATCCTCGCATGGGGCGGCATGGCCGTTCGAATGCGCGACAGCAAGGGGCTCCGCTACATCGGCCTTCTGCTCCGGCACGCCGGGAAGGAGCTACTGGCCTTGGACCTCGCGCAAGAACTCTCCTGCATCGACACGGCCATCCCGGGCGCCGCAGGCAGGGGGTGCCATTCCGGCCTGTCGGAGCCAGTGCTCGATGCCCGCGCGAAGGCGGCGTATCGCGATCGCTTGGAGGATTTGGGAGACCAGTTAGAGGAAGCGGAGAGGAACAACGATGACGGTCGCGCTCGGGCGGCGCGGCAAGAAATGGGACAGCTCGTCGAGGAGCTGCGGCGCGCAACCGGGCTGGGCGGGCGCGACCGCCGGTGGGCGACGGCGCAGGAGCGGGCGCGTTCGGCAGTGACGCGCCGAATCCGGTCCGCGCTCGCGGAGATTCGCCGGCTTCACCCGGTTCTGGGACGCCACCTGGCGCTGACGATCTGCACTGGCAATTTCTGCGCGTATCGCCTCGAGAACGACGCGCGAGTGGCCTGGGAGCTGCGACGGGCGGGCCAGGGACGCTGGATCGTTCAGGCGGCCAGCCGTTGCTCGAGTGCCTGGAGGACGGCGCGCAACTGGTCTTCCGTGTACGGCTTCGCCAGGGCGAGCTGCGAGGGCAGGCCGAGGCGGCGGCTGCATCCCTCGCGGCGGAGGCCGCCGGTGACAAAGACGACGCGTTTGGCTTTCTCCGGGTCGGCCGCTGCCAGGCGCTCGTACACCTGGACTCCGGTGAGGTCGCCGAGGCGCACATCCAGAAAGACCGCGTCATAAGCGGGCTCAGATGCCAGGCGGGAGAGGGCTTCCTGGCCCGAGGCGACGTGATCGGCGTCGATGCCTGCGCGCGAGAGCATGTCCACAAGCGAGCTTCCCACCAGCGGGTCATCGTCCACCACGAGCGCCCGGCGAACCGTCGCCGGCGCGGCGGCGGGCAGTCGCAGGGCGAAGTGCGCGCCTCCGGTCGCGTTCCGGAGCGACAGGTCGCCGCCGTGGGCGCGCGCGATTTGGTAACTCACGCTGAGGCCGAGGCCGGTGCCGGTGGGCTTCGTCGTGAAAAACGGGTCGAAGATGCGCAGAGCGTGATCGGGCGGAATTCCCGGCCCGTTGTCCTCGACCTCGATTACCACCTCCTGCCCCTCGTGCCTGGCGCGGATCCAGATGCGGCCGCCGCCCTTTTGGGCCAGCGCTTGCCGCGCGTTTGCGATCAGGTTGACTAGGACCTGGCGGATCTGCCCGGGGTCGGCCCAGAGCTTGGGAAGGTCCGGCGGCAACGCTACCTCCACTTCGACGCCTGCATCTGCGAGCTCGTAGCGCCCCAGTTCCACGGTCTCCTCCAGCAGACTCCCGAGGTCCACGGCGCGGCGCGCCGGCTGGCGCGGGCGGGCGAAGTCGAGGAGGCCGCGCGCGACCGCAGCGATGCGGTGCGCCTGGGTCTCGATGCGGGAGATCGCGCGCTGGAGGGCGTAGGCATCCGTTTCGGCGCGCGCCCGCTCGGCCTGATTGAAAATGCCGGCGACGGCATTGTTGATCTCGTGCGCGACCCCGGCGGCCATCTCACCCGCTGCAGCAAGCTTCTCGGCGCGCTGCATGCGCTCTTCGGCCTTTTTTCTCTCGGTGATATCTTTCAGGATCGCCACCGCGCCCCGCACGCTGCCGTCGGGCTCCCGGATCAGGCTGGCGTCGAGCAGCAAGGGCAAGGTCGTGCCGTCTCGGCGGTGCCCCACAGTCTCGCCGCGCCAGTTGCCTTGCTGGGCAATGCGCGTCGCCTCTCCAGCCCACTCGGGTGCGAGGTCGCGCACAGCCGAGAGCGCCGCGCGGCCCACGATCTCGTGCCGCTCGTACCCGAACATGTTCAGAAATGCGGCGTTGGCATACGCGATGCGGCCGCCGCGGTCGGTGATCACGACCGCATCGCTGCTGCTTTCGAGAGCGCGCACCAGGCGGCGCGCGTCTTCTACGAGCGCAGCTCGCTCCAGGGCGACCGCGACCTGCGCGGCGACGCCGTCGGCAACCGTCATGTCCCGCTGCGTGAACCCCGGCCGGGCCGCCTTGCGCGCGAAGAGCAGTACGCCGAAGAATCGCCCGCCGCTCAGGAGCGGGGCGATGAGCAGAGCTGGGACCTCTTCGGGCCCGAGCGGGGTCCGCGGAATGGGCGGCACGACGGCGCATCGGCCGAGGCGGCGAACCCATTCGAAGTCGCCCGCCTCGGGCGCAGGCAAGTGCACTTTCCGGAAAGCCTCGCTCGCACGGGGGTCGAGGCCCGTGATCGCGCTGCCCCGGTACGCCGATGTGCCGTCGTCCCACTCGAAGACGCCGCAGTAATCGACGTCGAGAACTTTGGGCACGACCTCGACCACTGTGCCCAGGACAGCGCGGATTTGCGTGAGGCGACTCACTGCATCGCTCACCACGAGCAGGGTGCCGGCGATGGCTGCAGCGTTGTGCTCGCGCTCGGCTGCAGCCTGCGCTTTTTCCTTCTCGTATCGCAAGGCCTCTTCCTGCCGGCGCAAGCGCCGCAGCCAGAGTGCCCCTCCTACCACGAGAAACCCGAGGAAGGCTGCGCGGGCGCCGGTCTCCACGCGAGCCTCCAGGACGGGATCGATGCCGCCTCGGCCGACCGGCCACCAGCCTGCTTGCTCCAGCGCACCCGCGCTCCCGACCAGCACCAGCGTGGCGATGGCGCTCGCGCTTCCCATTTCGGGTCCGAATACGCCCACGTAGCCGCTGATCTTGATGGGGTACATCCAGAGAAGGGGTCCGGCGGCGCCGCCGCACGCGTGCAGGACGGGCAGCGGCAAGGCGAGGTTGGTTGCCAGATCCAGGGTCGCCCAGAGGGCCTGCGCCCCTCGCCGCCGGTACCGCAGCGCGAGCAGGCTATTCGCGGCGACGTAGGCGAGCAGCGAGGCGTACACCCATGCCGGTTGCGCTGCGGCTTCCGAATACACCTTGTGGAAGATGGCGAGTGCCGCGACTGCCTCCGCGGCGCGCACGGCGAGCAGCAGCGGCGCGGCTTCGCGGATCAGATCGCGCCGCGCCGCCAACCCGAAGGGGTCGCGATGGGCCAAAGCGGCGAGCACGCCCGCACTCTACTGCGGTGCCCTGGATGCGGCAAGGAAGCGGGGGCGCGCGTTGCACGCAGGCTCTGCGGCGCCCGTGATCGCGGGCGATGTGCGGTCCCGGGGCGGCGCGGCTTTAGGACGCCACTACCTCGTTTTCCCCCGGTTAGACCCCTTGCCTTTC
>JBBIUR010000148.1:3517-9557 GCA_037440145.1 Myxococcales bacterium | reverse complement strand
AAACGTTCAGTATGCCCCGGCGGGCGGATCTCCCTCGAAGCGGCGGATCGCGGCGCGAGCTGATGGACGTGGCGATCGATTGCTTTGCCCGCTACGGCTACCAGGCTACCTCGATCGACCGGATCGCGAGGGCTTCGGGCCTGACGAAAGGAGCTTTGTACTACCATTTCCGGGACAAGGAGGACTTGCTCTTCGAGGCGGTGCGGAACCGAGTGGGCCAGTTCGAGCGCAGCGTGGCGGCCAAGGTCGCCTCGATTGCCGATCCAGCGGAGGCGCTGCGGGAAGTAGCTCGGTTGTGCGTCCAGCACGCGACGAGGAGCAACCACCGCCGCTTTATCGTGACGCTCATGGTGGAGGCGCTCGATACAAACCGCAGGCTTTCGGAGCAGTTCCGCGAGATGATGCGGCGCTTCCGGGGTTTCGTGGCGGGCGTGGTGCGGGATGGGCAGCGAGCGGGATTGTTTGCCGCGGGAGTGAATCCGGAGCTGGCAGCGGAGATTTACGCGGCTGGCGTGATGGGGGCAGAGATTCAGTACTACCAGGACCCAGATGCCGTCGACCTAGCCCGGGCGCTCGAGGTGTTCGTGGAGCAGTATCTCCTGTGGCTGCGCGAGCCCAGGCGCCGGGATCGACAGGGAAGAGAACGGCTGGTCAGCCGCACGGCGAGGAGGAAATATGGTCAGTTTTCAGCCCAGTGAAGAAGAACAGATGGTGCGGGATACGGTTGCGGCGTTCGCGCGCGAGCAAATTCGGCCAGTCACTCGGGAGGCGGACGAGACGGGATCCATCCCGGACTCGGTGATTCAGCAGAGCTGGGAGCTGGGGCTGGTAGCCGGGGCGATCCCCGAAGCGCTCGGGGGCGGGGGGGATGCGCGCTCGGCCGTGACCGGAGCTCTGATTGCGGAGGAGCTCGGGTGGGGCGATCTCGCAATCGCCTTGCACATCTTGGCGCCGCGGCTCCTGGTGTATCCGGTCCTCGAAATGGGCACCGAAGAGCAAAAAAAAGAATTCCTGCCCAGGTTCACGGGTCCGCGATTTCGGGCTGTGACTGCAGCGGTTATGGAGCCCCGATTCGGCTTCGACCCGGCGGAAATGACGACCACGGCGCGCCGGGAAAACGGCCACTATGTGCTGAACGGAGCCAAGTGCTATGTGCCCCTGGCCCGGACGGCCGATGCGATTCTGGTGTACGCGCGGCTCGGAAATGGGGGATGTGAAAACGTCGCGGGGTTCCTGGTTCCCCAGGGCACGCCGGGACTTCACATCGCGGAACGCGAAAAGCACATGGGTTTGAAGGGGATCGAGACCTACGAGATCGTGCTCGAAGAATGCCGGATTCCGGCTTCCCAGCGGCTAGGGGGAGACCGCGGGTGCAATTTCGGCCGGATTTTGAATCAGTGCCGGGTGGCGCTCGCGGCGCTCGCCGTCGGGGTGGGGCGGGCGGCGTTCGAGTACGCCAGGGACTACGCAAAACAGCGCAGAGCTTTCGGTGTTCCGATTGCGCAGAAGCAGGCCATCGCATTTCTGCTCGCCGAGATGGCGATCGAGATCGACGCCAGCCGGCTCCTTGCCTGGGAGGCAGCTTGGAAGCTCGACCGAGGTGAGGAGGCCACCCGGGAGGCGGTCTTGGCGAAGCAGTATGCGGCTAACACGGCGCTGCGCGTCACCGACGGCGCGGTACAGATCCTCGGAGGGCACGGCTACATTCGAGATCATCCCGTCGAGATGTGGCTGCGGAACGCGCGCGGCTTTGCCGTGTTTGAAGGGCTTGCCATTGTCTGACGCCCTGTCGGGCGGAGGCTCCCAATGCGCACAACGTGACCGGAGGTTTTGACCATGATCGACTTCGAGTTGTCCCCGGAGATCCAGCGCAGCCGCGACTTGGTGCACATGGTGGCCGAACAGGCCATGAGGCCCATCGCGCGCGAGTACGACGAAAAGGAGGGCGAGAAGCCCTGGGACTTCTTCCGCGTGATGTGGGAGCTTTCGAAAGCTAGCCCCGTCGATGTGGGGGGCGGCGAGCAACAGGGAGAAAAGTCGGGACCGTCGGAGCGGAACCTGCTCACCGCGGTGACGATCGAGGAGCTGTCCTGGGGAGACGCGGGGCTTTACTTGAGCATCCCAAACGCGGGGCTAGGAGGAGCCGCCGTGGCGGCAACGGGGACCCCGGAGCAGGAGCGGCGGTTTCTGGCGCGGTTCCGGGAAGGGGAACCCAAGTGGGGCGCAATGGCGATCACCGAGCCGGCCTGCGGCTCCGACACGGCTGCAATCACCACGACTGCGGTGCGGGACGGGGACCACTGGGTGCTCAATGGGACCAAGATCTTTTGCACGAACGGCTCCCTGGCAGTCGAAAAGTCCGAAGGCTTCGTAGTCGTATGGGCGACGGTGGACCGGTCAGCGGGGCGGGCGGGGATCAAACCCTTTGTCGTCGACCACCACACCCCGGGCATGAGCGTGACACACACGGAGAAAAAACTCGGCATTCGCGCTTCGGACACCGCGACCCTTGTGTTCGAGGACTGCCGCATTCCGCTCGACAACCTGCTCGGAAGCGCAGAGGTGGAAAAAACCACCGAGGGGTTCAAGGGCGCGATGGCCACGTTCGACGCCACGCGCCCGATCGTGGCCGCTAGCGCGATCGGTATCGGGCGGGCCGCGCTGGAGTTCACTCGCGATGCGTTGGAGAAAGCGGGAATTCAGATTCGGTACGGGGCGCCGCTGCACAAACTCACGGCGGTCGAGCGCGACTTCATGGAGATGGAAGCGAACCTCCAAGCCGCGCGCCTGTTGACGTGGCGAGCCGCCTGGATGATGGATCAGGGCATGCGCAATAACTTGGAGGCTTCCATGTGCAAGGCCAAAGCGGGGCTAGCGGTCACGCAGGTCACGCAAAAGGCCGTCGAGATCCTCGGGCCGCTCGGTTACTCTCGCAAGCTGCTGCTAGAGAAGTGGATGCGCGACGCGAAGATCAACGACATTTTCGAAGGCACCCAGCAGATCAATCTCTTGATCGTGGCGCGGCGGATTCTGGATTACACGAGCAAGGAGCTCACGTGAGCCCGCGGTCCTGCCCGGGCGGTGCCAGCGGCAATGGGCGAGTTGCGCATCGGAATTGCCGGGGCGGGCCTGATCGGCAGTGTCCACGCCGCAGCCCTGCAGCAGATCGCGGCAGCGTTGGGCCCGGGCCGTTTGCGGCTGGTCGCCGTCGCCGATCCGTGCCAAGAGGCGAGGGAGCGCGCCGTGCGCAACTTCGGTTTTCAAAACGCGCACCCCGATGCAGAGGTGCTGCTTCGAGACGCCGAGATCAACGTGCTTTATATATGCACGCCGACGCGCCTGCATGCGGAGATCTTTCAGGGCGCCGTGGAGCGAGGGCTCCACGTCTTCTGCGAAAAGCCCGTTGGGATGAGCGCCGCCGAGGGCGAGGCGATGGCCCGCGCGGCGCAGGCCGCGGGTGTGCACACACAGGTCGGCCTGGTCTTGCGGTTCTCTCCTGTCTACTGCTGGATCCGAGAGTGGCTGCGCCGGCCGGAAATCGGCCCGCTCATGGGAGTGCTGCTGCGCGACGACCAGTGCCTCCCGATTCGGGGAGTGCACTCGTCGCCGTGGCGCAAGGACCGGGCGTGGACTGCGGGTGGCACGATGATCGAGCACGGGGTACACGACATCGACTTGCTCCAGTGGCTGTTCGGGCCGATCCGCTGGCTGCAAGCGTGGGAACGCAACCTCGCGGGATATCCCGGAATCGAGGACTACGTGGCAGTGGAGCTCGAGTTTTCTTCCGGCCTGCACGCACAAGTGCTTAACGTGTGGCACGACATGGTGCAGCGGCCGTCGAATCGCCGCCTGGAGGTCTTCTGCCGGCGGGGCTTCGCAGCCAGCGATCATGACATGCTTGGCCCCGTGCGGCAGCAGATCGGCGATGGTCCGGAGGAGGAGATTCCACCGCCCGCCGTGCTGCAGGCCTTCGTGCGCCAACTGGGCCGCGCGGACGACCCGCTGTCCGAGTGGTTCGGTATCCCGTACTTCGTCGAAGATCTGCTGTTCGTCGAAGCGCTGCTTGCCGGCCGGCCGCCCGCACCGGACATTTGGGACGGAGTGCGCGCGCAGCACGCCGTCGAGGCGATCTACTGGTCGGCGACCAGCGGCGCGCCGGTGGAGCTCGACCGCTTTCCCATGACTCGGTCGGCCGGGTAAACGTAGGCCCGGCTCGCTGCCCCAAAGGTCAAACCTGAATGTGTTTCCAGCGGCCAGACTGAAACCGGTACGCTTTCAAGATCGACCGGGTCAGGTAGTCGCCGAGCAAGGCGATCCAGAGCCAGAACACTCCCCATTCCAGCCAAGCGGTCACGGCGTACGCGAAGCCCAGCCGGCAGCCGTAAAATCCCAACAGCACGGCGAGCAGTGGAAATCGGGTGTCTCCGGCTCCGCGGAGAGCGCCCGTCAACGTGAAGTCGACCGCCATCAACGGCTGTGCTGCTGCGAGCACGCGGATGAACGAAACCGCATCGGCGACCACCTGGGGGTCGTCGACGAAAAGGCGTGCGATGGGCCGCGCTGCTGCGAAGATCGCGATTCCCGCTCCGCTCATCAGATAGACCGCAAGCCGGTTCGACTCCCAGCCACTGCGCTCTGCTTGCTCGGGGGATCCCGCGCCGAGGTTTTGGCCCACCAGCGTGCTGGCTGCAGCGGAGAACCCGAAACCGGGCAGAAATGAGAGCGCGAGAATCCGCACGCCGATGAAGTACGCAGCCACAGCACTCGTGCCATACGCGGAGGCGAAAAGGATGTAGAGGAAGAAACCGAGCTGCATCAGGATGTGCTCGATTGCAGCGGGATAGCCGACTCGCAGGATCCGGACGATGACGTCGACGCGCGGCCATCTCTCCCTTCTGGGAAGCTGCAAGGCGAGGCCACCGCGGGCTAGCAAGACTAAGATCAAGGCCGCGCCTGCGGCAAACGAGAGGGCCGACGCGATGGCAGCGCCGCGGACGCCTAGAGCCGGACAGCCGAAGTGGCCGAAGATTAGCGCATAGTTCCCCACCACGTTCAAAGCGCCGACGATAGCTCCAACGATTAGGGGGGTGCGCATGTCCCCCGCGCCGCGCAGGCCGAGGGCCGCCACGAACACCACGGCATCGGCCGGCACGCCGAGCAGCAGCCACCGCGTATACGCGCTTCCCGAGCCCACGACGGCTTCCTCCACGCCAAACGCTCGGACGGCGAAGGGGGTCCATAGAATCACCGGCAGCGCGGTGAGCGCCGCCAGAATGGCCACCGCGAGCAGCGACTGGTACAGCGCGGTTTCGGCTTCGCTCTTCCGGCCGGCACCGATGTTCCGAGCCACCAGGGCAAGGGTGCCGGTTCCCACTGCAAACAGCGCCGCACTGACCGCAGAAAGGATTTGCATGCCTACTCCGACCCCTGCCACCGCCACGGCGCCCAGCCGGCCGACCATCAGCATGTCCACGAGGCCGACGACGGACTCGAGGGAGAAGGTAACAATCACGGGCCAGGAGAGAGCCCAAATCAGGCGCAGGAGCTGCCCTCTCGAGGAGATCCGGCCCGCCGCGATCGCGACGGGCCGGGCGGGGGATCCAGATTCCGAATCCACTGCAGGGGAACCCGATGAGGCGGTGCGCGTGCAGGCAACCGGATTGCTGGGGCTAAGTCAAGCAGCCCGGTACGCACCGGGCGGGCCCATCAGAGGATCTCGACGTACATTGGAGAGCGCCGCGCGAACGTGTAGAGCCCGGCAGGGCGATGCGGCCCGTGGCGGGCGCGGTGCAGCGGGCGCAGAAGCCCGAGGGAAAGAATCTTTCTGCGAAAGTTTCGCCGGTCGAGGCGCCGCTCGAGGATCACTTCGTAGACCCGCTGCAGCTCTCCAAGAGTGAACTGCGCCGGCAGGAGGCTGTACGCGATGTTGCTGTACGCCAATTTGGATCGCAGCCGGCCCAGCGCATAGCGGGCGATCGCGTTGTGATCGTACGCGAGGCGCGGCAAGCTGCGCACGGGACACCAGCGGACCGCATCGTAC
>JBBIUR010000148.1:0-3507 GCA_037440145.1 Myxococcales bacterium | reverse complement strand
CCCAGCGCGCACGGGCAGGCGATGATCAGGACGGTCACGCCGGCGGTCGCGGCCGCGGCGGTCGCAGCGGCGACGGGATCAGCGCGAAGTACGCCACGGAGACGACGTGGGCCTTCGGGTCCCGCCCGGGATCCCCGAACGTGTAAAGCTGCTCGAGATAAACGTTGCGGATCCCCGTCTTTTCGAAAAGCTCGCGGGCTGCCGCTTCGTCCAGAGACTCGCCCGCGGGCACGAGTCCGCCGGGAAACGCCCACCGGCCGGCAAACGGACCCTCCTTGATCCGGACCAGAAGGGTGTGCAGCACTTCGCGCGCAATCGCGAAGATGACAACGTCGACGGCGACGGGAGGTGCGGCGCCACGCGCACCCGATAGCAAGCGGGTAGCGGCACCCGGTTCGGCACTGCGCCGGGCTGGTCCGGCGCCGCGCGGCCGCCCGCGCATTGCAAGAGCCCCCGCGCCGATTTCAGTTGCTCAATTCCAACATGCGGCGGAGCGCTCGCTCGGCACCGCGGCGTACATCTTCCTCCAGGACGATTTCGTACTGCATTTTCTCCAGCGCTTGCCGCGTACCCTCCAGAGTGATCATCTTCATGAACTGGCAGAGCTTGCAGGCTTTGTAGAAGCGCTTTTCCGGTGCTTCGAGGAACAGGCGGTCGGAAAGCCCGCACTCGGTGACGATCAGGAACTCGCGCGCTTCGCTGGTCTTCGCGTAGCGGACCATCCCGCTCGTGCTGAGCACCGCATCGGCCTCCGCGGCCACATCTGCCCGGCACTCCGGGTGGACGAGCACCTTCACGTTGGGCAGCTTCGCCCGGACTTCGCGAATGCTCTCTGGAGTGATCTGATGGTGGACATAACAGGCGCCGTCCCAAGAAAGGATCTGCTTGCTCGTGTGCTGCTGGACATATTCCGCGAGATGCCGATCCGGGACGAAGAGGATGTGCTGGGAGGGCAGCGAGTTGACGACCTTCACCGCGTTCGAAGACGTGCAGCACACGTCGACCAATGCTTTCACCGCGGCGCTCGTGTTCACGTACGCCACGACCTGCAGGTCGGGGTAAACCCGCTGCAGCTCTTCCTTGCGCTCTGCCAAATCCTCCGGTTCGATGCTGTCCGCCAAAGAGCATCCCGCCCGAAGGTCCGGTAGCAGCACGGTTTTGTGCGGATTCAAAAGCTTGGCCGTCTCGGCCATGAAGTGGACGCCGCAAAACACGATCACGCTCGCATCGGTCGTGGCGGCCTTTTGCGCGAGTTCCAGCGAGTCCCCGACAAAGTCGGCAACCTCGAAGATTTCGGGGCGCTGGTAGTTGTGGCAGAGAATCACCGCGCGCCGTTCTTCCTTGAGGTGGCGAATCGCGTCGATCACCGCGGCAAAGCGCGCGCAGGCCTCGGCAGAGTACCACGCCGGTTCGTCCAGCACGCGAAATTTCTCGTATAGCTGACTCGCCTGCGGCGAAACGCTCGCTTGCATGGGTCTTCCACCTGGCGGCGGATGCGCCCCCCGCCTTTGCGTCGAAGCTACACAAAGCCGCCGGCCGGCGCAACGGGTCTGGATGCAGCCCCACCGGTCGCGCCCGCGCGGCCCGTTGCGGGCTCGGCAACGCCTACGAGCGTGTGTGCCGTGGCCTCGGTTACGCGGACGGAGATGAGGTCCCCCGGGGCCCCACGGGGATAGCGGAAGACGACAGTCTTGTATTGCGGATTCTTGCCAGCGAGCCAGCCCTCCGGGCGGCGCGCGGGTCCTTCGACCAAAACCTCCGTGGCTTGCCCCACGAGGCTTTGGTTGATTTCCGCCGAGATCTCTTCCTGCAACCGGATGACCTCGCGCAGGCGGCGAGCCTTTTCTTCCGGGAGGACGGTTTCCGGCCAGCGAAAAGAGCGCGCTCCCTCTCGCGGCGAGTACTGAAAGAGGAAGGCGCTATCGAAGCGCACCGTGCGCAAGAGCTCGCAAGTCGCGGAGAAGTCCCGCTCGTCTTCGCCCGGGAAGCCCACCATGATGTCGGTGGAGAGCGCGACCCCGGGAATTGCGCGGCGCAAGCGATCGACCAGCTCCAGGTAGCGCGCCACTGTGTACCCCCTCTGCATTCGCTCCAGTACGCGGTCCGACCCGGACTGGACGGGCAGATGCACTTGCGGGCAGACCTGCGGGCACTCGGCCATCGCATCGATGAGGTCCTGGGTCATGTCCGCCGGGTGCGAGGAAGTGAAGCGGATGCGAGCGATGCCTTCGACTTGGCTGGTCGCCCGCAACAGCGTGGCCAGCGTCGCTGTGCCGTCTCGGTACGCGTTGACAGTTTGGCCCAAAAAGACGACCTCCCGGCAGCCTTCGGCGGCTGCGGCTCGCACGTGTTCCAGCACCGCCTGCAGCGGAACGCTGCGCTCGCGGCCGCGCACGTAGGGAACGATGCAGAAGCTGCAAAACTTGTCGCACCCGCGCATCACGGGGATCCAGGCACGCACCCCGCTCTCGCGCTCGGGGGGAATGTCCGCATACGTCTCGCGGCGGTCGAGCCGGACGTCGATGAACGCGTCCCCGCCCAGCAGCTCGGGCAGCCGGCGATACGCGTCGGGCCCCACTACGAAGTCGAGACACGGCGCCCGTTCCAAAAGGCGCTCGCGATGGTGCTGGGCCATGCAGCCGGCCACGCCAATGCGGACCTCCGGCCGGCGCCGCTTGAATCGGGCGAGAGCGCTCAGCCGGCCGAGAACGCGCTCCTCCGCGTGTTCGCGAACGGCACACGTGTTCAGGAGGATCACATCCGCCTCGCCCGGGTCGCCGGTGCGCTGGTAGCCGTGCCGGCAGAGGTGGCCGGATAGGAGTTCCGTGTCCGCCAGGTTCATCTGGCACCCGTAGGTTTCGATGTAGACGCGCCGGGACATGGTTGCAGCTTCTCGCGGCGGCCGCTAAATATAGCGGCCCCTGATCGGGTGCACAAATGAGGGAGGGCGGTGACGCCTTCGCCGAGCTCGAAGCCTCGTTGCTGCTCTGTCCCAGGTGCGGACAGGCCAAGCCGGTCCGCAAGCGCTTGCTGCTCATCTTGCCGCAGGGGAACAAGTACGAGTACTTGTGCGCCGACTGCGGCTCGGTGTGCGGAGACAAGATCGAGCCCGACCGGCCTGGCGCGCGCTCCCTTCTGATCTGAAGGCCGGTGGGGTGCCGCGAGGGCGCCGGCGAGGTTGACTCGCACGCCGGTTTCGCAGTAGTCGCTGGGAGCGCCAAAGGATCGAGGCATGGAAGCCGGTCGCTCTCCGGTACGGACACGGAGGCCGAGAAGAGCCGCGCGCCAGCCGCGGGGCCCGCCGCCGACCCTCCGCGCGAGCGGCGCGAAAAGGGCAAGGAAGTGCCGTCGGTAAACGCAGCGATCAAGGAGGATGGAAATGACTTGCACGCGGAAAGGCTTTACGCTGATCGAACTGCTGGTCGTCATCGCGATCATCGGGATCATCGCGGCGGTGGTGATACCGCAGTACTCCGCTTACCGGCAGCGCGCGTACGACGCGCGGGC
>JBBIUR010000147.1:0-9698 GCA_037440145.1 Myxococcales bacterium | reverse complement strand
GCGGCGATCGTTGGCGCGAGCGTTTTCACCGATCGCGTCTTCGCCAGGCCCGGAACCCCCTCCAGCAGCACGTGGCCGTTTCCCAGCAGGCCGATCAGCAGACGAGCGATCAGGTAGCGCTGGCCGACGACCACCTTGCCGATCTCGGCGCGCAGTTTGTAGACAAAATCCGACCCCTGCTGGACCTGTGCAGTGATTGCCGAAACTCCGCTCTCCATCCTCGTTTTCGCAGACGCTGCCCCGTGTCTCCAAATTCGAATTTCACTTTGGTTTCACTTTGGGGGACGTAGTTTCACGCCGCGGGGCGGGCCCGCCCGGACGCGGAAGCGGGCGGAAGCGCGCGGTTCGGTCGCGGAGAGGCAGTGCCCCAGCGCGGGATCGGCAGCGGTCGTGGCTTTGCTGCCGTCGCCGTCGCACAGCGCCAGGGGTGCGGATCGCTCCGGGGTCGGGGGCGGGAGGGGCGCGCAACCGCACTCCTGCGGACTGCGAATCACTCTTGCGGCCTGGCCGCGGCGCACGGTCGGTGTTTCCACACGTGGCCTCGAGCCATCGGGGGCGCCCGCGCCGCCGCGGGCGATGCTGCCCCGGTGGGCGGAGCGCGCGCCTTCCAACCTCTGGTCGCCGTCGGCGCGCGCAGAGTCGGGTTCTCGTTCCCGGACCAACGCGCTCTCTTCCGCAGGGGCGGAGGCTTGCCGGAGAACCGGGAGCCGCTCAGGAGCCGGCGGCGTGCAGTGCTTTGCGGCGGGCGGATCGTTTCGGGGGAGCCGGTGATCGAATCGGCCCCAGCGCGCCCGTCCGCGCTCTTGGCGGCTGCTTCGGCCGCCAGTTTCGCTACCCCCGCTGCTCATGTTTCCAGCCAGCTCGCCGGCCGGAGGGAGTTCACGATCAGCTGTTCGTAGCGCTCCCGGTGGTGCAGGATCTCGATCAGCCCACGCATCACGCACATCAGCGGGTCCGGGCTGATTTTCACCTTTAATCCCATGGCCTCCCAAAGTCGCTCCGGCCATCCAGGCAATAGCGCACCACCCCCTACCATCGTCGCCCCGTCGGTGAAGACGTCGGCGGCCAGCTCTGGCGATAACTGCTCGACGCACCGGCGGACTGCATCGGTGATTTGCCGCGCGATGGGCTCAATCGCTTCTCGGATCTCCGCCGTATGGACTAAAAAGCGCTGCGGTTTTCCAGTCCGCTGGTTGAGACCCTTGACCTCGAACAGCGCGTCGCTGTCACCATAGACCGCGCCGTATCGAATCTTGATCTGCTCCGCGGTGTTCTCGCCGATCGAGAACGCGTACCGGTTGCGGAAAAATGCTTCAACGGCCTGGTCCATCGCGTTCCCCGCCATGCGCAGCGATTCGCAGTACACCACGTCGTTCAGTGCGATCGAAGTCACCTCCGTGGTGCCGCCGCCGATGTCGATCACCAGGTTTCCGCGCGGCTCCTGGATCGGCAGGCCTGCTCCGAGCGCGGCCGCAAAGGGCTCTTTGACCAGGTCGACTCGATCCGCTCCCCCAGCTTCCGCCTCGCGCACCAGTGCGTCCATTTCCACGCTGGTTGCCCCGAGCGGAACGCACACGATGAGTGCTTTGCGGCTGAAAGGATGGCCCCGCGAGGCTTCGCGAATGAAGTGGGCGAGCAGGGCACGCGCCGCGTCGAAGTCGGCAATGACGCCGTCGCGCAGCGGCCGAATGACTTCGATGAAGGCGGGTGCTCGGCCCAGCATCGTCCGCGCTCGCTCGCCGAAGGCAATGGCCTGCCCTGTCGTTCTCGCGATCGCGACCGCCGAAGGCTCGCGCAGGAGGATGCCCTTTTCCTGCGTGTACACGAGCGAATAGGTCGTTCCGAGATCGATTGCGATTTTGTGCCAGAACATCCCCGCTTCGGTCTATGGCACCACCGGGGCGGGTGGGCAATACGGCGGGCCGTGCTCCCGATAGCCATTGTCCTGGCTTGCCCCGGGCTGGAAGCGAGGGCCGGTCACGAGGCGGGAAGACACGCGAGCCGCAGCCGATCGACGTCTCTCCGAGGGCCGGCTGCGGCGAGCAGCCGGAGCGAGCGAGCCGAGCGGGTCCGCACCACGAACTCGAACGGCGGCCCGCAGGTAGCCGGAGCGCCCACGGGCAGAGGCGGCAGCGAGGCGGTGAAGCGGGCGAAGTTTTCGGTATCGAGCGGGTTGGTGCTTCTCCGCTCCTGGAAGCCGAGCGGCAGGTAAGACGAGATGGCCCGGCGAGGGTCGCAGGCCGGCAGGCGGGGGTCGGGGACGGCAAAGCACGGGGTGACCGTGAAGGTACACTGTCCCGGCTCGGTGTCGGCGTCGCAGCGCGTGTCGCCGTCGGTGCAGCGAACTCGCGCGGCCCGGAACCAGGGGATTCCTTCGGCGCCGCGCACGCGCCATTCGGCGTAGCAGTCCGTCTCGCGATTGCCCCCACCGGGATGGAAGCTCGGTGTGGCGGCGAGTTTTGCCAGAGCCGCTCGAGCATCGATGCGCGGAAAGACGGGGCAGGAGGCCCCCTCGCACCGTCGCTGGTCGACAATGGGGGCCCCCGTCGCGGCAAAAATCTCCGCGAGCACGTCTGCATAGCGCACCGGTACCAGCGGCAGCAGAGCGGCGACGGCACCGGTGACGTGAGCCGCCGCCATCGAGGTGCCGCTCAGTGGGAGCACCAAACCGCCCGGAACGTCCGAGACGATGCGCACCCCAGGTGCGAGCAGGTCGACCCACGGCGAGGTATTGCTGGATGCGGCAATCGAATCGTGCTGGTCTACGGCTCCCACGGCGATGCTGGTGGCGATACAGGCGGGCATGGGCAGCCGGTCCGTGTCGCCATCGTTACCACTCGCTGCGACCACGGGAATTCCGCGTTCGCGAAACTGGGCGAGCAGAGTGGCGAACGCCTCTCCGTACGGGTTCGCGTCGCTGCACTCGCCTTCGAATTTCAGGTCGCTCACCAGGCTCATGTTTACCGCATTCACGTCGGGGCGGTGCGCCAGGATCCAGTCCAGCGCGGCCAGCCAGTCCATGATCAGCCCTCGCTCCCAGTCGCTCAGCACGCGTATCGCGAGGATTGTGGCCTCGGGTGCGACCCCCCGGCCGGCAATGGTCCCGCCCGATGCGATGATCCCGGTCACGTGCGGGCCATGCGAGGCCTTGCTCTGGGCACTGCCGGGCCCCGAGGCGCGCTCGGTCCCTTCCGGGCAGCACGCTTCGGAGCAGAAGCATTCTTCACCGGCTACCCGCCCCGCGATGTCGGGATGGGATGCGTCGATGCCTGTATCGAGAACCGCGACGAGCGCCCCCGCGCCTCGGTATCCGCTCTCGTACAGCGCGTCGCCACCGATCTGCGGGACGCTTCCCCACAGCGCGGCCGAACCGCGCTCGATAGGTGCTACCGACTTTACTCCCGGGGCGCTCGCCAGAGCATCCAACGCCACTGGGCTGGCGCGCAGGGTGACTGCGGGAATCTTCTCGAAGCGGTAGAGCACGGCGTAGCTACCCCGCTGGAGGGCACTCAAAAAGCGGCCCTGCACCGCGCGCACGACCTCGCGGCCAGGCGGGACCGTTGCGCTGGTTCCGCCCTCGAGGAGAACGAATGCGTCGGCCCATTCGCCCCGCGCGCGGGCGGCCCGCAGGGGCGGAGGTAGCAGGACCTCCGGGTAGCTCGCCACTGGCCACAAGAAGACTGCGAGAACCGCAGCTCTCAGTCCCAGTTTCACTCCGGGCAATAGATTCTAGGGCTCGCGCCGCGTCAAGGGCTCAGGGGAGCGCGCGGCGCGGCTGGCAAGGGCATTTGACAGGGTGCGGAGTTCGACATACGCAGTGTGCGGTGACGGTCTTCGCCCGGGAGTACGAGAGCGGGCGGCGGTGCCGGGGAACCTGCGGCGCGGTCCGTTTGGCGGCGGCGCGCCGGCGCCCCCGCAGCGGATTTCGCTGCTCGTGGGCCACGCTCGCGGCGATTTTGCTTGCCGCCTGTTCGCGCGCGGGTCCGCCGAACATTTTGGTCCTCGTGATCGACTCGCTGCGAGCCGATCGGCTGGGCTGGTACGCGGATGACCGCCGGCTGCTTACGCCGTTTCTGTGCTCTCTTGCAGAACGGGGGACCGTCTTCTGGAACGCGTACGCGCCCTCGTCGTGGACGCTCCCCTCGATTGCCTCGCTCTGGACCTCTACCTACCCCTCGCAGCACAAGGCGGTGCAGTTCGAGACCGGCCTCAGCGAGGGGGCTACCACTTTCGCGGCAGCGCTGCACGAGATGGGCTACGTCACCGGAGCCTTCACGGCCAACGTGCTCATTTCTCCTGGGAGCGGTTTTGGAGCCGGATTCGATGCGTTTCGCGTGCTGGCGCCCGATCCAAGGGGCGGTCTGGCGGCCAAGACGCGGGCGCGAGAGATCCACGCGGCGGCCCTTGCCTGGCTCGATGCGACAGCGGCCGGCAGGGGCCACAGGGAGCGGCCGGTTTTTCTCTACTTGCATTACATGGACGTGCACTTCCCGTATCTGCCGCCGCAACGCCCGCTCGATCTCTTGCTCTCCCGCGCGCCGGACGCGGATGCGCAGAGAAATGCAATGTGGGAGCTCATTGCTTCGAATGCCCGGCGGTGGGAGCATCTCGACGCAGTGGCCGAGAAAGCCGTGCGGACGCTATACGACGCCGAAGTTCTCGCGCTCGATTCCCTGCTGGCAGACTTCTTCGCGGCCCTCAGGCAGCGGGGCTTTTTGGATCGCGCCGTGGTCGTTGTCACAGCCGATCACGGGGAGGAACTGAACGATCACGGCAGGGTCGGCCACGGGAAGACGCTCTACCAGGAAGTGATTCGCGTGCCCTTACTCGTGGCCGCGGTCGGACAGCGAAAGCGCGCAGACATCCGCGATGCCGTGTCCCTCGTCGACTTGGGCCCGACGATTTTGGAGCTGGCGGGGGCGCGCGTGCCCGACTCGTTTGAGGGCCGGTCGCTGCGGGCGTATTTGCCCGGGGCCGGCTTGCGCTGCCGGCTCCGGGCGTGGTGGGAGCGGGCGCTGCGCAGGGGCGCGACCGGTGCGTACAGCGAATTGATGGGCGCTCCGCGCGCCGGCGATCGGCAGCCGCCCGACCACCGGCGGGCCTACGTCGTCCCGGGGCGAAAGCTACTCGCGAGGTGGGACGGGCCGCTGGAAGCGTACGATCTGGAGGCGGATCCGAGCGAGAAGCAGCCGGGCAAGCTGGATTCCCGGAGGCGCGCGGCGCTCGAACGCGCGCTGGAGCAACTCGTGCACCGCGTTGCCCTGCGGCCGGGCCGCGCGGCTGCAGTGGAGCTCGATGAGCGGACGCGCGAGCAGATGCGCGCCCTGGGGTATGGAATCGGTTCGCCCTGAGAAAGGCCGGCGGTCGCGGCGGCTGCGTGCGCAAGCGGCCGCGCCGACCCCCAGGAGGGCGCGGGGATGAGCCCCAAAATTGAGGATTACGGATTGATCGGGAACACCCGCACTGCGGCGCTGGTTGCGCGCTGGGGATCGATCGACTGGCTGTGCCTGCCGCGCTTCGATTCCGGGGCCTGCTTTGCCGCCCTGCTCGGGACACCCGAGCACGGGCGCTGGGAGCTGACTGCGGTCGACCCCAATGCGCGCGTGGAGCGCCGGTATCGAGACAATTCGCTGATTCTGGAAACGGAGTACAAAACCCCCGACGGCACAGCGACCGTGATCGACTGTATGCCGGTGGCGGGCGACACCGCCGACCTCGTCCGCTTGGTGCGCGGGCGTGAGGGCCGGACCGCCATGCGCATGGAGCTGGTATTGCGATTCGATTACGGCTCTGTCGTGCCTTGGGTGCGCCGGCGAGACGGAGTGCTGTTCGCGATTGCCGGACCGGACGCCGTGGAGCTGCACACGCCGGTGCCGGTGCGCGGGCAAAACTTGCGCTGCATCGCGGAGTTCACCGTTGCGGCTGGCGAGGAGGTGCCCTTTACGATGCGCTGGTACCCGTCGCACGTGCCGATGCCACCGCCTGGCGACGCTGCGGCGGCCGTGGAGGCGACCGAGCGCTACTGGAAGCAATGGGCGTCTCGCTGCACCTGCGCTTGCGACCCGCGTTGGCTGGGCGCCCTGCAGCGGTCGCTGGTGACGTTGAAGGCGCTCACCTACGGCCCCACGGGGGGTATCGTCGCCGCCCCGACCACCTCCCTTCCCGAGTCGATCGGGGGTGTCCGGAACTGGGACTACCGGTACTGCTGGCTCCGCGACGCAACTTTCACCCTCTACGCGCTCCTGATCAATGGTTACCGCGAAGAGGCAGTCGCGTGGCGCGATTGGCTTTTGCGGGCTGCGGCAGGCCGTCCGGCCGATCTGCAGATCGCGTACGGCCTGGCGGGCGAACGGCGGCTCCCCGAGATGGAGCTGGAGTGGCTGCCGGGTTACGAGGGGTCCCGCCCCGTGCGGGTCGGAAACGCGGCTTGGCGGCAGCTCCAGCTCGATGTGTACGGCGAGATCATGGATGTGTTCCACGTCGCGCGGCGCAGCGGCATCCCCGTCGATGCCGACGCCTGGGCGTTGCAGCGGGCACTCTTGGATTTCCTCGAAACGTCCTGGGAGCTTCCCGACGAGGGTATCTGGGAGATTCGCGGGCCCCGGCGGCATTTCACGTATTCGAAGGTGATGGCCTGGGTTGCCTTCGATCGAGCGGTGAAAGCGGTCGAGCGGTTCGGCTGCGATGGGCCCGCGGCGCGCTGGCGCGCGTTGCGGGAGCACATCCGGCGCGAGATCGAGGAGCGCGCGTACAATCGGGAGCGGGGCTGTTTTGTGCAGGCGTACGGTTCGTCCACCCTCGACGGCAGCCTGCTACTGCTGCCGCTGGTGGGTTTTCTGCCGGCCAACGATCCCCGCATGCAGCGGACCGTAGCTGCAATCGAGCGGGAACTGGCGGTCGATGGGTTTGTGTACCGCTATAAGCCCGGGACTGACGGCCTGCCGGGCACGGAGGGAGCGTTTCTGGCTTGCTCGTTCTGGCTTGCCGACAACCTGGTACTGCAGGGGCGGCGGGCAGAGGCGTGCGCGCTGTTCGAAAAACTGCTCTCCGTGCGCAACGACTTGGGACTGCTGGCCGAACAGTTCGACCCGCGCACCGGCCGGCAGCTCGGCAACTTTCCCCAGGCCCTCTCGCACATCGCTCTCGTCAACACTGCGGCCAACGTCTCGCAGGTCACGGCCCCATGCCGGGCGCGGGCCGAGCAGGGCACGGGCGGGGCATCGGATTGCGAGTGTGAAGAGAGCCGGTGACTCGCGTTTCTTGACCGAGTACCGCTCGTGTCGCTAGCTTAGCCGCAGTCGCGGGACAAGCACGAAGGAAAAAAAATCTTCGCCGGCAGGGCTGGCGCACAGAGGGTGCTCATGGTCGGAATTCGTTCCTACGGCGCGTACGTGCCGATGTGGCGGATGCCGCTCGCGGCCATCGCGGGCAGCCGCAAAGGCAATAGCAGTGGCGAGCGGGCGGTCGCCTATTTCGACGAAGACGCCGTGACGATGGGAGTCGCCGCGGCAAGAAACTGCCTGGAGGGAATCGACCGCGGCGCTGTCGATGCCCTCCTGTTTGCGTCGACCACGAGCCCGTACCGCGAGAAGCAAGCAGCGAGCTTGGTTGCAAAGGCGCTCGACCTTTCACGGGTGGCGGCGACTGCGGACTTCGCCGGGTCGCTGCGAGCGGGCACTGCGGCGCTGCGAGCTGCGCTGGATTCGGTGAAGGCGGGCTCGAAGTGCAATGTCCTCGTCGTCGCCGCCGACTGCCGGATGGGCGCGCCGCGCTCCGCGCTGGAGAGCAAGCTGGGCGACGGAGCCGCCGCACTGCTCGTGAGCGCCTCCGAGGTCGCGGCGGCTGTGGAGCACGGTGAAAGCGTGGCCGACGAGATCCTCGACGTATGGCGCGCGGAAGGCGAGCCCTTCGTGCACACGTGGGAAGAGCGCTTCGTCGTGGAGCACGGGTATTGGGCGAACCTGCGGGCGGTGGCGCGCGCGCTTGCGGACAAGACCGGCCTCGGGGCGAGTGACTACGCGCGCGCGGCGTTTTCGGGCCCCGATGCTCGCAGCCACGCGGGGCTGGCTCGCTCCCTGGGCTTCGACTTGCGGCGGCAGGTGCAGGATCCGCTTTTCGGCCGGCTCGGAAACACCGGTGCGGCGTTCGCGCTGCAGTTGCTCGTCGCAGCGCTGGAGGAGGCAAAGCCCGGGGATCCGATTTTCGTGGCAAGTTATGGCGACGGGGCGGACGCGTTTGCGCTGCGGGCTACGGAGCGGTTGCCGGAGCTCCGCACGCGCCGGGGAATGGACTGGTCTCTGCGCAGGCGGGCCGAGCTGGACGACTACAGCAAGTACCTGCGCTTTCGGAACCTGGAGCCCGCCGAGTTCGACCCGCGCGGAGGCGTCGGCGTGTCCGCCACCGTGCACTTCCGCGAGCGCGACATGGACATCAGCTTCCACGCGCACAAGTGCCGCCGTTGCGGGACAGAGCAGTTTCCCTTCCAGCGCGTGTGCTACACCTGTTTTGCGCGCGACGCCTTTGACCGCGTTCGCCTGTCCGATCGGGAGGGCAGGGTGCTCTCGTACACCTTCGACTACTTTGCGGGCAGCCCCGACCCGCCGCTGATCGTGACCACGGTAGAGGCGGAGGGCGGAGCGCGCGTGTACCTGCAAATGACCGACGCGTCGCCCGCGGAGGTGAAGCTGGACCTGCCCGTGGAGTTCACGTTCCGAAAGATCCACGAGTACGGCGGCCGGCCCAATTATTTCTGGAAGTGCACGCCGGTCCGCTGAAGCTGGGCCGTTGCGCTGTGTCAGGACGCCGGGAGCGAGGAAATGAGAGAAGACGCAATCCGGGACAAGGTGGCGATCGTGGGCATGGGGTGCTGCAAGTTCGGGGAGAACTGGGACCGATCGCCGGAGGACATGATCGTCGAAGCGGCCTTCGAGGCGTACGAAGATGCGGGGATCGAAGACCCTCAGGCGCAAATCGAGGCGGTGTTCTGCGGTTCGGTATACCCGTCGAAGGGTACGGCCGAGGTCGCCGATGCGCTGAAGCTTTTCGACCGGCCGATCAGCCTGGTGCAGAACTACTGCGCCACTGGTACGGACGCGTTTCGCTACGGCGTTTTCGCCGTCGCGTGCGGGATGTACGACACGGTGATGGTCGTGGGCTTCGACAAGCCCAAGGACCGTGGCGTCTCTGGGCCCAGCGTGCAGACGGCAGGCGTGCGCGGCTTGCCGATGACCCCGGCCGGTTGGTTTTCGCTGTGCGCGGCAAAGTACTTCCAGACCTACGGGGCGGGGCGGGAGGACCTGGCGAAGATCGCCGTCAAGAACCACCACAACGGGATGCTGGCGCCCAAGTCGATGTTGAAGCGCGAGATCACCGTAGAAGACGTGTTGCGGGCGCCGATCATCTCGTGGCCCTTCGGGCTGTACGACTGCTGCGCGCAGTCGGACGGTGCGGCCGTGGCGATCCTCACGCGGCGCGAGCTTGCTCGTTCCTTTCGCGACGACTACGTGCTCGTAAAGGCGGTGGCAATCGCGTTGGCGCCGAACCCGCAAAGCGATCCGACGTTTGACTTTTTGCGGTGGAAGCCGACGGTGTACGCGGCTCGCCAGGCGTACCGGCAAGCGGGAATCGGAAACCCCTTCCGCGAGATCCATGTGGCTCAGGTGCATGATTGCTTCACCCTCACCGAGCTGCTGACGTAT
>JBBIUR010000146.1:0-9714 GCA_037440145.1 Myxococcales bacterium | reverse complement strand
GAGGATCTCGTATGTCACCGGGTCGACCTCCACCAGCGGCTCGCGCAGGGTGTACGGGGCGCGCAGAACGACCGGCGGCGGCAAGTCGGGGTGCGGCTGGCCAAAGGGTCTCATCGCGCTGCCTCCAGGTAGATGTTCCGGTAGGCGTCGTATCGCGCCCGGAAGCCCGGCGGCACAAGCACCGTGGTGCCGATCATTTCCAGTACCGCAGGGCCGCCCACGAGGCTGCCGGCGCGCAGGGCGTCGCCGTCGTAGAGCGGCGTCTCGACGAGGCCGCAAAGGGGAAAGAACGCCTTTCGGCTTCCCTTGCGGGCGCTCGCGGGTGAAGGGGGCATGCCGTCGTCGCGGGAAAGTTTGCCCTTGGGCGT
Organism: Myxococcales bacterium; assembly: GCA_037440145.1. Taxonomy (GTDB): domain Bacteria; phylum Desulfobacterota; class Binatia; order HRBIN30; family BPIQ01; genus JBBIUR01. The sequence goes on along the minus strand of JBBIUR010000146.1, from coordinate 9,346 downwards.
GCGACCCCGCACGCGCACGGTCTCGGCGATCAAGTCGCGCCCAGCTTCCTGGAAGCCCGTGCCTGCTCCGTAGAGCTCCGCGTAGCGCGCGTCGAACCGCTGCGCGATTTCCTCGAGTGCGTGGCCATCGATTGTCCCGTCGGGCACTGGCACGTCGACCTCGGTGAGCTGCAGGTGGTAGCGCAGCGAGGCCCAGCGCTCGATCGCGATCTGGTCCTCGCCAAAGCCCTCCCCTTCCAGCTCGGCGCGGCCTGCAGCCTCCAGTCGCTCGTAGACGGCAGCGACCGCTGCCGGATCCGCGGGGGGGAAGGGGGTAGGCAGCGAGGCCACGAGGACGCGAAGCACGTCGGAGTTGGCGATCCCGAAGGCCGAGAGCACCGTAGCCAGGCCCGCGAGCGGAATGACGATGGAGCGCACGCCGAGCTCGGTCCCGATGCCGACCGCGTGCACTCCCGTCGCGCCGCCGAACAGAAAGAGATCGAAGTCGCGGAGATCGTAGCCGCGGGCGAGCACATGGTAGCGAATGGCGTCGGCCATGTGCGCGTTGACGATCCGGTGGATGCCGGCGGCTGCCTCGAGCACCGAGCAACCGAGGGGTTCCGCAATGCGCCGCGCAATGGCACGCTCTGCGGCTCCGCGGTCGAGTTGCAGAGCGCCGCCGAGAAAGAAGCTGGGATTCAGGTAGCCGAGCACCAGGTTTGCGTCGGTGACCGTGGGCTGGGTTCCGCCCTTTCCGTAACAAACGGGCCCGGGGTCGGCGCCCGCGCTTTGCGGTCCGACGCGGATGCGGCCATTGCGCACGACTGCCATGCTGCCGCCACCGGCTCCGATCGACTGAATGTCCACCATCGGGGCGGCCACCACGTGGCGCTGGTGGAACGACCGCCGCTGGTACTGCACCTCGCCGCCGACCACGAGGCTGATGTCGAAGGATGTGCCCCCCATGTCGCCGGTGATGATCTTCTCGCTGCCGACCAGCTCGCCCACGATCTTGGCGGCCAGGACGCCGCCAGTCGGTCCCGACTGCAGCATCGTCACGGCCCGCGCGGCGGCGTCGGGCGCCGGCACCAAGCCGCCGTTGGCCTGCATCACGTAGAGCGGCGCGCGCAGGCCCCGAGCGCGGAGCTCGCGATCCATTTGCGCGACGTACTGCTCCACCTCCGGGCGCAGGTAGCTATTGAGCACGGTGGTGCTCGTCCGCTCGTACTCCCCGATCAGCGGCAGGATCTCGCTCGAGAGCGTGACGCATGCCGAGGGGTAGCGGGCCAGGACCCGCGCGCGGGCTTGCTGCTCGTGAAGGGGGTTCGCGCACGCCCACAGAAAAGCAATCGCCAGAGCCTCGCACCCCTCCTCGTTCAGCAGGCGGTCCGCCGCGCGCAGCACGCCCTCTTCGTCCAGCCGCACGACGATCGCTCCGCAGCGATCGATTCGCTCTTCAATCCCGACAATGCAGCGCTCGGGCACGAGGTCGAAGGGGCGCTCGTTTTGCGTCTTGCGGTACCATGCCTCGACGGGAAGTCCTTGGCAGTACGCGCTCCCGCGCATCAGCGGCAGGGTGTCCTCGAACCCCTTGGTCGTCAGCAGGCCCACGCGCGCGCCCTTCTGGTTGATCAGCGCGTTGGTGGCAACTGTGCAGCCGTGCGCGAACAGGCGAGAGCGCGCAAGCAGTTCTCTGCTGTCGACGCCCAGTTGCGCTGCAGCGGCTTCCAAGGCGCGGAACAGCCCCTCCTCGAAGCGCGGCGGGGTCGAGGGAGCCTTGCTGATCACGATGCGGCCGTGCTCGTCGATCACGACGCAGTCCGTGAAGGTCCCGCCGACGTCGGTGCCGACGTAGAAATGCTGCTCGCCCGCCGCCATCACTCGCCCTCGCGCCCGTACGCGAACGCGCAGACCATGAGCATGCGCGCCGGGTCCGGACCGGCGTTCTCCCAGGTGTGCGGGACGTTTCCCTTCAGGTGCAGAGTGTCACCGGGACCGAGCAGATAGGGCGTCCCGCGAATCACAAAGCGCACGTGTCCCTCGAGGCCATAGACAATCTCTTCGCCGCGGTAGCGGATGGGTACGCCAGTCCCGCTCTTTCCCCCCGGCGCGACGGTGACCGCGAACGCCTCCATGCGCGGCGCCACGAGCGGCTCCGCGACCTGTTCGAAGTGCAGCAGCGAGCCCGGCGCATGGGTCGAGCGGCCCGCGCCGCGGGCGATGAATCGGACGTCGCGCGCCCGCGCGCCAGCGGGTTCCACGAAATAGGAGATGGGCCGGTCGAGGGCGTCAGCCAACCGGATGCAGATCGCCAGCGAGGGCACGATCCGCCCGGTCTCGATCTTGTGAACCGTGCTGGCGGCAATCCCGGCACGTTCGGCGGCCTGCCGCAAGCTGAGGCCCGCCTCCCTGCGCGCCGCCCGGAACCGCCGCGCCACCTCCGACAGCGAAAGCAGCTGCCCCCCTTCCCCGCGCGGGGAGAGGGCGGCGTTGCGAGTGCCTGCTGCTTCCGATCTGCGCACGTCGTTTCCGATAGGCGATCCAAAAGGCAGGGCGTATGACCTTTGTCACCAAAGGGGCTGCGATGTACTCGGTTTCCAGGTCCCTGAGCGGGCTTCTGTCAGACGTTCTTATGCGCTGGAAGGGCCAGCGCACATTTTCTTATTTGTGCGAGTAGGGGCCTGAAGAACGGCGGAGGCGGCGGTTTCGTTTGCGTGGCGTGTTGCTTGCCCTGGCGGGCAGCGGCCCCGGCGGGTCGAGCCACGGGGCGCAGCAAGTGCGAGAAGCGCGGGAGTATGTCACGAGTGCCGAGGCAGTGGGTTCGCGCAGCCGGCAGCGCCACGGGGGGCGTGGCGCCGATCGCAAGCCGGGCCTTTCACGCGACGGGCGCCATGAGCGCGCGGCGTGCCGCGGCAGACGGCGGCCCGGAATTGCACCGCACCGTTGGCATCCCCACCGAGGAACGTTTGTGCTGTGACGCTCTGACTGTGCGGAGCGCTCTGGAGGAAGCGCGGGTCACGTGCGCGCGACTCGGCGACCCTGTGGCGCCCTGATGCGGCTCGGGTGGTTTCGTCGAGGCTCGCGCGGGCACGGTGCAGACCGCGCGGCGGGCTCCGGGGCAGCGGATCCGAAGTGCCCGCGGTTGTCCGGATGGTTTCGGCGCCGGCGTTGGGGCGACCCTCCGCGGCCGCGGCACGTGCCCGAGGCTGTGGCGCGGTTGAGTTTCGTCGGGGTGCTTCTCGTCGCGGGGTTCGTCGGACTGCGCTCGGTCCTGCCTCCTGCTTTGAAGAACAAAGCACTGCAGCAGGCCGCGGCGCTCGAGCGCGAGAAAGCGCGCGAGCCGAAGTACGCGGGCGCCCATGCGTGCGGGGAATGCCATGGGGAGCAGTACGAAATCCGCCGCAATGGGTACCATCGCAACGTATCGTGCGAGACGTGCCACGGGCCCGCGCGCGGTCATGCCGAAAGCCCAGTCGAAGTCACCCCACCGGCTCCCCGGAGTCGCTCTTTTTGCCCAACCTGCCACGCGTACGATCTCTCGCGGCCCGTGGGTTTTCCCCAGATCAACCCGATTGCGCACAACCCGCTGAAGCCGTGCATCACCTGCCACAATCCCCATGACCCGAAGCCCCCCACCGTACCCAGTGCGTGCGCCGCCTGCCACGCGGAGATCGAGCGGACCAAGGCCTTTTCGCCGCACGTCCTGCTCGACTGCACGACCTGCCACAGCACGCCCGAGGAGCACAAGGTGACCCCGCGGACGGCGCGCGTGAGCAAGCCTTCGCGGCGTGAATTCTGCGGCCAGTGCCACAGTCAGGACTCCAAGCACCCTGACACTCCGAAGATCGACATCGCCAGTCACGGCGAGGGCTACCTCTGCTGGCAGTGCCACTATCCGCACATGCCGGAGCTGGAGTGACCATGCGGCGGCGAACGTTTCTGCGGCGCGTTCTGGCCTTTCTGACGGGCTGGGCCCTTGGGGGTGTCGCGCGCCACAGCGCGGCGGCGCGCGAGGGGCGCGGCGGGAGTTGCTACGGCATGGGAATCGACGTCGACAAGTGCATCGGCTGCGGCCGGTGCATGCAAGCCTGCAAGGAGGAAAACGACGTCCCTCGCGAGCCGTACTTCTTCCGCACGTGGGTTGAGCGCTACACGGTCAAGAGGGACGGCTCCGTGGCGGTGCAGAGCATTGGGACGGCCACGGGTGGCGGGGGAGACGGGTTCACCGAAAAAGAAGTCGTTCGCAGCTTTTTCGTGCCCAAGCTCTGCAACCAGTGCGCGCACCCGCCGTGCGTGCAGGTGTGCCCGGTGGCTGCCACGTTCCAGACCGAAGACGGGGTCGTGCTCGTCGACGAAAAGCGCTGCATCGGCTGCCGGTATTGCATCCAGGCCTGTCCCTACGGTGCTCGCTACCTCCACCCGGAGCGAAAGACGGCGGACAAGTGCACCTTCTGCTACCACCGCCTGGTGCGGGGCTTGGTGCCCGCGTGCGTGGAAGTTTGTCCCACGCAGGCGCGCGTCTTCGGTGACCTGCGCAGTCCGGCGAGCCCGCTGACGCGCATGATGCGGTTGCAGAAAATCCACGTGTTAAAGCCGCACCTCAACACCGAGCCCAAGGTGGTCTACGCGGGTCTGGACGGCGAAGTGCGATGAACGGCGAGACGATCGCGCGGCTCTCGGAGCTCGCAAAACAGGTGAGCGGGTACATCTATCCGAACGAGCTGGACGTGCACTGGTCCATCTTGATCGTCGTCTACCCGTACCTCACCGGCCTCGTCGCGGGCGCTTTCATCCTCGCCTCGCTGGTCAAGGTGTTCCACGTCCGCGAAGTACAGCCGACATACAAGCTCTCCTTGCTCACCGCGCTGGCTTTCTTGCTCGTTGCGCCCCTGCCGCTGGTGCTCCACCTCGGCCGCCCCGAGCGCTGCTTCGAGATCTTCCTCACGCCGAATCCCAGCTCGGCGATGGCAATGTTCGGCTTTGTCTACGCGTGGTACCTAATGGTGGTCCTGCTGCTCGAGATCTGGTTCGCGTACCGCAAGGATCTGATTCTGTGGGCGGCTGAGGAGCGCCCTCCCCTGCGCTGGGTGCATCGGGCGCTGGCGCTTTTCTCGCGCGATTTGAGCCCTGCTGCAGTGGAGTTTGACCGCAAGGCCGTCAAGGCCATCACGATTGTGGGCATTCCGTCGGCCTTTCTGCTCCACGGATACGTGGGATTCATCTTTGGCTCGATCAAAGCCAACCCCTGGTGGAGCAGCGTGCTCATGCCGATTGTGTTTCTCTTCTCTGCCATCGTCTCGGGAATCGCGCTCGTCATCCTCATTTACATGGTCGTGACACCCATGCGGCGCGAGGCCATCGATATGGCATGCCTCGACCGCATGGCCTCCTTCCTCTTCTACGCCGTGATCGTGGACTTCTCCCTGGAACTCCTCGATTTCATCCACCGGCTCTACGAGAGCGAGGAGTCGATCAAAATCCTCTCCGAACTCGTCTTCAGCAAGCTTACGATCAGCCTCGTGGTGATCCAGGTGCTGCTCGGCATGTTGTTCCCGTTCGGGTTGCTCGCGATGACCAAAGTCTTCGAGGTAAACGAGGAGCTCCGCAAGCTCCTGTACTTCCTGTCGGCGCTGCTGATCGAGCTCGGGATCTTCAGCACGCGGTGGAACGTGGTGATCGGCGGGCAGATGTTTTCGAAAAGCTTCCGCGGTTTGACCACGTACAAGATGGACCTCACGGGATTCGAGGGGCTGCTCACGGCGATCGGGCTGTTGGTGCTCCCTTTCGTGCTGCTGGCAATACTGGTGAAGCTCCTGCCCCCGTGGGAGCCGGCGGCAACTGCCGAGGGAGCCGGGCCCGCCGCGGGGTGGATTGAAGGACCGGTTTTTTCGAGCGAAGATCGACGCGCAGGCCGGAACGGCCACGCGGAAACGAATGAATGAGGAGGGAACGAGCAATGCGAAAGTCGGTGCGCGGTGGATTGGTAGTCGGGATGGCCTTGGCCTTGGCGGGCGGCATGGCCCCGCGGCTGGCGGGAGCGCAAGAGGCCAAGGAGCTCTATGACAAGCAGTGCGCCTCCTGCCACGGGCCGCAGGGCAAAGGCGACGGCCCTGCGGGGCAAAAGCTGAAGACGCCGCCTGGGGATTTTTCGAAGACGCTCAAAGCGATGAGCGACGCCGACATCGCCAAGGTGATCAAAGAAGGCGGCAAGGCGGTGGGCAAGGCGCCGACGATGCCCGGGTACGGCAAAAAGCTGAACGACGCGCAGGTGCAGGCGCTCGTGCAGTACATCAAAGGGCTGGCAAAGTAACGCATTCTCATTCCGTGCGGGCGGCGGGCTTCGCGGCGGCCCGCCGCCGATTTTCGGATCGCGCTCTTGGCCTCGAGGAACACACTGAGCTGGGTTGCGAGGGCAGTGCGGCGCGCGGTCGCGCTGCCGATTTGCGTTGCCGGCGCGGCCGCTCTTGTGGCGGTACGCGCGAGCGCGGCGAGCGCCCAGGAGGGGTTGGAGATTGCGCCGGGCGAGCCGTTGCTGCAGGGCAAGCCACTGTTCGAGGAAAAGGGTTGCGCGGGTTGCCACGGTGTGTGGCAGGGCGAGCGGCGCGAGCGAGACGGGCCGGACCTGGGGACCGGCGGTGCGTGGAACGATCTCATGCAGTTTGCTGGCGCTCTTTGGAACCACCCGCAGCGGACGCTGGAGTGGCTCGTCGGGCACCGCTCGGGCTGGTCGCCGATCACTGGCTCCGAGATGAAAAAAATCGCGGCCTACCTCTTCTACGTCAAATTTGTCGGGCCGCCCGGAGATCGGGATCGCGGCAAAGAGCTTTTCGAGGCGCGGCAATGCGCCCGCTGCCATCAGATGGGTGGGCGCGGCGGGCGCGTCGGCCCGCGCCTGGACGACCTCGGCCCGTACCTCTCCTCGTTCTTTCTCGCCCAGGCTCTGTGGAATCACGGCCCGGAGATGGCTGCGCGCATGGCCGAAATGGGTGTGGAGCGGCCGCGCCTGGACGGCAGCGATGTGGCGGACCTCGTTGCGTTCCTGCGCGGCGATGCCGGGCCGGCAGCGCCGTTCGAGCTGGCATACGCGCAGGCCGGTAGCCCCGCGGCGGGAAAGATGCTGCTCGAGCAGAAGGGCTGCGTGCGCTGCCACGGAGTGGGGGGCGGCGGGGCGAAGGTGGGTCCGAACCTCGATGCGCGCAACCCCGCGCGCCGGGTGGGGGATATGGCTGCGGCGCTCTGGAACCACGGGCCGGCCATGTGGGCGAAGATGAGAGAGCTTGGGGTGCCGTTCCCTTCGCTCACGGACCGCGAGGTCTCGGATATTTTGAACTACCTCTTTTTCGTCCAGCACACGGCAGCAGCGGGCGACCCCAAGAGGGGCAGCCAGCTCTTTCGAGAAAAATCCTGTGCGGGCTGCCACGAGGCGGGAGGGACCGGGGCGACGCGGGGGCCCGAGCTGCGGGGATCAGCGGCCCTCCGCTCGCCCGCAGACTGGGCGGCGGCGATGTGGAACCATCTGGGCGTCGACCTCGCGACGAAAACTGCGCCCAAGCCGCGCTTTGGTGGCGACGAGATGAACGACCTCCTCGCCTACCTGCGCGGGCGTGCAGAGTGAAGGGGACCTCCGGTGGACGCGCGCGAGTCCGGAGATCGGAACCATCTCGAAGGGAGCCGAGAAGAGTTTTCCATCGCCCAGTCGAAGGCGCTGATTCCCCTGCTCCTGCTCTTTGGCGCCTGTGTCGGCGCTGTGCTCCTGGTGGTCGTGCGCGCTAAGCCGCTGGTGCCGCGGGAAGGCGCTCCCGCGTTTCGCGCATTTAGCCCGGCGGACTTTCCCGATATCTTCGCAAAGGAGGAAGCGCTCGCCGGGCTCGAAGGCGTGCGCGCGGGTGGCGGTGCGGTGCAGTTTCCTGTTCCGGCGCCACCCTTCTCCGAGGGGATCTTTCCGTGCATGGCCTGCCACGAGGGCATTCCTCCGAATCCGGAGCGCCGCGAACTCTAGGCCATGCATGTGGAGATCCGGTTGCGGCACGACGAGGAACACCGCTGGTGTCTGGACTGCCACGACGCGCAGAACCGCGACTTCTTGCGGTTGGCAAGCGGGGCTCTGGTGCCGTTTACCGAGTCGTACCGCCTGTGCGGGCAATGCCACGGGACGCAGTACCGGGACTGGAAGAGCGGGATTCACGGCAAGCGAACCGGATACTGGGACGGGGCAAAGCGCTATTTGCTGTGCGTGCACTGCCACAATCCGCACAGCCCCCGCTTCGCGCCGCTCCAGCCGCTGCCACCCCCCGTGCGGCCGCAATTCCTGCGGGGGGAGGATGCGGCGCTCTTAGCGGCGGGGGACTCGGAAAGCCGAACCGAGCGCGGAGGAAGCTATGAAGGGGAAACCCGCTAAGCGCCAGCGGCTAGCGGTGCCAGCTCTGGGGAAGCGCGGCATGGATCGGCGCGAGTTCCTCACCGCCGTGGGTGTGGCGGCAGCGGGTTTTCTGGCGGGTTGCTCGGCGGAGGTGCGGGAGAAGTTTTTCCGCAAGCATTTTATCGAGCTTTCGCCGGCAGAGGTGGAGTTGCGACTGGCGCGCTTGCGGCGAGAGTACGCCGAGCGGTTCGGAAAGCCCGTGAACGTCGCGGCGACTCCGCCGCGCCCTGGAGTGGTTTTCGGGTACGCCCTCGACCTCTCGCGCTGCATCGGCTGCCGGCGTTGCGTGTACGCGTGCGTCAAAGAGAACAATCAGTCGCGAAAGCCCCAAATCCATTGGATCCGCGTCCTGGAGATGGAGAAGGAAAAGGGGATCGATTTTGCCGAGGCGAACCCGTACTACGATCCGGAGCGCGTTCCGGACCCCGAGCACTTTTACCTCCCGGTAGCGTGCCAGCAGTGCCGCAACCCGCAGTGCACGCAGGTGTGCCCCGTCGGGGCCACGTGGCAGGAGCCGGACGGCATCGTGGTCATCGACTACGACTGGTGCATTGGCTGCCGGTGCTGCATGGCGGCCTGTCCGTACGGCGCTCGCCACTTCAACTGGGGCGAGCCGTACATTCCGCCGGAAGAGCTCAACACCAACATGCACGTGCTCGGCAACCTGCCGCGCCCCCGCGGTGTGGTAGAAAAGTGCACGTTCTGCATCCAGAGAGTGCGGAGCGGTCGCTATCCGGCCTGCGTGGAAATCTGCCCGGTGGGGGCGCGGAAGTTCGGCAATTTGCTCGATCCCGAGAGCGAGATCTCGCGCATCCTGCGCGAAAAGCGCGTCTTCGTCCTGAAAGCGGAGCTGAAGACCGAGCCAAAGTTCTACTACTTCTACGGTTTGTAGCGAGAGGGCGATGCAGATTTTCCGTTTCCTCAAAGCCAGCATCCGGCTCGTCTTGC
>JBBIUR010000145.1:0-9846 GCA_037440145.1 Myxococcales bacterium | reverse complement strand
ATCTACGCCCGCTATAGGGAGAGCGTCCACGGCGCGGCCTTGATCGGCGAGGGCAACCCCGACGTTCCCACCTGCAACGACTGTCACGGCGTGCACAGCATTCAGGGCCCGGACTACAATCGGCGTTTTCACCTCTTTTCACCTCGGCTCTGTGGCGACTGCCACGCCGACGAGGGGCTGATGCGCAAGTACGGCATCAGCACCGACGTCTTCGATACCTACGTCTCCGACTTTCACGGCACCACCGTGGTCCTGTTCCAGAAAGTTTCGCCCGACCAGCAAACCAACAAGCCCGTTTGCGTCGATTGCCATGGGGTGCACGACATCCGCTCGCCCGGGCATCCTCATAGCACGGTCATGAAGCAGAACTTGCTGAAGACCTGCAGGCGCTGCCATCCCGACGCGACGGCGAACTTCCCGGCCTCCTGGCTGAGCCACTACCAACCCAGCCCCGAGAAAGCCCCGCTCGTGTATTACGTCAAGCTCTTCTACCGCGTTTTCATTCCGACCGTGATCGGGGGCATGGTGTTCTTCGTTGCTGCGGACGCCTACCGCTCCGTGGCGCGCCGGCGCGAGAGGAACCGCTGTGGCTGAGACCCGCAAGGTTCTCCGCTTCGCGCTCTCCGAGCGCCTGGAGCATGCCGTGGCGTCGCTCTCCTTCATCTTCCTGGCCGTCACCGGCCTGGTGCAGAAGTACGCGACGGCGAGGGTTTCCGCGTCGATCGTGGCGCTTTTCGGTGGAGTGGAGAACGTCCGCCTGGTCCATCATTGGGCCGCGATCGTGCTGGCCATCGAGGTCGTCTACCACATTGGGGCTGTCGGCTATCGCGCGTATGTGCTTCAGCAACCTCTATCGATGCTCCCGACCTTGGACGATGTCCGCAACGCCTGGTTGGCGCTGCGCTCCAACTTGGGCCTGACCGGTCAGCGACCGCGGGAGGGGCGCTATACGTTCGAGGAGAAGGCTGAGTACTGGGCCTTCGTTTGGGGAACCGCCATCATGGCCGTTACCGGCTTCATGATGTGGAACCCTATCGCCACCACCCGCCTCCTCCCGGGCGAGTTCATCCCCGCTGCCAAAGCGGCGCACGGCGGTGAGGCCCTCCTGGCCGTGCTCGCCGTGATCGTGTGGCACTTCTACCACGTCCACCTGCGGCACTTTAACAAAAGCATGTTCACGGGCTATTTGACCGAGCAGGAGATGCTCGAGCGGCATCCGCTGGAGCTGGAAGAGATCGAGTTGGGCCGGCCTGCGCCCGACCCTGTGCAGGTAGCCCGGCGGCGCCGGATCTACTTCCCGGCTTTCGGATTGATCGCCGGGGTCCTGCTGGTGGGCATCTACCTTTTCGCCACGTTCGAGCAAACGGCCATCACTACCGTCGTGCCGCCGGAGGAGGTGACGATCTTCGCCCCGCTGCCTCCGACGCCGCTGCCCATCCCTCCGGAATAGGGCAGGCAAGGGTGTCCCGGCGCGTCGTGGCGGCCGGGGAGCGGGCGGCTCGGCAGTGGAGCGCTCTGCACGTGCGGTTCCAGGGCACCGGCGGGGTTGCCGGCTTTGCGGCGGTGGCGATCGGCTTTGCGCAGTTTGGCTTCACCCTGCTCGCGCGCCGAGCGCCTGCGCCTCCAGTGCAACGGGCAATGGGTCGCGGCGGGGTCAGCTGCTTTCGATGGGCGTGACCGCCGTGCTGGGCACCCACCCCTTGCGCCCGTCGCTGCGCGCTACCTGTTTCCACCCGTTGTGCTCTTCGAGAACGGTGAGCAGGCTGCCTTCGGCAGCCACGAAGTGCGTCGTGCCGTCGGGGCTCGGCTCGAATCGCACCGGTACGTCTCCCGCTGTGACGACGGCAGTGCGCGCAAGGTCGTAGTGCCAGAGGCGCCATGTGAAGCTGGCGGCGAACAGGACCCACACCACCCCGAGCAGGAGGGCGGCATGGCCCGCGGGCCGTGCTGCGGCCGGGCGCAAGGCGCGCAGGCTGAGAGCGAGCATGGCGAGTGCGTACGCCGCACTGGCGAGAGCAGCCAGCGCGTCGGTGGTCAACGGCTCGGCAAGCGGAAAGGCCAGGCGCTGCCACAGGGACGGTTCGTCGCCGGGCCGGCCGCTCGGGCCGCGGGCGAAGCGCAAATTCGCGAGAATGTCGGCGTCGCGGGGGGCCAGGCGCCGAGCGCGCTCGTAGCTGAGAACCGCGAGGCCGCGTTGCCCCGCCTTGAAGTAGGCGTTGCCCAAGTTGTAGTACAGCTCGGCGCTTTCCCAGCCCGCGCGGAGAACGTCTTCGTAGCGCTGGGCGGCAACCTGGAATTGCCCCTGCGCGTACAGCCTGTTTGCCTCGTAGAAAGCGGCTTGCGGTGCGGCCGCGTGCGCGCCACGGGCGAGGCAGGCAGCCGCGGCGAGGGCCACTGTGGCAGCCGCCGCGTCGCGGAATCGCTGGCGCTCCAGTGCGGCGACGAGCTGCTCGGCAACCCGCAGGGCCTCGTGCCGTTCGCCGGCACCTGGGCCCGAGGGCGCGTAGCGGACTTGCTCCAGCAGCGCGAAGAACCGTTCCGCTGCCACTGTCGCATTTGCAGGGGCGCCGTTGCGCCGCAGGCAGTCGGCCACGCGCGCGGCATCGATGGCGCCGACGGGCAGGTCGAGCTTGGCGGCCAGGTAGTCGCGCACCGCGCGGGCAAGGGCCGCGTCGAATTCTTCCTCCGCGCCTCGGCGGAGCAGCGCGCGAGCTTCTCCGAGTGCCTTTCGCGCGCACCGGCCCGCGCGCATGAAGCGCGCGTAGCGCGCGTCGGAGTGCAGGCGATCGCGCCGGCGCGCGTACCAGAGCGCGCTGGCGTAAAGGACCAGCGGCAGGAGTTGGAAGGCGAGAAACCAGGGCGCGCGGTACAAGCGCGCGCCCCGCACCGATAGGTTCCCCGGTGCCTCCTTGATGTACACGATATCCCGGCCGAGCGTTTCCGGCGCTTGTTGCGGAGGTCGGGACGGCGCCTCGACCTTGGCGGGTTTCTGCGCGGACTCCCCCGGAAGGACCGAAATCGGGATCGGCCCCCGCACCAGCGTTCGATACTTCGCTTCCGCTGGGTCGAAGAAAGAGAAGCGCACTGCGGGCAAGGCGCTCGCGCCTGCGCGCAGCGGGATGAGCACTTGCTCGTAGACCCTTTCGCTCTCGGCCGGGCTGGCAGCGGCGTGCGGCGGGTAGACTTTGAAGCCGTCGGCTCCGTCGAGCTGCGGGGGTTCCACCGTGGCGTAATTTCCCGGTCCCGCGATGCGCATCCGAAGCGTGATCGGATCTCCGGCTTTCACTTCGTTCGGGTGCGCAGAAACTTCCAGGTCGAACTGTCCCACCGCACCCCGAAAGTCGCTCGGCCGGCCTGTGGTGGGCAGCTCTCGAACCTCGACCATGGCCGTGTTCGACTTCAGCTCCACGGGCCGGCGCTCTGCAAACAGGTCGGTGGAGAAGAACTGCTCGAATGGGTCGCGCGGGCGCCCCCGTCGCGTGACCACGACGGACAGGCGGATCTGCGCGGGTCCCAGGCTCAGAGTGCCGGGGCGCAGCGGCACGACGCGGGTGCGGAACCGCGCGGTGCGCACTCGCTGGCCCTCTCGGATCTCCTCGCCTTGCAGCGGTTGGGAGAAGGGCTCCACCGCGAAGCCCGGCGCTTCTAGGACCGGGTAGCGGAGTTCGTCGATGCGGGCGTTTCCCACTTCCAAGACCGCGCTGACCGGGAGGCTCTCTTGCACGTAGGCGGTGCTCTTTTCGAGCTCGAGGACGAGCCGGAACCCAGGTGCTGCCGCGGCTTGGCCTGCGGACGGGGCCGCCCCGCTTGCCGTTCCGGCGGCGGTGACGCGCAAGTCCAAGGGCTGTGTGCGCAGCGTTTGCCCGCGGTACGCCACCGCGAAGGGCCCCAAGGTGTACGTTCCCTCCCGCAGCGCGACTACGGAATAGCGGTGGGTCACCGAGGTGCGGACCTGGCCGTTTACGATGGACACTTGCGTCGCCGGCCCCAGGTAGCTCGCGGTGAGCCCGTCAGGAACCTCGACGGCGGGCGGCGGAACATCTTGAGCCCCGGAGATCTCGATGCTCAATGTCACCGCTTCGTTTACCTGCACCGCGCTGGTGTCCAGGCTCGCGGTGACCGAGACCGCGCCAAGTGCCTGCTCTTGCGCCCCCCGGACGGCGAGGCCCGCAATCACAAGGGCGACCCGAAGCGAGCGAAGGCCCGCGCGTCCGGCCGTGCGCGGCGGTGCGGGGTGGCTCGCGCCCGTGTGCAGGCGGCCGGTGCGGCCGCGTGCGTGCTTGCGAAACCCGAGGGTCATCCCGGCTCCGGTCCGCTCACCAATCCTGCAAGGGTTCGCCCGAGGCCGCGACGGGCAGGTTTTGAGAAATTTCTTCCGGTCTCACTTCTTCGTCCCGCGCTTGATCGAGAATTCCCCGCGCCAGTTGCCGGTCCCGCCCATTGGGAGCCGGCACTTCCCCTGCCGCTCGGCCCTCCGGGCCCGCCTGCTGGTTGCCCTCGGTCGCTGCCGGAGGGGACTGCGGCGCCGTTTTGCCTCCGCCCGCCCCGGTGCCGTTGCTCGTCTCCCCGGGTTGCGGGGGCTGGTCCGCACCGACAGTGCTCTCGTCCTGCGGAGAAGCCCCTTGGGATTCCTGGCGGGGCGCACCCTCTCCAGATTGCGGCTGCGGTGGCAGCGACTGCTCCGGGGGTGACGCGAGTTTTTGTTTCAGGGCTTCCAGGTGCGCCAGCGCGATCTCGTGGTTGAATTTCGGGTCCTCGTATGAGGGATCGGCGCCCATGGCGCGCTTGTAGGCCGCGAGCGCTTCCTCGTACGCCGCGAGGGCAGCCTGCGGGTTTTGCTGCTCGGAGTCCTGTCCGATCCGAAAAAGGGCATTGCCGAGATTGTACGCCGCACGAGCCGCAAGGCTCCGATCGCCTCCCGCGTCGAGCCTGCGCAACTGCTTTGCCGCCTCTTCGTACTGGCCGCTTTTGTAGTAGGCCGCCGCCAGGTTGAAACGGACCGCGGGCGATTCGGGTTCGTCCACGAGAGCCTCCGCAAAACGCTCCGCCGCTGCGGCGTATTGCCCCGCCTGGTACAGTCGGTTTCCTTCGGCGAGCCCGCCGGCGCGGGCGGCAGCAGGCACGGACAGGAAAAGCAGGGCCAGCGCCGCTCTGCGGAATGCGAGCGGCCAGCGCCGCAGCGCCGCACGGTCGGCCAGAAGAGGTTCCAGGAGCAGCAGGGCAAGAGCAATGGCAAGCGGAGCCTGGAATCGGCGTTCGTAGCGCCGCTCGAGCCAGGCGCGGACTTCTCGCTTTTCCATCTTCGCGATGTGGTCGCGGAAGATCTCTTCCAGCCCCAGCGACGCGCCGGTCCCGCGCACATACGCTCCGCCCGTCGCGACAGCAATCTTTTCCAGCGTTCCCTCGTCCAGGCGAGACTTGACCACCTGGCCGCTGCTGTCTTTCAGGTATCCCCCTTCCGGCAGCGGGATGAGTTCGCCTTCGGTGGTCCCCACCCCCACCGTGTAGATCTTCACGCCTCGGTCCGCTGCTGCCTTGGCTGCGGCTTCGATGTCGCCTTCGTGGTTTTCCCCATCGCTCACGAGGATCAACGCCTCGTGCTTGCCCTGCCGCGCCTCGAAGCCCTCCAGTGCCGTGCGGATTGCAGCGGCGAGTGCCGTGCCCCCGCGCGGGATGGTGCCGACCTGGACCGCAGCGAGGCTCTGAGAAAAAGCGCTATAGTCGAGCGTCAGCGGGCACTGCAGGAACGCTGTTCCGGCGAAAGCCACGAGGCCGATGCGGTCTCCCCGCAGGTAGGTGAGCAAGTCACCGACGGCGAGCTTTGCGCGTTCGAGGCGGTTCGGCTTCACGTCGGTGGCCAGCATGCTTCGCGATGTGTCGAGGGCGACGATCAGGTCGACCCCCTGGCGCCGGACTTCCTCCCAGCGTGAACCCCATCGGGGGCCGGCTAAAGCAACAACGAGCGCGGCGATGGCGGCGAGCCCGCACGCGTCCCGCGCGAGGCGGCGCCCGCGGTTCCGGTCCGGGGCCAGCCGCGGCAAGAGCGGCTCCTCCGCAAACGACCGCAGCGCCTGCGCAGCTTTGCGCCGCTGCCGCCAGGCAAAGGCAGCCAGGGTGGGTACAGCAAGGAGCAACCACAACCATTGCGGAGCTTCCCAGGACATCGTGCGCGCCCTCCCGTTCAGCGGCTCGAAGGATCGTCCCGCAGCGGCTTTTTCACGGCCATCGGTTCGCGGATCATGGCAGCACTCGCAGTACCGTTCGGGCCAGGCAGAACTGCGCCACGAGCAATACAAGCGCGCAGGCCATCAGCCGCGGCGCGAGCTCGCGGTACTCCAGGTACAGGGGTTCCTCCGCCGGGCTTCTCTCCAAGCGGTCGATCTGCTCGTAGATGCGCTCCAGGCTCGGAATATCGGTTGCCCGGAAGTAGGCGCCCCCGGTCTGCGCGGCGATCTTCTGCAGCGTCTCCTCGTCGATGTCTACCGGCATCGGCCGGTAGAGCCGGTTGCCGAACAGGTCTCGGACGGGATACGGGGCCAGCCCGCGCGTGCCCGCCCCGATCGTGTAGACGCGATAGCCCAGTGCGCGGGCCGCCTCGGCGGCGGTCAGCGGCGAGAGCTTTCCGGCGTTGTTCTGGCCGTCGGTCAGCAACACCACGATTTTGCTGGGGGCGGTTGACGCCTCGAGGCGGCGGACGGCGGTGGCAAGAGCCGACCCGATCGCGGTTCCGTCCTCGATCATGCCCACCTTCGCGCGCTCGAGGTTGTGCAAGAGCCAGCCGTGGTCGAGCGTGAGGGGACACTGAGTGTATGGGCGCGCGGCAAACAGCACGAGGCCGATGCGGTCGTTGGGCCGGCGGGCGACAAAATCGCGTACCACGTCCTTTACCGCTTCGAGACGGCTGATGCGTTTGCCCGCCCGGGTGAAGTCCTCTGCGAGCATGCTTCCGGAGACGTCCACTGCGAGCACGATGTCGATGCCCTCGCGGAAGACCTTGCTGTCCTCCTTGCCCGTTTGCGGCCGGGCCAGGGCAGCGACCAGAAGCGCGGCGGCCGCCAATCGAAGTGCGGATGCGGTCCGGTGCCAGCGGGCGCGGCGGCCGGTCCCTGCCGAGATCAGCGCGCCGAGCCATGGAAAGCGAAGGGAGGCATGCCGGCCAGGGCGGTGCCAGACGCGCCAAGCGAGGGGCAAAAGCGCCCACAGCACGAGTGCCCATGGGTCATGCAGCCGCACGTCTTTCCTCCGCTCCCGGAGTCCTTAGCCCTGTCTCTTGCACAAATCGCCGGGCTGCGGTCCCGGCACGCTCGGCATCCTGCGGTGCGGGGACGTGCCGCGCGAATTTCACCAAGTCCGCTTCCGCCAGGAAGCCCGCCAGCAGGACGCGGTGCGCTTCCGTGAGTCGCCGGTCTCTCTGTGCTGCAGCGAGGAACTCCTCCGTGGTCATTTCCGGGGCGTGCAGCCCGAAGCGATCTTCCAGGTACTGGCGCACGATGTTCGAGAGGGCCACGTAGTATTCCTCGTAGCGGCCCAGGCGCGGCAATTCCCGGGCAGCTAGCCGGGCCAGTTCCTTCAATGCGACCTGATCTGGTGATGGCGGTGCGGGGGCAGGAGTCGCGCGGCGCCACCTCTTCCGCGCCCAGTACAGGCAGGCGCCGAGTGCGGTCGCGGCGAGCCCCGCGGCCGCAGCCAGCATCCGGGAATTCCAGGCGCGCGGCGCGGGCAGCGGCGGCGCGATGTCGCGAATGTCGGTTGCGGCTGGGTCTCCGGACACTAGGCTCCGAATGGTCACGGGTACCTCCTCGGATTCCGCCGTCTGCGCTTCGCCGCCGGGCAGCTTGTAGGAAACCGAAAACCGAGGGATCCGCTTTTCGCCGGCGCGGTAGGCGACCAGCGAAAACCAATGTGCCGTGACGACGCGGTTGCCGTCGGCCTTGGGCGCCGTCGAGCCGAAGTCGACGATCGAGAACTCCCCGAGAGTCCCTGCGGGCATCGGGACCGTGAGCTCGGCGTTTTTCGGAGCCGAGATTTCCACCACGTAACGGAAGGGAGTGCCGATCGGTACCGAGTTGGGCTCGGCGCGCGCCGTCACGCGGACATCGGTCCCGGAGTCCGTGGGCGCGGTGGCGGGAGGTTCGGCGGCGCCAGCCAGCCCGGCGAGTACTGCGGCTGCCAGCCACGGGGCGGATCGCACCCCCCAGCCCCCGCCAGCGGTCGGTCTCCAGCTCACGCGGCCCTCCGCCGCTCGCGCTCGCGGAAGAACCGGTGCAGGGCGGGAAGGTAGGGCTGGTCCGTCCGCACGCGAATCGCGTCGACACCCGCCGCGTGCAGCGAGCGATCTCGCTCTTCGCGCGCCGCCCGCTGCAGCGCCGCAAACCGCGACCGGATGTGGCCATTGGCGGTATCGACCAGCGCCTGCGCACTGCTTTCCGGGTCCTCGAGCCGCAGCAAGCCCGCCGTGGGCAGCTCGAAGTCGCGCGGATCCTCCAGCACCACAGCGATCAGGTCGTGCCGGCGACTCGCCACTTTCAGGGGCCGGAGGATGTCGGGTGCCAGAAAGTCGGAGATCAGAAAAACGACGCAGTGCCTGGGGGTCAGGCGGTTCAAGTGTTCCAGCGCGCCCGCGATGTCCGTGGCGCGCCCTGCTGGCTGGCAATTGAGCACGTCGCGAATCACCCGCAACCCGTGCCGCACGCCCTTGCGAGGGGGGACCATGCGCTCGATGCGGTCGGTGAAAATCAAGAGCCCGACCTTGTCGTTGTTCGTGATGGCCGAGAACGCGAACAAGGCGGCCATCTCGGCGGCGAGATCGCTCTTGAGCTGGCGCACGGTGCCGAAGCGGGTAGAGGCGCTGGCATCGACGAGGAGCATCACTGTGAGCTCGCGCTCTTCAGCGAAGCGTTTCACGTGCGGCACGCCCGTGCGCGCAGTGACGTTCCAGTCGATCGTGCGCACCTCGTCGCCAGGGTGGTAGAGACGCACTTCCGAAAACTCCATGCCGCGCCCCTTGAACGCGCTCTGGTACTGGCCTGCGAAGAGGTCGGTCACCAGACGGCTGGTGCGGATTTGCAGCTTGCGCACCGCCCGGAGCTGCTCGCGGGTCAACATGCGCGCACCCCCGCGATCCGGCCAGAGCTCGCGAGGCCGTGCGCCTCAGGGCACGGGCACTCCGTCGAGAATCCGTTGCACCACGGCATCCGAGGTCATCTCCTCCGCTTCGGCTTCGTAGGTGATGATCACCCGGTGGCGGAGCACGTCGAGGGCGATTGCTTTCACGTCCTGCGGGGTCACGTAGCCCCGTCCTTGTAGAAACGCGTGCGCTTTGGCGGCAAGCGTGAGGTAAAGGGTAGCTCGGGGCGAAGCGCCGTACTGGATGAAAGGACCCAGGTCGAGCTGGAATGCCGCTGGATCCCGAGTCGCGAAGACCAGGTCGAGAATATACTCCTTGACCTTGCCGTCGATGTAGACGGCATCGACGAGCTGACGCGCTGCCCGAATCGTCTCGGTATCGATCACGGCCGGGACGGAGATGCGGTGGTCGGTCAGGGCGCGCCGGTCCAGGATCTGCCGCTCCTCTTCGCGCGAGGGATACGTAATCCGCAGCTTGAGCATGAAGCGGTCTACCTGCGCCTCGGGCAGAGGGTACGTGCCCTCTTGCTCGATCGGGTTTTGCGTTGCGAGCACGAGGAAGGGGTCGGGCAGCGGGAACGTGTGCTCGCCGATGGTCACCTGTCGCTCTTCCATGGCCTCGAGCAGCGCGCTCTGGACCTTTGCCGGTGCGCGGTTGATCTCGTCGGCCAGGATGATGTTCGCGAAGATGGGCCCTTTCTTCGGGGAGAAGCCGCCGTG
>JBBIUR010000144.1:0-9875 GCA_037440145.1 Myxococcales bacterium | reverse complement strand
CCCTGTTCCTTGACCTCCATGCGGATGATCTTCTCCACCACGTAGGCGTCGAGTGCCGCGGCGAAGTCGTGCGTCGCCCCGGTGGGAAGGGAACGGCCCGCTCGGTCGCGGACGAACTGCTGCACCTCGTGCAGCGTGACGGGCTCCCCGTCGATCGTGGCAACAATCCGGTTCATCACCTCCGCGCGCCCCGTCGAACCCGCGAACAGCACTGCCAGCAGAGCCAAACCACGCCCGTGCATTAGAGTTCCCCCACGCGATTCAACACGCTTTTTGTCTCCTCGACAACCGCAGCCCAGTCGCGCCCCGCCACCCGGAACCGCAGCTGGAAATCCTGAGTGAGTCGAAACGCACCGCGCCCCGCTTGTACGAGAGAGACGAGCGCGCCCACGTCCACGCGCGCCTGCGGGTGGAACTGCAGCGTGACCCACCCTCCCTTCGCCGCTGCCCGGACCACCCGGCGCTCGCGAAGGCGGCGGCGCAAATCCATGAGCTTCACCAGCCGTTCCGCTTGCGGCGGCGGCGGACCAAAGCGGTCCCGCATCTCCGCCGCGATCTCCGCAAGCTCGCCGTCCGACCGCACCGCGGCCAGCCGCCGGTACAGGAGCAAGCGCTGCCGCTCGTCGGGCACGTAGCTCTCGGGCAAGAACGCGGGAATGCCGAGCTGCAATTCCGGCTCCACCTCCGGCTCCAGCTCCTCGCCCCGCAGCTCGCGCACCGCCTCGGCCAGCATTTGCTCGTAGAGCTCGAAGCCCACAGCCGCGATGTGTCCCGATTGCTGCTTGCCCAGCAGATTGCCCGCCCCGCGGATCTCCAGGTCCCTGGCCGCAAGCCGAAAACCGCTCCCGAGCTCGTCGAGCTCTTGAAGCACCTGCAAGCGCTTCTGGGCATCCCGCGTGACCAGATGTTCTCCGGGAATCATGAGATACGCATACGCGCGCTGGTGGGAACGACCGACACGCCCGCGCAGCTGGTAGAGCTGGGCGAGGCCGAACTGGTCCGCGCGGTCGACGATCATCGTGTTGGCGTTGGGAATGTCCAAGCCCGACTCCACGATCGCCGAGCACACGAGCACGTTGGCCCGACGCCGCATAAAGTCCAGCATCACCTTTTCCAGCTTCCCGGCTGGCATTTTCCCGTGCGCGACGGCCACCGTCGCCTCGGGCACGAGCTTGCGAACTCGCTCCGCTGCCGCGTCGATCGTCTCCACTCGGTTGTGCACGAAAAACACCTGGCCGCCGCGCGCCAGTTCCCGAAGGATTGCCTCGCGGATCAAGCCCTCGTCGTATCGGGTCACGTACGTGCGCACTGCCTGCCGGTCCACCGGCGGCGTTTCGATCACGCTCAAGTCCCGGATCCCCAGCAGGGACATCTGCAGCGTCCGCGGGATTGGCGTGGCCGTCAGGGTGAGCACGTCCACGAGCTTGCGCATCTTCTTGATCCGCTCCTTGTCGCGCACCCCGAACCGGTGCTCCTCGTCCACGATGAGCAAGCCCAGCCGGCGGAATTCCACGTCGTCCTGCAAAAGCCGGTGGGTCCCGATGACGATGTCGACCGTTCCGTCGCGCAACCCGGCGAGAACAGCCCGCGTCTCCTTGGGGGAAAGAAAGCGCGAGAGCATCTCGACGCGCACGGGATACCCGTCGAACCGGTTCGCAAATGTCTCCAGGTGCTGCTGGGCCAAAACCGTGGTCGGCACGAGAACGGCGACCTGCCTCCCGTCCATGACGGCCAGAAAGGCCGCCCGCATTGCGACTTCGGTCTTGCCGTAGCCGACGTCGCCGCAAATGAGCCGATCCATCGGCTTCGGCCGCGCCAGATCCGCGAGCGTGTCCTCGATCGCCTTTAGCTGATCGGGCGTCTCTTCGAACGGGAACGCTGCGGCGAACTGCTGAAAGTACCCGTCGGGGGGCGAGTACGGCCGCCGGTCCAACACCTGCCGGGCCGCGTAAATCTCCAGCAGTTCCTTTGCCATGGCAAAAACCGACGCGCGGGTCCGCTTCTTCACCCGCTCCCATCGAGAGCTCCCGAGCCGGTCGAGAGGCGGCGCGCTGCTGTCGGTGCCCACATACTTCTGCACCAGGTTGATGCGATCGACCGGCACGTAGAGCCGATCGCCCCCAGCGTACTCCAGGTGGAGATAGTCCCCCTCCGTGCCTGCGACCCGAAGGTGTTTCAGCCCCCGGTAGAGGCCCACTCCGTGATCCACGTGCACGACGTAGTCATCCCGGTGCAGTTCGCTGAGGCTCTCCAGAAGCGCGCCCAAGGCGACCCGGCGCCCGCGCGGCCGGCGGCGCACTTCGCCAAACACATCCGCTTCCGTCACGAACACCAGCCGCTCGTCGGGCAACCGGAAGCCAGCGCTGAGGTGGCCGAGCAGCAGGCGCGGCCGCCCCGCCGTCCCTCGCAGGGCCACGGCCACCGGATCGCGCGCGACATCGGCGTCCACGCCGTGGGCGGCCAGGAGATGCAGAAACCGCCGCGCTTGTTCCTCGCGCGACGTCACCACGAAAACTCGCTCGCCCTCGGCACACCAGCGCTGGAGCCGGGCCGCCACCGGCTCGAAGGTCACCTCGTGCTGGGGGCCGGCTTTCTCCAAGCGCAACTCGGGGGTGCCCGCGCAGCGCACCTCGAGGACCGCCTCCCTTTCGCCCTGGAGGGCAAGCGCGCCGATTTCGACGCGATCGAAGCGCTCCATCGCCCGCCTCCAGCCCGCCGCCGCTCGGTATAATGCCTGCGGTGGCGGGTGGAATTTGTGCAGCTCTTCCCGTGCGCGCGCCGCCCGCCTCGCCAGCTCTTCGACCTCCTCCAACGCCCTGCCGAACTCTCCCGGATCGATCACCCACAGCACCGCGTCCGCAGGTAGGTACTCCTCCACCGTGCCTAACGCCGAGAACCAATACGGGAGAGTAAATTCGATGCCGGGAACGATCAGCCCGCTCTCGAGGGCGCCGATCAATGCGATCCGCTCCCGGCGCGCGACCTCGATCTCGCGGCATCGCTGCTCCACAGCCCGGCACACTTCGTCGCGGGCCACCCGGCCTAGCGCGAGCTCGCTCACCGGCAGCAAGAGCACCTCGCACTCGGCGCCGACCGATCTCTGGGTCACGGGGTCAAAGGCGTCGATCCGCTCGATGCGGTCTCCCTCGAGCTCGATGCGGACCGGCGCCGAGTGCGTCGGGGGAAAAACGTCGATGATCCCTCCGCGCGCGCTCAGCTCCCCTCGGTCCTCCACCAGAGAAAGCCGGCGGTAACCCCAAGAGACGAGCCGCGTCACCACCGCATCGCGGTCGATTTCATCGCCGACTGCCAGGCGCAGGAACGATCCCTCGAGGGACTCGCGGGGCACAACGCGCTGGAGCACCGCCTCTGCCGTCGCCATCACAACCGGCGCCTCCCCGCGGCACAGGCGATACAGGGCTTCCAGGCGCCCTGCCACAGTTTCGGAAGGCGGCGACACTTCCTCGAAAGGCGCAACTTCCCATCCGGGCAGCACGTGCACGCGGCGGTGCCGAGGTGGCGCATCTTCCCCTTCCTCGCCAAAGAAGAAGCGCAGATCGCCAGCGATGCGCTCCGCATCCGCCGGCCGCCCCACCAACACGAGCGAGGGCCGCCGTACCTCCGAGAGCAGTCGAAACAGGAAATACGCCTGCGCTCCGCCCGTCAGGCCCTGCACACGCCAGCGCCGCCCTCCCGCGGCCGCCGCGCCGGCCAGCTCGCGGGCGAGCTGCTGTCCGCAAAACATTTCGGGACTACCGCCGCGCATGGCGTGGGTTGGGAAGGCGAAGCTCGCCGGGGATGCTAGCAACCCGCTGCTAGCGCGACAACGGAGCGGCTGCCCCTGCGGGCACGGCCGCGCCGCCCCTAAGAAGGCGGCATCAGTCAGGCCCGCGCAGAGCCGCGATCTTCGCGCTCTTTTCGATTTGCGCCTCCGCGACCGACAGCGCCTCGCCGAGCTGCGCGAACTCTTGCTCGCGCGCGCAGAAGTTCGCCTCCGCGCGAACCTGCTCGGCTCGCGCCGCGGCCCGCTGCTCGATTTCTCCGACGCGCCGGGCGTGCAGCTCGGCTGCCGCCTGCTCCACCGCCTCCCGGCTGCGCTCGAGCCATCCCTGCTGCCTCTGGAACTCGCGCGCGATCTCCGCTCGCTCGAACGCGTCTAAGCCCGGAAGGTACCACCGGTGCCACAGTGCCCGCCGCAGCGCCCGAGCCCTGCCAGCAGCAGCCCGCGACAGCCGCGCCTGCGGTCCCGCTGCCCCCGCAGTGGGCCCCGCTCCGTCGCGCGCCCCCACGGAAACCGGCGCGCCAAAGCCAGCGGCTGCCGCTCGCAAGCGCTCCGCCGCCACCTCCTCGATTGCGCGCGCTCGATTTCGATATCCCTCCACGGCTGCCTGCACGCCCCGCTGAAGCCTCTGCGCGTCGCCCCGGAGTATCCATCGCCTCCGCGCGCGCCGCACATCGCGCCGCAGCTTCTCCGCCAGCCGGGCGAACTCAGACCGCGCGGTTTCCACCGCCGCGCCCACCTGTGCCCGCAACTCGCGCAGCCGCCCTTCCGCGGCAGCGATCTCCGCCTCCGCGGCCCGCCGCACGCGCTCCAGCTCCGCGCGCGCCGCGGCCAGGTGCTTCTCGAGTTCCTCGCGGCACGCGTCCATCCGAGCGCGACACGCTTCGAGAGCAGCTCGGCTCCGCTTGGCGCCTTCGCGCAGTGCCGCGACGCGCCGGCCGCTCGAGGCGGCGAAATCCCGCAGTGCTTGGGCGAACGCCGCGAGGCCGCTCGCAGCCACGCCACCCGGATCGCCCCGCCGGGCTGCTTCGAAGCCAGCTCGCGCGTCGACGAGAAACACTTCGCGAGCCCTGGGCAGACGCGATCGGAGCTCCGCGGCATGGCGGGCGCGCGCTTCTGGTCCGAGCTCCGCGCAGGCGCTGTCGAGATTCCACACGACGAACAGCTTGCCGAGGCTTTGCTCGAGCGCAGCAGCGCGATCCCGCGTGGCGCGGGTGTACAGGCCCGGATAGCGGACGACCAGCACTGCCGCGTCGAGCGAGGCCACGGTCGCCCCGGTCACAGCATCCCACGCGTCTTCCGCTCCCACCCCGGGCGTGTCGACCAAATCGACCTGCCCTCCTAAGCGGAGAAGATCCAGAGGTGTCGTGACCACCGCCTCCGCGCTGCCCCTGGGATTCGCCCGCATCCAGTCTTCGAGAGCCGCGGCCGATCCGAGCGACTGCGCTCCGACTTTCCATTCCGTGCGCTCGCCGTAAGTCACGCGAACGGGAATTGCCGTGACCGGCTCAAACCCTACGGGCGACAGCGTCGCTCCCGCGATCGCGTTCAGCAGCGTCGACTTGCCTGTCTTGACTTCGCCGCAAATCGCGATCCGGATCCGCTGCTGCGCAAGCTCCGCCACGAGCGCCTCGAGCTCCGCCAGCGCCTCGGGGGGCAGACACGCTTGATGGGGAACGAGTGCGCGATGCGCCTGCCGCACGCCTTCCGCCAGCTGCATGGCCAGGCGCCCCCAGTCTTCCAGCCAGTCCCCCATTCTGCTGTTCGCCGCGTTTCGCGCGCGGTCCATCGCCGCCTGGATACGAGATCCGGGCGGGCTGCGCAACGCCCCGGCGCGACCGCGAGCGCGCCCGTTCAGCGCTGCGCCGCTCCTGCCGGAGGAGTTTGCGGGGGTGCAAAGCTCTCGTCGAGGTCTGCAATCCCCTCGGCGAGAGAGCGCACATCTTCGTCGGGATCGTGCAGCGCTTTTTCGATCAGGGGCAGAACGCGATTGTCCGCGATCTCGGCGACCACGCTGATCGCTTCGAACCGGATCTCCGGGTCGGGGTCGTCCAGCGCCATAGCCAGCGCTTCGATGGGCGGGTCATCGAGCTCCGAGAGAGACTCCACGGCAGCCAGGCGCACCTCGGCATCCTTGTCCGAGAGGGCCTGCATGAGAACAGGCGCCACCGGCTGGTCTTCCAGGCCTGCGAGAAGCCAGAGCGCCATCGTGCGGTTGTCGGGGTCGGGATCGTGCAGGGCCATGTTTTTCAGCGTCTCGAAATCCAGCTCCTCTTCTTCCAGCGGTCCGGGTTCCGGCCCTCCGGGCTGGGCGGGGGCAGCGTGCTGGCCGCTCGTTGCCGGCGTCGGCAAAGGCCGCTCGCGGAATTTCCCGCCGGCGCGGCGGGGGCGGTCCAGGCGTCCCGCGGCGTAAGGCTCCCCACTCTCTGGCGCTCGCCCGCGCACGGGCGTGCGGGAAGTCGCGCCCGGGCCCGGAGCCACTAGGGTCTGCGGTACGTCCCCGCGCGAGTACCAGAGCAGCGCGATCAAGGCTATCCCGATCAGGGCTAGCCCGAGCTTGGCCTCGAAAGAGATCCGGTTCATGGCGCGCCCTCCTCGCGGTCTCCGGCAGGACAACGCCCGGCCGCCCTGCCCTCAGGGCCGCATTCTTTTGCGCCGGCCACTTTGCCGCACATGGCCGTCTCGCCGTCATCGATGCAGCGCGCTCGCCACGCCGACGATCGTCTTTGTGCCGTCGGGCTTCTCGCACCAGACATCGCACACGGCGCGCACTTTGTCTCCCTCCGGCACCTCTTCGCGGACCTGCCCACACGCCCGCACCGTTTCCTCCACCCAAAGGACATTGACCAGCTTGACGTCCAGCTTGCCGCCGCAAAACCAGCCCTCTCCGAACTCCCGCGTCATCAGCTCGGAGAGAAAGCAAACCGACATCATCCCCTGTACCACGATATCCGGAAAGCCGAGAGCGCGCGCGATCTCGCGGTCGGTATGGTAATTTCGCTGCGGGCCGGAAAACGCCTGGCACATCGCCAGGGTCACGGTCCGCACCAAAGGCCCGAACGGCCGGCCCGCGCTGCCGACTTCGAACCGGCGCTCGGGGCGCTTCTCCCGTTCCCGGTCGACAGCAAACGGCCCTTCGCCCGCGCCAGCCAGAAAGCTCTGATGCGTCCGGCTGCGCTGCAGCCAGCGCCCGCTCGGGTCGGCGATCACTACCTCGTTGACCACGTAGTCGCGGTTGCGCTTGCGGTAGCGCTCGACCACGATGGCGTGCGTGCGCACGTTTTGCCCGACGCAGAACGGGTGGAACAGCTCCCACTCCTGCCGCGCGTGCAAGTTTCCGAACAGGTTGGGTAGATACCAGCTCAGGTTTGCGTACGCCTCGGAGTGAAAGAGAAGTGCCGGGGCCACGGGACCTCCGAAGGGCGACGGGCCTGTGTACCAGGGGTGGCGATCTTCCGTCCCGGCCATGTAGCGCCCCACGGCAGCGGCCGTCACCTCGTATTCGTGACCGCCGAGATCGCGTCCTACGTAGACCCCGTTGGGATCGTGAAAACCCGCCGCGGATGGGGCGCTGCCTTGCAGCGCCTCAGAATTCCCACACGACATATTCGTCCCAGTCCTGGCCGTCCACGAAAATCCGATAGGGGCCCACCACCACGACCTCTGTGGTGTTGTCGACTGGCGGCAACCGGAGCCGTTGCCGATCCTCCGCAATGGCCTTCCGGAATTCCTCGTCCGATGGCCGGGGTTTTCCGCGCGGCACGCGAACGGTGGCAAGCGCAAGCGATCGTCCAGCACCCATCCCAAGCTCCCTCCGTAACTTAGCCCACACCTTCTGCGCGACTCAACCGCTTGGAGACCGAACCGGATCGGCCCCAACCCGGGAACCTGGGGGCCGGTGGCTTGCACGCGCGCCCGCGCTGGCTTACCAGTCCGCGCGTGATGCGCTGGTTTTTGCGGGCGACGGCTCTCACCGGCATCGCTTGGGCGCTTGCGTTAGCCGCAAGCCTGTCCCGAGCGATGCCATCGCCGGAGCACGCGCCGCTACTTGTCCTCGTTGGCGGCGCGTTGCTGAGCGCAAATCTCGCCGTCGCACTGGCACTGCTCGTCGGCGCGCGGAATCCACGCGCAAACCGCGCTGCCGTCTACGCGGCGATCTTCTACCTCCTGTGCAGGATGGCCACGGACCTCTACGGCGTTCTGCGGGTGCCGGACCCGACCTACGCCTTACTCAGCTTGGCCGACCTGCTTCTTACCGTGACGATGGCAACTCTGATTATCGAGGGACTGCCCGGCGCCCTGCGTCCCTGAAAGGCGCACAACGCACTCTCGCGCCCGCCGCCGCTTGCGGCCGCTCCTGTGACGCCAAGCTACTGAATGGAGACAGCCAGCGGGACGACCAGCAGGTCGCCCCGCTGAGCCCAAATTCGGAGGGTACTGGGGTTAGGAAGGCCGCCGGAAGAGGGTCTGCATCTTCATCGCGAGACCCATGTCGCCGGCGATTTTCAGCTTGCCGCTCATGAACGCCATCTGGCCGTTCAGCTTGCCGTTGATCATGTCCACATAATCCTGAGCGGCCATGGTCATCGTCATGTTGGGCGACGCGTGGCTGCCTTCCTTCACCTCGCAAGTGCCGTCCTTGATGACGATGTGCCAGTTGCCTCCGCCCTCTCCCGTGAGATTGAACTGGATCACCGAGTTCATCCCCTTGGCGGCGTCGGCGTTGAAATTGGCCGGCATCTGGTTGAAGATCTCCTTCACCGCTGCTGCTGTGTCTGCCATTTTACTCGATCCTCCTTCCACCGGATTGAGGGGCCTGGCGGCAAACCCTCGAGCTTTCTCCCTTTTTTCATCGGCCGCCCGCTCCCGCACTCACCGCTCAACCCAGGCCGACCGCCGGTCCCTCTTGTACGAAACGACCTTTCTCTTGTCAATTGCCGCAGTGGGACAAAATTCCGGTTTTGCGCGCGGTCACTCACCGCGCAGTCAGCTCTCGGGCAGCCGCGGCGCACGGGCGAGGATGGCGGCTGGCAGGTTCAGCGTTCCACCGACATTGGAGTACGGCAAATGCCTCGCATTGACGCGCGCGTGCAGCGGCACGCCATCGCCATCGTGCACATCGTACTCAAGCGGAATCGGCCCGAGCTGTTGGAGGATTTCGTGCAGCAGCGCGGCAAAGTCTGCCAGATCCCGGTCCGCGGCGCTGGTGATCCGCCCCTGGAAGTGCAGCCCCGCCACCTCGTAGCTGCGGGGGAAAGTGCCGATGGGGCAGAAGTACGAGACGAACCCACCCCTGCGTCCAACGATGAATCCCTGCTGCTCGGCGAAGTCTACGATCTCCTTCCAGAGTCCCCGCTCGCGCGCGAGCACCTCCCGATCGCGCGCCACAGGCGGAAAGGGAAGGTCGGATCCGATCACCTGGGTGTGCACGTGGGGCTGCGAGGCACCCGAGTCTCGGCCCTGGTTTTTGCGAATCAGCACCGCCGCGACCGCCGGGTTCGCATAGCTGCGGCGCGCCACGTCCACGCAACAGCGGAGCACCGCGTAGAACTGGCTGGGCGGAAGGAGCCCCGTGTACAGCAGGTCTTCGCGACCCCTCGCCCCCTCCGCGAAACGGCGCGGATCTTCGACAACGACGTACGACTCGTTGCGCCCGCCCGTGCAGCATTCCGGAACCCTCGGCACGAGATTGACCAACGCCCGGATGCGCCACGGCGCTGGCGGCTCCACCGCCACAAAGGGATCCCCGAGGCTCATCCTCTGCACCTCGTCCATGGTTGCCGCCTCGTTGCCGGGGCAAAAGGGGCACCGCTGCCGCGCCCGCTCCAGTTCGCGCCGAAGCTCGTCCGCAAGGGCGGCAGCGTCGGGCTGCACGCAGTCCAGGCGGGCTTCGGTCGCGCAAAACCATCTCGCTTGCGATGGAGGTGCGTGAAATACGTGACTGTGCCAGTGAACGGGTTTCGGATCCACACGAGGCGCCCGTCATTCCAGCGCATTTCCAGCGGCATCGCGAAGCTCCTCCGGGCTGGCCGCGCCCGCGGCCGCCCGCCCGAGCATAGCGGCGCTCGCGCCGCGCGCCAACGCCGGCGGGCCT
>JBBIUR010000143.1:0-9878 GCA_037440145.1 Myxococcales bacterium | reverse complement strand
GTGAACCTGGAATGCCTACCGCCGTACGTGCGCTTGCCGGTCTTTGACGAAAACCCCGTCCTGGTGGTGGCTCCCGCCCCCGGCGATCGAATCCTGCCGCCCCCGCCCGGGTGCGGGAACGCGGTGCGCGTGGGCGCGACGGTTCGCTTCGGCGCTCTCGCGGAGCGCGAAGATGGGACATTCGAAGACGTGACCGCGGCAGCGACCTGGGAAGTGTCTCCGGCAGACGCCGGAGAAATCGTCGCCGGCCGTTTCACTGCCCGCCGCGAGGGCACGGCAGAGGTCCTGGCCTCTTTCGGTGGGTGGCGCGCCGATCCGATCTCCCTTCGGATCGTGCGCGACCCGGCCGTGGTCGCCCTGTCGATTTATCCGGTCGACGGAGCCGTCCTCCCCAACTTCGACGCGGTCCGGGACGGGGCCCCAGTGTCGGCACGGCCCCCGGAGTTCTGCGGGTCGTGCGGCTACGCGCTCACCGTGCTCGTCGGGGACACCGTTCGCTTCGGCGCCACCGCCCGATACGAGACGGGAGAATGGGCAGACGTGACGGAGCTGGTCGCGTGGCAATCGAGCGCGCCAGCGGTGGCCCGCATCGAGGAGGGCGGCATTCTGACGGCCCTCGCGCCAGGTGAGTGCGCGATCACTGCGACCCTGGCTGGACTCATCAGCGACCCGGTGGGAGTGCGCGTGGTCGCGGAGGCCACCTTGCTGGACCTCTCCATATACCAGGAGGGGCAGGACCGAGCGCTGGCCGTGGGTGAGCAAGCCTTCTTCCGCGCACGCGCGGAATACGACGTGGGCTTCGGCCGCGATGTCACGGGGGAGGTCCGGTGGCGGTCGAGCGACCCGGCAGTGGGTGACTTCCGCGAACCGGGGGTTTTCGACGCGCGTGCCCGCGGCGACGTGGAAGTTTGGGCAGAGCTTGAGGGCAAGGGGAGCAACCGCATTCCCCTGGAAGTCTTCGAGTCCAGCGACATGGAATACTGCGACCCGGCGCACGTGAACCGCGCCGTGTGGTCCGATGCGTTCGACCGGGTCGTCCTCGAATCCGACTGCGACCACTACACGCCTCCGGACATCGCGCACTTTCGCTTCACGGTCACCGAGCGGCAACGGCCGGTGGGAATTTTCGATCCGTGCCTCGACCTCTACGTCTATCGCGGATCGGAGCTCGTCCGCACGATCCGCGACGAGGGGTGCGGCCGCGACTTCGCTCTCCCCGCCACGCCCGCCACCGAGGAGCGGCTGCGCTACCAGCTGAGCGCCTTCTGGGATCTCAAGGACGAAAAGGGAGAAGTGGTTCCTCCAGGAGTGTATACGGTTCGGGGGCGCTTTTACCTGTATTCCGATCCCGTGGTGCAGCTCTCCATTGCCGTCGTCCAGCCCAACGGCCGCGTTCCCTGCGTGCCCAACGAGTGCGGAAACGGCTGCGGCTATGTCCCCAAATGCGGCGACACCGGCCCTCCCGCCGTCTGTCCTACGGTCTGCGTCCCCCTGTGCGAGTGCCCTCGGGGATGGGGAATCACGCCGGACGGCGACTGCGAGCGCTGTGCGGAGGAATGCTGCGCAGAGGGATCGACGTGCCCAGCAGGTGTGCCGCCTTGCAACCCGCCGACGCCTTCGTGCTGCCGTCTAGGAGAAATCTGTCCGCCGGAAGTGCCGGCATGCCCTGAGGTGTGTTGCAGAGAGGGCGACGTCTGTACACCCGAGCTGCCCGCTTGCCCCCCGGCTCCAACACCCACCGCACCGCCCAGCGGCCGCATTCCCTGCGTGCCCAACGAGTGCGGAAACGGCTGCGGCTATGTCCCCAAATGCGGCGACACCGGCCCTCCCGCCGTCTGTCCTACGGTCTGCGTCCCCCTGTGCGAGTGCCCTCCGGGATGGGGAATCACGCCGGGCGGCGACTGCGAGCGCTGTGCGCCCACCCCGCTGCCGAGTTTCACGCCGGTCGCGGAGGGGGCCTGCTTTCTGGGCGCGAACTGCGACCGCGCAATTTTGCGGACCACGCGCCGCTTCTGTTGCTACCTCGCCTCCGTCAGCGCGGCGCCTTTGCCCGTCGGATGGTGCCCCGCGGATCAATGGGATCCGTCGGCGAGCCGATGCGCGAACTGCCAGCCCGCGTGCGAGCCCGGTCCCGAGGGGTGCTGCGAGCCGGGCCGCGCATGTTCCCCTGGGCTCCCGCCCTGCGACTCGGCCTCGAGCTCCGAGTGACCCGAAGGCAGCCCGGCCTCGCTGCTTTGGTTGCGGTCCGACCGGTGGCGTGCGCCTTGTCTGCAAGGCCTTTTCGGGCTAGCAGCACAGCCCGGAGCCCATGAGCGCCCACTTCGCGGACCGGTTGGCAGCAGCGATTGCAGACCGAGAGTGTCCGGTGTGCCTCGGGCTCGATCCCCGCTTTGCGTGGCTGCCGCGCTGCCTCCGAGAAAGTGCAGGCCGGGCAGGTTCGCCGAGCGAGCCCGACCCGCGTGCTGCGGCAAGAGCCATCGGGGAATTTGGCCGCGCCTTGATCGACGGCCTCGCGGATGTGGTGCCGGCATGCAAGTTCCAAATAGCCTTTTACGAGGCGCTCGGGGCCGACGGCATCCGAACCCTGGAAGAAACTGTCGCGCGCGCCAAGGCAAAGGGACTGATCGTGATCTCCGACGCAAAGCGGGGAGATATTGAATCGACGGCAGAAGCGTATGCGCGCGCACACCTTGGCGCTACGAGTCCGGATGCGGACGCTTGGACTGGCCTCGACGCCGACGCGCTCACGGTGAGCCCATTCCCAGGTATGGACACCCTGGCTCCCTATCTCGCGTACTGCCGCACCGCAGGGAAGGGGCTTTTCGTTCTGGTAAAAACCTCGAACCCGGGGTCCGCCGACTTTCAAGACCTCGATGTCTGCGGCGAGCCGCTCTACCAGCATATTGCCCGCAAGCTCCAGCCGCTGGCAGAGCGCTACCGAGGGCACTCTGGGCTCAGCAGCATCGGCGCGGTTGTCGGCGCTACGTACCCCGAACACGCGCGCCGGGTGCGCCAAGTCCTGCCCGACAGCTTTTTTCTCGTCCCCGGCATCGGGCCCCAGGGCGGGACGGCAGAAGCCGCTGCTGCAGCCTTCCGGGATGACGGCCGGGGAGCGCTGGTCAGCGCGTCGCGGGCTGTTCTGTATGCGTTCCGGGACGAGCCCTACGCAACCCGCTTCGGGGAGGATGGGTTCGTGAAAGCATCCCGCGAAGCGGTACTGAACCTCGCGCAGCAGGTGCGGCACGCTTTGCGAGGCCGGCCGTAAGCGGTGGCGCCCGGCGGCCGTTGACTGCGGGCGCTGGCCGTGGTTAGCGTGGGCCGTTCTCCCGAAAGCGTTGCCCGATGCGTGGATTTGGCGGCAGCCTGAATGGGTACCGCGTGCTCGACTGCACCGCCGAGCCGGGGTTCCTCGCCGGAAAGCTCCTCGGCGATCTCGGCGCCGATGTGATCAAGGTCGAGCCCCCGGGCGGAGACCCGGCGCGCCGCAGGCCTCCCTTTCTCGGTGGCGCACCGGATCTGGAGAAGTCGATCCCCTGGCTCGCGCTGAACACGAGCAAGCGAGGGATCACCTTGAATCTGGGCCATCCGCAGGGCCGCGATCTGTTCCTCCGCCTGTGCGGAACCGCCGATGTGGTGATCGAGTGCTGTTGGCCCGGGTGCGGTATCCTCCCGCTCGTCGCGCACGGTCTCGATTGGGAGACCCTGCACGCCGCGAATCCAGCGCTGGTGTTCTGCCAGATCAGTCCCTTCGGGCGCCAAGGACCGTACGCGGCTTACCGCGCCTCGGACATCACGGTGGTGGCAATGGGCGGAAACATGTATCCCACCGGCGACCCCGATCGGCCACCCGTGCGGTGCTCCCTGCCCGTGTCGCACTTCCACGCTGCCCTCGACGCCGCGACGGGGATCGCCTTCGCGCTTTGGGCCCGCGAGCAAACGGGAGAGGGACAGCTCGTCGATATCTCGGCTCAAGAAGCCGTAGCAATGGCGAACATGACCGGTCCGGCCCAGTATCCCCTCACGGGCGCGAAGGGTTCCCGCACCGGCGCCGTGTTTCGCGCCGGCAGGGCGTGCTTTCGGGAACTCTGGCCTTGCCGCGACGGCTGGGTTTCCTTCGCCTTGCGCGGGGGGCCAGCGCGCATCCCCGGCATTCGCGCGCTGATCGAATACATGGACGAGCACGGAATGGCCCCAGCGTACCTCAAAGAGCGCGATTGGTCGGCATACAACCACAACACGATCACACAGGAGGAGGTCGACGCGATCGAGAGCGCTATCGGCGCATTCTTCCTGACGAAAACCATGGCAGAGCTCTTCGAGGCAGCGTGCGCGCGCCATCTCATGCTGGCCCCCGCAAATACCCCGCGCGAGATTCTCGCCGCGGACCAACTGCGGGCCCGCGGTTTCTTTGTCGAGCTCGACGATCTCTCTCGAGGCGCGCGCCTGACATACCCCGGCGCGTTCGCCAAAAGCAGCATCGGCGGCATCGAGCCGCGCAGGCCGGCGCCCCGCCTCGGCGAGCACAACGCGGCGGTGTACGCCGAACTGGGAGTGGCCGTGGCCGAACTTCGCAGTTTGGCGCGGCGAGGAGTCCTGTGATGGCAGGTCTGTTCGCGGGGCTGAAGATCCTGGAATTCGGCGGCGGCGCGGCTGGTCCGCTCGGCTGCCGGTATTTCGCCGACCACGGTGCCACGGTCGTCCGGGTCGAGTCGCGCCGGCGTCCGGACTTCCTCCGCTTGCTCCGGTACACGCCCGACACCAAAGGTGGCCTCGACGGCAGCTTGATGTTCGCCGCCATGAACTGCAACAAGCTGAGCGTGGCGCTGGACCTTTCGCACCCGCGAGGACCGGATCTAGCGCGGCGGCTCGCGATGTGGGCCGATGTGGTCGCAGAAAACTTCGCGCCCGGAACGATGGCCAAGTGGAATCTCGACTACGAGTCGCTCCGCCTCGAGAAGCCCGACCTGATCATGGTCAGCACCTGCCTGAACGGCCAGACCGGCCCGCACCGGAGCTACCCGGGGTTCGGCGGGCAAGGCTCCGCCATCGCCGGATTCAATCACCTGACCGGCTGGCCTGACCGCGAACCCCTGGGCCCTTACGGCACGATTACGGACTCGCTGGCACCGCGTTTCCTCGCGCTGGCAGTGGCCGCTGCGCTGCTGCACCGCTGCCGGACCGGCGCGGGGCAGTACATCGATCTCTCCCAAGTCGAGGCCGGTCTCGTTTGTCTCTCGGAAGCGATCGTCACCTACTCGGCAACCGGCGAGGTTTTGGGCCGCATGGGCAATCGCTCGCGCCACGCGGCACCGCACGGCGCGTTCCCGTGCGCCCCCGAATGCGGCGACGACGATCGCTGGGTCGTCATCGCGGTGCACGACGACCGCGACTGGGACCGGTTTTGCGAGGCCATCGGCAACCCCCCATGGTGCCGCGATGAGCGCTTCGCGCACGCGCAGGGCCGGTTAGCGCACCAGGAGGAAATCGAGGCGCGCATCGCCGAGTGGACGCGGGACCGCACCGCGCACTCCGTTATGGAGCAACTGCAGGCAGCGGGCGTCGAGGCCGGCGTGGTGCAGAATTTCCGCGATCTCACGGAAGACCCCGCGCTTGCCGCGCGCGGTCACTTCCGCGCTGTCGACCACCCCGTCCTGGGGTCTCACTTGGTGGAAGCGAACGCCATCCGGTTCTCTTCCTCCTCGGAAGAAATCCGCAGCCCTGCTCCCCTACTGGGCGAGCACACAGAGTACGTGTTTCGGGAGCTGCTCGGCATGCCCGCCGTGGAATACGCAGCACTGCACGCCGAAGGCGTGTTCTTTTGAACCCCTTTCGACGCGGGATCCGCGTGCGCGCCCGCAAGCGCGCAATTGTCCCGATTGCGTTCGCGGGGTCGTCCGGCGAGCCCCGCGTGCGGCGGGTGCCGAACTCAGCGCCAGAAGAGCACCCAATGCAATGCGTAGAGAACCGCCGCGGCAATCAGCCCCACGAGCAAGCCCCGCCCCGGGATCTCCGCCAGCACGAGCGCATTCCGCCCGCTCAAAATCGCGCCAAACGGCAGCAGCGAAGTCTCGCGGTAAAAGCCTTCCATCGACCCGCCCGCTTGTCGCTTCCGCATGTCCTGGTGAATGGCTCCGGCGATCGCAAAGACGGGAAAGCCGCCAAAAAACACCACGTCGCCCAGATGCCCGTTGGTCAGCGCATGGGCGAAGCCCCAAAGTCCGATCGCGGTAAACATGGGGTGCCGCGTGATCCGGGTCACACCCCGCGCTTGTCCCGCCCCACCGGCCACCCATGACACGGGGCTCGGCTGGAGCACCGCCAAAACGAGAAACACGACCGCCCCGGCCGAAAGGAAGATCGCGAGGGCCTGAACAGCAAAGTGCCTGCCGAACTCCCAGAGCACCGGCCCAGAATGTCGGTGCGCCGCGTAGGTTCGGACGAGAAAAACAAAGGTCACCAGCGCCACGAGCGAGTATACTGCCTGGAAACCCCGTCCCCCCAACTGCGCGACGAGTCGCGGGCGTACCCGTGCCGAAGACAGAACCACGTGACTGCCGCCAAATGCGATCCAGCCGAGCAAGACCAGCAGTGCGTCCGCCATACGCTCCCCCGAGTGCGGCCACTCATCTCTCAGACGCGCAGCTCGGTCAAGCCCGCGCGCACTTGGTTTTCCCCCACGCTAGTCAGCCGCCGAGACAAGCAGCCAGCCTTTGCAGCGCCTCCCGCACATTCCCGACGCGGCCGAGCAACGGCGCCATCGGGTCGCCGCGCCTGCGCCAGCGCTCCGGGACCGTTTTGATGTGAAAGCGCTGCGGCTCCAGTCTCGGGGATAGCTCCTCCCAGGCCACGGGTGTGGAGACAGGCGCGCCAGGCAGCGGCCGAACCGAATACGGCGCGGCGATGGTCTTCCCCCATCCATTCTGCAGGCAATCCACGTACACCTTCCCCGCGCGCGCCCGCAGCGTCCGGGGCAGCGTCGCCATCTCGGGCAGCTCTGCGACCACCGCTCGGCCCACGATCTCCGCAAGCATCCGCGCCTCCCGGTGGCTGAGGTCTCCGCTCAGGGCGATCAACACGTGCAGCCCTTCCTGCCCCGAGGTCTTCGCGAAGTGGGGAAGCTGGACGGCTTCCAGGAGCGAATGGATTCGCTGCGCCACCGCCACCACGCTCGCAAACGGCACCCCGTGGGGGTCCAAGTCAAGAACTGCCCAGTCGGGGTGCTCCGGGTCGCTGTACCGCGCACTCCATGCGTGCAACGGTATGCATCCCAGGTTGACGACGTACAACAAACTCTCCAAGTCCCGGCACGTGAAATAGGGCACGCCGCCCACCTCGCACGTGGACACCCACGCCGGCACGCAGGCGGGAACCCGCTTCCGGAAAAAGCCCTTCCCCTCGACGCCATCCGGGAACCGCCCGAGCACCAGCGGGCGATCGCGAAGATAGGGCCCGATCGCCGGCCATATGGCCTCGTAGTAATCGAGCAAATCGCCCTTTGTGTAGCCATCGGCCGGCCAGAAGAGCTTCTCGGGACGGCTGCGGACCCGCATCCTCGCGGCAATGGGCCTAGCGGGAGCCGGCAGCGAATCGCACTCTTCCAGAGTCTTGTCCCGCCGCAATCGCAGGAATACCGGCTCGCGCAGGGCTCCACTGCTCGTCACCTGCGCATACCGCACCTCGGCCACCAAGCCGGGCTCGACGAAGACGGCTCCGCGCGGCAGGGGCGCCGTCCCGGTCTGAAACGCCGGCGTCGCTCGGCGCCGCGCAGCGAGCTCGGAGGGCAAGCACGCCAGCGCCTGCGCGTCGAAACCCGTGCCCACGTTTCCCGCGTACACGAGCTCTCCGCCGCGGCGCCACGCGACCATCAACGCACCGAGCTCTCCTCGCCTGCCCTTTCCCCGCACGAAACCCACGATTGCCAAGTCGGCAGTCCGGCCCACCTTGATCTTCAGCCACTCGCGCGACCGCGCGCCGCCTCGGTAAGGCGAGGAGGCGCGCTTCGCCACGATCCCTTCTCCACCCGCTTCGGCCACCGCGCGAAACAGCTCTTCGCCCCTTTCCTCGATGTGCTCTGCAAAACGGACCGGCCCCCGTGGGGGCACCAACCGGCGCAAGATCTCCTTGCGCACCGCAAGCGGAAGCGGCCGCAGATCGCAGCCGGACACCTCGAGCACGTCGAACGCGCACAGAACTACAGGCACTGCTGCGCCAGTGCGTGCCGGAGCCGGGGTTGCGCTTTGCCCCAGGCGGCGCTGCAGCAGCTCGAACGGCGGCACGCCCTGTTCTCCCAGCGCCACGATCTCGCCGTCCAAGACGAAGCGCCGGCACGCAAGCTGCGCAGCAGCCCAGGCGAGTTCGGGAAACTTCCGGCCCAGCTCCGCGTGGGTGCGCGAGTATATGTGCACGGTCGCGTCCGAGTTCTTTTCGACCAGAGCACGGACGCCGTCGTACTTGAGTTCGAAAAACCACCCTGGCCGCGAAAAGGGCCCCTCGCACGCGGCTGCCAACATGGGATCCACCGTGGCCGCGTCGACGCGCCCGCAGGCCGCGCCCGCTTGCCGCGCCCGCTCGATCAGCTCCTGCTCGCGGTCCACTCCCCGGCGCAGTTCTTCCACTGTCCTAGCCGACAGAACCGACTCAGGCTGCGCGTCTCTCAGCTCCTTGCCGTTGGCCGGCTGGCCCCCGGTCGCGATCAGCAGCCAGTTGCGGCTTGCGCTCTTCCCGCTGCGCACCAGCACCCATCGGCCCGCAAGCTTGTATCCCTGCAGCTCGACCTCCAGCTTGCCCTCCTCCAATCCCGCCCGTGGCGGCCTCCCGTCGGCCGTGCGGTAGATTCCGCGGTCCCATACGATCACCGCACCCGCGCCGCAGCGGCCCTCGGGGATGAGACCTTCGAAATCCGCGTACTCCAGCGGGTGATCCTCGGTGCGCACGGCGAGCCGCCTCGTTCCGCGGCGCACCGATGGTCCTCGAGGGACCGCCCAGCTCGCCAGGACGCTGCCGATCTGCAGCCGCACATCCCAATGCATCCTGCGGCCCGCGTGCTGGTGCACGACAAAGAGCCCCCCGTCCCGCGCTGCCGCCGCAGGAAAAACCCAACCGCTTTGTCCACCTCGGGTGTGGCTCCGCGTCACGAGCCCCTGAGATCGCTGCGCCAGAAGCGCGCTCCGATCACGGCCGCCCGCACGGGCTCGCGCGCCGGCCTGCGCGCGACCGCGAGGAACCCGGCGGACAGCGGCGCGGGCCACCCGGGCGCAGCGGAGCAACGGTCCAGGCACGCACTCCGATACTCGGTTGACCCCGCATCGGAACTCCTCCAACGCATCGTACCCCAATGGTGTGCGCCCACAAGGGGCACATTCGGCGGCACCCTCGGCCGGTCTCGATTGCCTTGCGGCTTCTCCCCTGCGGCGAAAAGAGGCGGGAAGCGCCGGACTCGCCTGCCGCGCCGATCGGTGTTATGGTGCAATCGTTCGTCACGAGCTCGATGGCTCCCCGCGCAATGGGTTCCGCCACCATCAGCTTCGGGCTGGTCACCATCCCTGTGAAGCTGTATCCCGCGACGAGTCCAAAGAGTCTCTCCTTTCACCTCCTGCATTCCACGGACAAGGCGCGGGTCCGGCAGCAGTATGTGTGCTCGGCGTGCGGCGAGGTCGTGCAGCGGGGGCACTTGGTCAAAGGGTACGAGTACGCGAAAGAGCGGTACGTCGTGTTCACCGATGACGAGCTTGCTGCCCTGGAGTCGCAGACCGACCACACGATCGAAATCGAGGAATTTGTGCCCAACAGCGCCGTCGATCCCGTGTATTTCGCCAAGTGCTACTTACTCGGCGCGGACAAGGGCGGTGCCAAGGCGTACCAGCTCCTGTGCGAGGCCA
>JBBIUR010000142.1:0-9893 GCA_037440145.1 Myxococcales bacterium | reverse complement strand
AAGCACATGCCGAAAGAGCTTCTCCCTTTCCCCTGCAGGTTCGCCCCTGCGCAGGATTGTGTGCTTAGGTCCGCGCCGCCTGGGAACGCCCGCGAGCGGCGCGGGGGGGTGTGCGCATCAGAGCCGCGAGCTAAGCGGCACCGCGCGAT
Organism: Myxococcales bacterium; assembly: GCA_037440145.1. Taxonomy (GTDB): domain Bacteria; phylum Desulfobacterota; class Binatia; order HRBIN30; family BPIQ01; genus JBBIUR01. The sequence continues at coordinate 9,744 of JBBIUR010000142.1, read as the reverse complement.
GGCGCGCGCGGCAAAGGTACGCGGATCCCGGGGCGAATCGGGACATCGCAGCAAGCGCCGCCTCTCCGCGGGAAACGGCGTCGGACCCGGCAATGTCCAGGATTGTCTTTTCCGACCCCTCGCTGTACGAGACGTCTCCGTGCTCCGACCTGATCGCCGCGTCTGGCAAGGATACCTGACTGTGCAGAGCGAGCGCGGTCTCTACCTCGGGCCAGCGTACCGAACGCGCCTCCACGCGCACCACGCGCTCCAAATCTGCATCGCCCTGGGCCAGCCGCTGCGCCTGCGGCAGCGCGAGGGCGGCGCGTGGCGCTACTACGCGGGTGCTGTAATAGCGGCCGATGAGCCGCATGCGCTCGACGGGCGCGGGGACCTCGTGGCCTTGGTGTACATCGATCCGGAAAGCCACGTTGCCCGCCGGCTCTTTCCCGCGTTGGCCCCACGGCGGATCACGCCCCTTGCCTCCGAAAGGATTGCGGCCGCCGCCCAGGAACTCCGGGGGTGGAGCAGAGCTCCGAAACCGAACGGCGCGGTTACGGCCATACTCGATAACGTCCTCGCGCTGCTTGCTGCGCCCGTGCGCCCGGGCGCGGAGCTGTTCGACGCGCGCGTTGCCAGATGTCGACGGCCGAACTGGCTGCGGCCGTCGGTTTGTCCGCCGGCCGGCTCGCTCACGTTTTCCGGCAGGTCGTTGGCCTGCCGATTCGCAAGTACCGCCTATGGCTTCGGCTGGAAACGGCAGTGCGGGAACGGGCACGGGGCCGCTCCCTGACTGCAGCGGCCCACACCGCCGGGTTCGCGGATTCGGCCCACCTGCTCGCACTTTCCGGCGGATGCTCGGCATCAAGCCCTCCGACTTGCAGCCAACGGCAGCAAGTTCGTTCAAGCCAACCGCCCGCCTCGTGGGCTAAGCTGCGGCCCAGAGACTCGGCGAAAGGAGGGCCAACGCGATGTTCCACCTAGCTCAAGAACTCGTGGAAAGCCGCTTCGCCGCGCTGCTGGGAAGCGAAGCGGCACGCGACCTCGCGGCGAAGGCAGAGCGCTTTTTCAGCGTTCCGCGCGACCCGGACGCGCTGGCGCGACTGTTCGCCACGTTCCGCGTCGGCGAACACCATGCCGTGATCACGATCGGTGCTTGGCTGAGGGAGCCAGCGCAGTTCGAGGTGAAGGAAGGTTTTGCAAGGCTCGTCTGGGACGAAGCCCTGCACACGAAAATCTGGACACAGCGGATGGCAGAGCTGATCGGCGAGCAGCAGGTCGATCGGCATTACGCCGACCCGCGGCACGTTCCGATTCAGCAACCGGAATATTTCCGGCTTTGGGATGAATACGCCCGAGCGGACTCCCTGGCCAAGCGCCTGGCGTATATCTACATGGTCGACGCCTGGGCGGGTTTCGCCTATACCGCGTACCTCCGGTTCGTCGACCCCGTGACAAAATGGTTTTTGCAGACCATTCTCGCGGACGAGCGATTCCACGTCTCGTTCGGCGAGGCGATGGCGAGGAAGTACGTGGAATCCCCGCAGGAGCGAGAAGCCTTGACCCGCGAGGAACACAAAATCGCCCGCATTCTCGCCAACGTGACCGACGGGTTCTTGAGCAGCGGGATTTGAGGGGAGCAGTGACTTTGGGGCGCCGACACGGCCAGCCACAACGCCGCAAATCCTCGCCCGCGTACGTGCCCGCCCTGGGCTATGCCTTTCTCACCCGGCTGTACGATCCCCTGGTAGGGCTACTCGGGGAGAAAAGGTTCAAGCGGCGGTTGATCGAGCAGGCAGGGCTCGAAGGCGGCCACCGCGCCCTCGACCTGGGATGCGGCACTGGGACCCTCACCATCATGCTCAAGCTGGCGTGTCCGGGCGCGATGGTCGTCGGCCTCGATGCCGATCTCGACGTCCTCGCACTCGCGCGGGCCAAGGTGGGCACGGCCGGCGTAGCCGTTTCTCTCTGCCAGGCCCTCGCTTCAGCCCCTCCGTTCCCGCCCCGATCTTTCGATCGAATCCTCTCAAGCCTTCTCTTCCACCATCTGTCGACCACAGAGAAGCGTCGCACCCTGCGCGCTCTCTACGACCTTCTGCGCCCGGGCGGAGAACTGCACATTGCCGATTGGGGAAGGCCGCAGGATCCCCTCATGCGCCTCGCGTTTCTCGGGGTCCAGCTCCTCGACGGCTTTGCCACCACCGAGGACAGCGTGCGCGGCCGCCTGGAGTCGCTCATGCGCAATGCCGGCTTCGCGGCGGTGCGCGAAAGCCGCCGCGAGAGGACCTTGCTCGGAACGCTGTCCTTCTACGTGGGGATCCGGCCCGCGCGATAGTCTCCACCCTCTCGGGGACCGCGCAGCGGCAATGCTCGCTGCAGGGCTGGTCCGGCACGGCCCCGCAGGGCGGTTGGATACGGCGCACGAGCACCGGCGCTTTCCAGAGCGCCTCCGCGACTCCGGAGCACGCACCGAGTTTGGCGCGCGTTGTTGACACGGTAAGAGAAGGGAGCTAAGGGCGGTCCCGTGATGAACGCGCTCAGGGTAGGGCGTCTCCCAGCGGCCGCCATCGCTATGGCGGCAGCGCTTCTGTTGACTTTCGGCAGTCGGCCGTGCGCGGCTTTGGCCGGCCACGGGAGTTTCTGCCCCGCTGCGCTTTGGACGGCTGCACAGCGCGCGGACGCGGAAGCGCAGCACCATCGCTGCCACGCGCACCGGAATTCGCAGGGGCGAGCATGCTGCTGGGCAGCATCGAAGTGCACGGCTCCAGCGAATACCCTCTCGCCGCCCGCAGCTCCGGCACTGGCGCTCGCTGCGCATCCGGACCTCTTCACCAACGGCGCTAGCGGCTCGGGGCGACTCGCACGCCAGCCCGGCGCGATCGGGCACGGCCCACCGCTCTATTTGCGGCACCGGGTGCTCCGGATCTGAACCATACCCGGCGCAGAGCGGGTGACAGCGCGGAACGGGCGCGCCGGGCGGGTCCTCGAGGCTCGCGCTGGGGAGCCCTTCCGAGGGCAACAAGCAGCAAGCTGCGCTGGCCAGCCCTGGAGGCCAGCCGGGCGCAGCTTACAGACAGTGCCGAGCGGCAGATGAGCCAAGAGCAGACTGCCAGTACATCGAATGCCGAGTACCCATACGGCAGCGGACCGCGGGTTGCGCTCGCGCTCGCAGGAGGAGGCGCGCGCGGCCTCGCACACATCGGGGTGCTGCAAGTTCTCGAACGCGAAGGAATCCCGATCCACGGCGTCGCAGCCACGAGCATGGGCGGCGTGATCGGCGCTCTTTACGCGCGCGGGTTGCATCCCGTCGAGATTGCGGGCGTAGCGAGCGAATTCCGTTTTCCCCGCTGGTTTGTGCCCGGCGGGCTCGTCCGATGGGAGCAAATCTTCCCCTCGGCCGTGCCGATGCTATCCGGGCTTTCCTTCGAACAGTTGCGAGTTTGGCTTGCTGTGACAGCCGTCGACTTGGAGGCTGGCACTCAAGTGGTCCTGCACAGCGGCCCAGTGCTGCCGGCGATCCAGGCGACTTGCGCCGTCCCTGGAGTTTTGCCTCCGGTCAACATCGGCGGCCGCTGGTTGGTCGACGGCGGGCTGATGAATGTCTTGCCGGTCGACGTCGCCTGGATGACCGAACCGGACTTTGTCATCGCCGTCAAAGCGGGCGACCGGCACCCGCGGCGCATGCCAGAACTCAACTGGCGGCTCACGTCCCTTCTCTCACGACTGGGCTTGGTATTCCCGAACCCGGCGACGGCGAAAATGTCGTTCGACGTTCTGGTCCGGGCCGTGGAGATCTCGCTCGACCGGCAGCAGGAAATCACAAAGGCAATGACCGACCCGGAGGTCGTGTTCGAGCGTGTACTGGGGGATATCTTGATGGGAGACTTCGAGCGCTTGGACGTGGCGGTGGCTGCCGGGAAGCGGGCCGCACAGGCCGCGCTGCCGGAAGTGAAGCGGCTGCTGCAATCAGCGCCGGGCCCGCTGCCCCGCAGCGAGCGGGTCCTGAGCCTTCGGTTCGATCCGGTGTGCGCCATGGTGATCAGTCCCGGACGCGCTCGGGCCGCGCTCGTGCACCGCGGCAAGACGTACTATTTCTGTTCCGAGAACTGCCGCGACAACTTTGCGCGCGATCCGGATCGCTATCTGCGCGCCCCGGCGATTGCGTTCCGCCGCGACCGGCGGAAGCCCGGCGCGACGGACATCCCGGGAGGGGTCTCGCCGTGACTCGGCGCGCGCAGCGGCCGGCATCGTTCCCGTCCCGATTTCTGCCCGCGCTCGCGGCTGGGCTCGCTGCCTTCTGGACTTGCCTGCCCCTGGCGGCGTGCAGCGCGCGCCAGGAGTCCGGGCAGCGCGAGACTGACGGCACAAGCGCTCGGTATCGCCCGCTGCTCACAGGCGCAGATCGCGTCTTGGTGCTGCCGCTGCGCGACGGCAGTTGCCTGCCGAGGTACGGAAACCACGTCATGTGCCACCTGACGGGCGAGCACCTGGAGGCGGGCGACGTGCCGCCCGGTACGGGCATCGAACTGGGCCGGCTGCTCCACGGAAGCCTCCGGGAACTGGGCGCTGCCCCGGTACCATACGAAGAGAGCCTGGCGCTAATCGCAGCAGCGAACCCGATTCAGGTGGACCGGTACGACGCGGAACTCGCGGTCGAGCTCGGTCAAAAAGCGGAGGCGGGCAAGGTATTGATGGGAGTGGTCTCCCGATACGAAGAGCGGTCAGGCTCGTGGCTTGGCAGCCGGGAGCCGGCGGCGGTGGCTTTTTCCCTCGCCCTGGTCGAAGTCGCGACGGGAAAAGTCACGTACCGGACCAGTTTCAACAGGCGACAAGCACCGTTGACCACCAACCTCTTCGCCCTGCCGCTTTGGTGGCGCGAGGGATTCCGGTGGTGGGATCGGCATCAAGTAGCCGCACAGGCCATGCGGGAAGCAGCCGCCGGGCTCGTCGGCGCCGGCGGGAGCAAATCCCTTTGGACGAACATGCCGGCACAAGCTGGGCCCCAGCCCCGCGGGGAGTGGCGATCGAGTCCGCCCGCGCTGTGGCAATGAAGCGAGATGGGGGCAGAAAGGCGCACGGGGCGCGAGGTGTGCGCAAGAACGCCCCGCGCGCAGATGCGAGAAACAAAACAACGCTGCGCAAAGCGCAGCAAACGAGGAGGGCCGTTTTTATGAAAAGCTTTGCAACGTTCGTCGGTCTCATGGTCGCCATCGGGTTCGCAGCAGTCGCGGGGACCGCAGCAGGGGCAGAAGAGCACACCCACGGGCGCGGCGCCCCGGAGTCGGGAGGCTCGGTACTGGGCATGGCGAAGTTCTACCCGGGAGTCGGCGACCGGGTCGGCACGTTCCCGGGCAAACTCGTCTGTCTCCGATGCGACCTAAAGGGCGGGAGCGAGGCCATGGCGGCCTGCGCGAAAGAGGGGCATCGCCACGCGCTGGCCATGGACGGGGGCAGCATGATCCACCCCCTCCTCGCCGGAACGGAGGAAGTGCTCGCGAGAATCAACTCTGCGGAACTTCACGGAAAACACGTCGAAGTCCGCGGGAAGTACTATCCGAGCACCGGCGTGATTCTCGTGGACCGCATCGCGGAGGCCCCGGAAAAACAGTGAGAACCGGAGGCCCTGCGGCTTGCGGATACGGGACCGGGCTGGCCCGAGCTCGCAGAGGAGGGGTGCCATGATCGGATCGCCCACTCGTGCCGCGACTGGCCCAGTCTGCCATCTCTGGTTCACCCTCGCAGTGCTCGCTGCCCTCTCCTCCTGTACCACCGCGCGCCGTGCCGCCGGGCTGGTCATCGATCACCACGTAGGAATGGCACGCCAGGCGGTCGAGGTGGTCAGCGGCAAGGCAGAAGAGCGGGAAAAGCGCATTGCGGCGCTGCGCTCGCAACTCGAGGCAAGCCGCGCGGCGATTGCGAGCGAGGAAGACCCGCAGCGGCTCATCGCTCGCCTGAAGGAGCACGTCGTCTTGCAAGACGCGCTTCTCGCCGAGCTGAGCGGCGGCCACCACGGGCACGGCTGCGGGATGGAGCACGCGCATGCGGGCACAGAAAAAGCCGGGGAGGCGGCTCGGGGAGACGCTGGCGAAGCGCAACGAGCCGGCAGACCCGAGGCGGCGGAACACCGCCACTAGAGCCGCGACACGCCGGCCTCACGCGCGGGCGTTCTTGATTTCCTGCCAGACGGCTTCCTGCTCGGCGAGCGAAGCGCTGCGGATGTCCTTCCCGCGGTCGCGGAACCACGCCTCCATCTTCCGAAATCGCTCGGCAAACCGATCGGCGGCACGCGCGAGTGCGTCTTCCGCATTGAGGCCGCAAAGGCGCGCGAAGTTCGCCGCCGCAAACAGAAGGTCGCCTAGCTTGCTCTCGACCGCCGTCGGATCCCCGCTCCGCGCAGCTGCCGCGAGCTCTCGCATCTCCTCGCCGATCTTCTCCATCACTTCCTCCGGGCGCCGCCAGTCGAAGCCCACGTGTGCGGCCTTCTCCCCGAGCCGATGAGCCCGCAGCAGCGCGGGCATGCTGCGCGGCAGGCCCGCAAGCGCCGAGCGGTCTTCCGAGCCCTCGCGCTCCAGCGCCTTGATCCGCGACCAGTTGCGAAGAACCTCCCGAGAATCCTGCACGCGGACGTCGCCAAACACGTGCGGGTGGCGCCGCCGCAGTTTCTCGCAGATGGCCTGCAGCACGCCGACGATGTCGAACGTTCCCGCCTCGCTGGCCATCTGCGCGTGGAAGACCACCTGCAGCAGCAGATCACCCAGCTCCCGCTTCAACTCCTCGGCATCGCCCCGCTCGATTGCCTCCGCGACTTCGTGCGCCTCCTCGATCACATAAGCTTTGATGCTCGCGTGCGTCTGCTCCCGGTCCCAGGGACATCCCCCCGGACCGCGCAAGCGGGCCACCAGGCGGGTCAACTCCTCGAATGCCTCGCCGACGGTCATTGCCGCACGCCTAGACGAGCGGCAGGGCGCAGTCAACGGGCGCAGCGCCCGCTCCCGTGGGTGCCTCGCCCTCACTGATCGCGAACGACGCCGGCTGATTCACGCAGCCCTGGCAGCGCAGCGCCGCGCTTGCGCGGGCACGGCTCGACAGCTAGCGTTCCCCGAGCATGCCCAATGTCGTGGTGTACACAACCGCGTTTTGCCCATACTGCACGCGGGCGAAGGACCTGCTGCGCCACAAGGGCATTCCCTTCGAAGAAATCGACCTGACGGATGCGGACCCTGCACGGACTGCGTTAGTGGAGCGCACGGGCATGCGCACCCTCCCGCAGATCTTCGTGGACGGGAAGCTCGTGGGCGGCTGGCGGGAACTGCAGGCTCTCGATCGGGAGGGAAAGCTCGAGCTGGTTTTAACCGCGCGAACGGCGAGTCCGAAAACCACCTGAGCGCGCGTTCTTCCGAGCCCCGGCAGTTGGTGCTAAGTAGGGCGGCATGCCGGGAGAGCCGCGGGGAGGCAAGCGCGCGGAGTTCGCCGCGCTGGCCCTCCCGCACATGGATGCTGTGTACACGACTTGCCTGTACCTGACGCGGGACCCCGACGAGGCACAGGATCTCTTGCAAGAGACCTTTCTGCGTGCCTTCCGGTTCTGGCAACAATTCACCCCAGGCACGAACTGCCGCGCTTGGCTGCTCGCGATTGCCCACAACGCCTTCCGCAGCCGCCTCCGCGATCGCTACCGGCAGCACGCCACGGAGGAGCTGGACCTGCTGGACCGCAATTCCGACCACGCTTCCGTTGAAGGGACCTCGCCGAACCCGGAAGACATCGTTCTGGACCGCGTCCTCGACAGCGAGATCGAGGAAGCGCTCCGCTCTCTTCCGCGCGAGTACCTTGAAGCCGTGCTTCTGGTCGACATCCAGGAGCTGTCGTACGAAGAGGCCGCCCGCGCACTCGACTGTCCTGTGGGAACGATCCGCTCCCGGCTGTCTCGCGGCCGCCACCTGCTTCACCGCGCGCTGCGCGAGTATGCGCGCCAGCGAGGGTACGGGCGGAGGCATCAGGGCGATTGAGGCGGGCTCCGCTCGCCGCGGCGAAGCGGAATGGAGAACGGGCTGTCGGTCCTCTCCGCCCCGGCGGAGCGCCCGCGAATGCGGCGCAGTTGCACGACCCGCAGGGCTGCGGCATTAAAGGCCGCGTGTCTCGTCGCCCTTCACACTCGCGCAAGGCCATCGGGCCGGCGCGGGGACAGCCTCCGGGCCCCCCTTCCTCGGGGACGGGGCCCGGGCATAGCCGGCACCGGTTCTGGCTCTTTGCGGCGCGGTTTGTCGCCGCGCTGCTCTTCTTCAGCGTTCTGGCGACCCTGTTTTCCATCCAGAATCGGCTCGGATGGGTCGAACGCGCCCTAGCCCAATGCGTGGCCGTTGGCGCGCGCGTCTTTCATCCCGGCTTGCGCCGCGAGGGGAATGTCCTGGTCGCGGGCGGATACGGGATCGAGATCAACCACGAGTGCACCGCGATCTTCGTCCTGATGATCTACGCTGCCTTCGTATGGGCGTATCCCGCCCGGCCGTGGGAGCGGGTGCGCGGCCTGCTGTTGGGCGCCGCCGTGCTCACCGCGGTCAACATCGCCCGACTGATCGCGCTCGTCGTGATCATCGAGCGCTGGCCGCCCGCGTTCGACTACTTGCACGAGTATTTCTTCCAGGTCCTGTTTCTGGGGCTGGTCACCGCGCTGGCAAACCGCTGGCTCGGAAGCCTCTCGGTGCGCCGTGAGTTCTTGGGCCTTCCTAGCTAGATTTGTCGCCTGGGCCGCGCTGTTCTTTGCCGTGTGGGTAGGGGCAGTAGCGCGCTGGTACGCTGCGGTCTTGGCGGCGCTGGGTCCGTATGTGACCGCGCTTGCAACCGGCTTCGAAGCGCAGGTATCCGGAAGCGGGCGCGCTCTTGTGGTGCACTTCGCGCGCGGCAGTTCTGCGCTTCCCCACGGACTGCTCCTGGAGCCTGCGACGCTCGGCATTTTGCCCTTCCTGGCGCTGGTAGCGGCGACTCGGTTTTCCAGTGCGCGCAGGCGCCTGCGCGCCGCTGCCATCGGTCTTGCCGCCCTGTTCGCCTTTCACCTGGCCCTCTTTGCCGCATGCCCGTTCTTCATGACACGCTCCGGCGTTTTCGTCGACTCCATCGGCGCCTTCTGGGCCATCCTGGGTTTCTGCGGGCTGCCTTTCCTGCTGTGGCTGGTCCTGGCTCGCAACGCCGGAGGGGCGCCAGGCTGAGCCGAACGTTGCGCCCGGCTGCAGAGGCTCCTACATGTCTCTGCTGGAGGTCGGTTTTCGATGAATGGCATCTCTGCAGAAAACGTGCGCGAAATCGATCTGCGCACGGCGGCGGAGGAGCGGTATCTCGCGTACGCGCTCAGCGTGATTACGGCGCGCGCGTTGCCCGACGTCCGCGACGGCCTGAAACCAGTGCAGCGGCGGATCCTGTACGCGATGTACCAAAACCTGCACCTGACCCCGGGCGCAAAGCCGCGCAAGTCGGCGGCGGTGGTCGGCGAGGTTCTCGGAAAGTACCATCCCCACGGCGACGTTGCCGCCTACGAGGCTATGGTGCGCATGGCGCAGCCCTTTGCACTGCGCTATCCGCTGGTTCACGGGGAAGGCAACTTCGGCTCGCTGGACGGCGACAGCCCGGCGGCGATGCGCTACACGGAGGCACGGCTATCGCCAATTGCGGAAGAACTGCTCCGCGACCTCCGGCATGACACCGTCGAATTTCGCGACAACTACGACGCGACGCTGCGCGAGCCCGTGGTCTTGCCCGCAGCCATCCCCC
>JBBIUR010000141.1:5403-9953 GCA_037440145.1 Myxococcales bacterium | reverse complement strand
GGTGCCGGTGACGGTGGGTGTTCGTGTCACGGTCGGCGTCGCGGTCGGGGTTGGCGTCGGGGTCCGCGTCGGGGTGCGGGTGGCTGTGGGGGTTACCGTGGGGCTCGGTGTCGGAGAAGGGAAGCCGAGATCGTTGTACGCGAGTTCGAAGAGCGCCTGCGTAACCACAGCTGTGCCGCCCAGGAAAGAGTTCTCGATCGCGAGCGCGGTGTGGTCGACTTCCGCCCCGGTCCAGTCCGCCCCGGTTCTCGGGTTTCGCTCCTCGACGCGAGCGAAGGTCCCGTACGTCGGCTCCAGGTCGTATTCCCGGATGGAGTCCAGATCCTGGAAGCCCCCGCAGCTCTGGGCTTCGGGCCGCAAGCTCATTCGCACCCGCGTCGGGGAGCCTTCCCACTTGCCCCGAAATATGGTCTTCAGGGCGAGCATTTCCCCGAAAATGCCGAGCGACCCCACGGTCTCGTGACAGAACGAATCCTGCAATGGCTCGGTGGCGAACTGGGAGGTGAGCACGCTGGCGTCTTCGTCTGGCGGGCGCTCGATCAGGCAGCCGAAGTGGCCCACCTCCCCGCAACCCTGGGGCGTCCACTGGGGTGGACTCGCATCGGAAGTGAGCTGTAGCGCCACGATGCGCAGCGGTCCCGGGAAGGAACTCGCACGGCCCAACGTATGGTCATCCCAAACGACCGTCGCCGTATCGAGCTCGGAAGCGCTGTCAGGGCCGATGTGCGTGCGATCGATGCCCGCGCTCGAGTCGTGGGTCGCCGCGAGCGACTCGAGCCCGTCAGCGATGCGCAGCTCGATCCTGCCGCTTCCCTGCGGTGGGGCCGCTTCGTAGAGCAACTCATAGTGCGTGTAGTCCGCCGCGCAGGGCGGCATCGGCACCGTCGACTCGCCGACAAGAACACCAGCCAAGCGGAGCTCCACCGTTGCGTCGGCGCGCAGGAACAGCTCGATCCACGGCGTTTCGCCGCTCCACCACGTGCGGATACGGCGGCGCGCGTTCGGCAGATCGAGAAAGCAGGCCCAAATGCCGTCGCTCAGGACTGTTGCCGCGCCTGGGAGCGCCGCAGTCGCGTAGGCGAACCCTCGAGGCACTCCAGCGGTGAGCAGGGCGAAGAGGCCGCTCCGCGCCGGGGCTGCGGCGCTCGCTCCCTCGCCGACGATCTCGGTGTTGCCAGCGGTTCCGTAGTCCGCAGCGCTGCCGCTTTCGAAGCCGTTCATCTGCTCGATGCCACGCCCAGCCACAACAGGACTGACCGCGGCGAGCAGGAGGAAGCTGAAGGCGGGGAGGCGCAGGCCCGCGAGGGCCCGGGCAAGGTTGCTGCGGCGCGGATGGCTACCGGCGACTGCGTGCGGCCGCTGGCGTTGCGCGTGCCTGTCGCGACCGAGACCCGGTGGAAGTACCGTCTCGAAGCCTGGGGATCGGTTTTCCGCCACGGAGAAAACGCTCGGCCCAACTGCGACACCGGAACCGGTTCACCGAGTCGCGGGAGCACGGGCGCCTCCCCGGTAACCGAGTGGGGACCGCGCGCCACCGGATGAGTGATTCCGCCCTCGCATCGCTGTTCTGTCGATCTCCGCTCCCGCCGTACCGTTTCGTTGACTTGGTACAGGTCCTCTGATAGCTACTCGCCACCCCCGGCGCAAGCTTCCTCAATGAAAATCCCTGCAGTGAAGGGCTTCCGCGACGTGCTTCCGGAAGAAAGCACCCGCTGGAACTGGATCGAGTCGTGCGCGCGCCGGCTGTTCGAGCGCTACAACTTTCGGGAGATCCGCGTGCCGATCGCCGAGCGGGCGGCGCTGTTTGCCCACTCCATCGGGGAGAGCACGGACATCGTGGAAAAAGAAATGTATACCTTCGAAGACCGCGATGGCAGCGTGGTGGCGCTGCGACCCGAGGGCACAGCGTCGGTGGTGCGCGCCTATGTCGAGCACAGCCTGTATCGGAAGGAACCCGTGTCGAAGCTCTACTACGCGGGGCCGATGTTTCGCCGCGAGCGGCCGCAGAAGGGGCGCTACCGGCAGTTCTACCAGTTAGGTGCCGAAGTTCTCGGCCGTGACGATCCCGCGATCGACGCCGAGATCATCGTCTTGGTAGACGACCTGTTGCGGGAGCTCGGCGTGGCCCGCGGCCGCATCGAGGCCAATTCGCTCGGGTGCCGCAATTGCCGCCCTGCGTTTCGGGAAGCCCTGCTCGGGTACGCGCGTACGCGGGTCGCGGAGCTGTGCGAGAACTGCGCGCGGCGGCTGGAGCAGAACCCGCTGCGGCTGCTCGACTGCAAGAACGCGGAGTGCGAGCGCGCGATGGCGGAAGCCCCGGTGATGCGGGATTACCTGTGCGCTCCGTGCCGACGGCACTTCGAGCAGGTGCTGGCGCTGACCGCGCGCGCCGGGTCCGCGGTGGTTGTGCAGCCGCGGCTTGTGCGCGGGCTCGACTACTATTGCCGCACGGCCTTTGAGGTCACAGCGCCGGGGCTCGGGGCGCAGAACGCGGTAGGAGGAGGGGGGCGATACGACGGCTTGGTGCAGGCACTCGGGGGTCCGGATGTGCCAGGCGTGGGTGTGGCGTTCGGACTGGAGCGGCTCTCCATCGCAGCGGGAGAACATCGCGCGGAACCCGCCCTGGAATTTTTCGTCGCGCCGCTGGGTCCCGAGGCGGAAGGCGAGGCAGCCCGGCTGGCGCGCCGCCTGCGCGAGAGCGGGGTGAGCGTCGAGGTGGAAAGCGCAAGCCGGAGCTTGAAGAGCCAGATGCGGCGCGCCGACAAACTCGGCGCGCGGTACGTGCTGATCCTCGGGGAACAGGAGATCGGGCGAGGTGCGGTGACCGTGCGCGACATGGCGCGGAAGCTCGATTTCCCTTGCGCGGTCGCGCTTTCCGAGAGCCCGGAGGCGTTCTTGCGGGCGCTGCGCCACCTCGGATGCGAACGGCCGGCGACGGGCCATGGCGCTTGAGTCTCTGGGCGAGTGGCGCCGCACCGACTACGGCGGGGAGCTGCGGGCAGCCGACGCCGGCCGGGCGGTGACTGTGATGGGGTGGGTGCACAGCCGCCGCGACCACGGAGGTGTGATCTTCGTGGACTTGCGCGACCGCACAGGTGTTGTGCAGGTCGTCTTCAACCCGCAGCGGAGCCGCGCGGCGTTCGAGGTGGCCCGCGAGCTGCGCAGCGAGTTCGTCGTCGCCGTGCGCGGCCAGGTAGCCCTGCGCAGCCCGGAGACCGTGAACCCGAATCTGCCCACGGGAGAAATCGAGGTCGTGGCTGGGGAGGTGCGGTTGCTGAACACCTGCAAGCCGCTGCCGTTTTCTCTGGACGACGCGAGCGGGGTGGCGGAGAGCACGCGGCTCAAGTACCGCTACCTGGATCTGCGCCGTCCGGAAATGCAGGCAAACCTGTTTCTTCGGCACCGACTCGCTCTGGCGATCCGGAATTACCTGGACGAGCGGGGGTTCGTGGAAGTGGAAACCCCGATGCTGACGCGCAGTACGCCAGAAGGAGCACGCGACTATCTCGTGCCCAGCCGCGTGAACCGCGGAGCTTTCTACGCCCTGCCCCAGTCGCCGCAGCTCTTCAAACAGATCCTCATGGTGGCCGGCTTCGATCGGTACTTCCAGATCGCGCGCTGCTTCCGCGACGAGGACCTTCGGGCGGATCGGCAACCTGAATTCACGCAGGTGGACATCGAAATGTCCTTCGCCAGGCCGGAAGACATTTTTGCCCTGGTCGAGGGCATGCTGCAGCGCGCTTTCGCTCTGCGCGGGATCTTGATCGGCGCTCCGTTTTCGCGTCTCACATACGCCGAGGCGGTGGACCGCTTCGGCACGGACCGGCCGGATCTGCGCTTCGGACTCGAGTTGCGGGACATATCCCGCTTCGTCCGCGACGTGGAGTTTCAGGCCTTCCGCGACGCGGTGCGAGGCGGCGGAATCGTCAAGGTGCTCCCCGTTCCCGAAGGCGACCGGCTCTCGCGCAGGGACTTGGACGCCTTGCCGGCCATCGCAGCGCCGCACGGGGCGAAGGGGGTGGCTTGGGCGCGGGTGGGAGAGGATGGCTGGCAGTCTCCGATCGCGAAGTACTTTGCGCCTGCGGAGCGCGAGGCGATCGAGACCGCTTGCGGGGCGCGGCCGGGAGACGTGTTGCTTTTCGTTGCGGACGCGCCGCGCATCGTGAACGATGCGCTGGCTCACCTGCGGCTGCACATCGCGGCGCGCCTCGACGCAATCCCGAGCGATCGCTTCGCGTTCGCTTGGATCACCGATTTCCCGCTCTTCGAGTACAGCGAGGACGAGCAGCGCCTGGTGTCGGTGAACCACCCCTTCACCGCGCCGCGAGAGGAGGATTTGCCTCGCCTGGAAAGCGAGCCTCTGGCGGTGCGCGCACAGGCATACGACGTCGTCGTAAACGGCGTCGAGCTGGGTGGTGGCAGCATCCGCATTCACGAACCCGAGCTGCAGCAGCGCATCTTCGCCTTGCTTGGGATGAGCGAGGCAGAGGCGAGAAGCCGGTTCGGATTTTTGCTCGATGCACTCTCGTTTGGCGCGCCGCCGCACGGCG
>JBBIUR010000141.1:0-5393 GCA_037440145.1 Myxococcales bacterium | reverse complement strand
GGTTGGCGATGTTGCTGTGCGGGGCGAGCTCGCTGCGGGACGTGATTGCATTCCCCAAGACCCAGAAGGCGGTCTGCCTCATGACCGAAGCGCCGAGCCCCGTTGATCTGCGGCAGCTGCGCGAGCTCGGCATCAAAACCGATGGCTGAGCGCGCGGGGCGCGCCGCGGTGGGAGGGCGCCGAGCCACGGGCGGGTGGCTCTTGGTTCCAGCGGTGCTCGCGGTGGCGACCGCCGTTGCCGGCTGTGGAGCGCTCCGCCGCAGAGCGGGCGCTGAGAAGCTGCCCGCCGTGGAGGTGCTCGCGGTGATGCCGGTCGAGCCGGCCGCGCCAGCCGGCAGCGCGGTGGGAGAGCCGGAGCCGCGCTTGACCGCCGATGCGGCTCGGATCCTCACGGCACAGCTCTACGGTGTGCTTTCCGCCCGGCCGCGGTGGCGGTTGGTGCCGGACCTCGCGGTCGCGGAGGCGCTGCGCGGCATCGACGCCAGTCAACCCCTGGAGGTTCGCGCGCGAGCCCTCGGGCAGGCCACCGGAGCCGATGCGGTGTTGTACGGCACCGTGTCTCGGTTTGTCGAGCGCGTCGGCACAGACGTGGGAGTCGAGCGGCCCGCTTCGGTTTCCTTTGCGCTGAAGGTCGTGCTCACGGGCTCGGGGGCGATCGTTTGGCAGCGCTCCTTCGACCGGACGCAACGTCCCCTGGCGCTGAACCTGTTTCAGTGGTGGATGTTCTGGCGCGCCGGCCCGCGCTGGTTGCGGGCTCAGGAACTGGCGCGCCTCGGCGTCGAGGAGCTGGTGGAGGACCTGGAAGATCATTTCGGCGGGTAGCGTCCGCCGCGCGCTGCACCGGTGGGGTTGCGCCGGCGCGTGGCGCAGCCCGCTCCTGCCGAAGGCCGGATCCTCGTGCCGCTCAAAGGCTAGCGGCGCGCATCCCAAAGGCCTCGGCTACGCCCCTGTGATAGACGTTCCCGTCCATCACGTTGAGCCCCCGGGCGAGTGCCGGGTTTTCTTCGAGGGCGCGGCGAACCCCCTTGTCGGCGAGCTCGAGCGCGTAAGAAAGCGTCGCGTTCGTCAGCGCGAAGGTCGAGGTGTAGGGCACCACGGCCGGCATGTTGGTGACGCAGTAGTGCACCACGCGCTCGGCGACGTAGATGGGCCGGTCGTGCGTTGTCGGCCGCGAGGTTTCCGCGCACCCTCCCTGATCGATGGAGATGTCCACGATCGCCGAACCCGGCCGCATCGCTCGCACCAGCTTGCGCGAGATCAGGCGCGGCGCCTTGGCGCCCGGCACGAGGACGGACCCAATCACCAGATCGGCACTCTGCACTTCTTCCTCGATGTTGGCGCGGTTTGACATCACAGTCGTCACGTGGCCGCCAAGGATGTCGTGGACGTACCGGAGCTTGGCTGGGTTGCGATCGATGATGCTCACGTGCGCCCCGACGCCGACCGCGACCTGACAGGCGTTCGAGCCGGCAATGCCGGCGCCGAGAATGACGACCTTTGCCGGACGCACGCCCGAGGCACCGCTCAGGAGCACGCCGCTTCCACCATTTTGCGCTTGCAAACACCAGGCGCCTACCTGGATGGCCAGCCTGCCAGCCACCTCGCTCATGGGTGCGAGCAGCGGCAGCGAGCCGTCATCCAGTTCGATCGTCTCGTAGCCGATCGCTGTCACCTTGCGGGCCAGCACCGTCCGCGTGAGGCTTTCGTTTGCGGCCAGGTGGAGGAAGGTGAACAGGACCAGCCCCGGGCGCAGGAAGCGGTACTCCGAAGGCAGCGGCTCTTTGACCTTGAGAATCAGGTCGGATCTTTCCCAGACGTCGCGGCGGTTCACAATCCGCGCGCCCGCGGCGCGGTACTTCGCGTCCGGAATGCCGCTGCCAAGGCCGGCTCCGCGCTCGACGAGCACGGTGTGCCGATGCGCTGCCAGTGCTGCTACGCCGCTCGGCGTGATCGCGACGCGGTTTTCCTCGGCTTTGATCTCTCGGGGGACGCCAATGATCATGCAGCGCCAGAACGTGGCTTGATTTCCTTTACGCTTCGCTCGCGGGCTGTCAACGACGATCCGGGTTCGCCGCAGGAGCGAGCCCGGACAAGTGGCATATCCTGGTGTGATCCGGCGCTGCGGCGCACCGCAAAGTCTGTTGCCGCGCTCCCCTGGGTCCCGTCACTTCCGGGCAAACAGCCGGATGAAGTTGGCGCGGAGCACTTTTAACAGTTCGGAGTCCGAAAAGCCCGCGCGGCGCAAGGTGATGAGGAGCAGGGGAAGATCGGCGTACGTTCGAAGGACGGGTCGGAAATTGGCATCCATGTCGGTTCCCAGGCCCACGTGATCGATGCCCACCGCCACAACGAGTTCGGCGATTCGCCGTGCGAACCCCTCGAGATCCGAGATGCCGATGCCCGCGGGCCAGGCTCCAATGAGGCCGCCGGAGGCAGCGACATCGCGCGCGAGGCCGAGCGAGACGAAGCGGTTCTCGGGAAAGGAGCGCGGCGCAGAGTTTTCTCGGTAGACGTGCGTGTGCGAAAGCAGAACTGGCTTGGTCGATACGTCCAGGACGCCGCGCGCAGTGGCCTCGGAGGCGTGCGCGATGTCGACGAGAATGCCGAGGCGGTTCATCTCGCGTACGACGGCCCGGCCCGCTTCGGTGAGGCCTCCGCTCCGCGCCTCCTCGGTCTGAACGTCTCCGAGCTCGTTGGGCCGATAGTGCACGAGCGCGATGACGCGGACACCATCTTCCCAGGCTCTCTTTACCCGCTCTGGTTTTCCCTCCAGAAAATCCCCGCCTTCGACGCCGAGAATTGCCGCAGGTCGAGCGTTCGCTCCGGCTTGAGTCAGGGCGGCGTGGTCCTCTGCGAGGCGAATGAGCCCTCGCGCCGCCAGTGCGTGCAGGTTGCGCATTTGGGTCTGGTAGGACCGGAGGGCCTCGCCGCGATCGAATTCGCGGACCGGCCGGAGTCCCGACCGGGAAAGGCCCAGTACGGGAAAGTCCGAGACCGCTGCGAAAACCGCTGCGCCGAGACCGCCCGTCACCATGTCCCGAATGGTTCTCTCCTCAAAGGTTCCCAGCGCAGCATACAGGCGAAGCGGCAGCGAGAGCTTGCTGGCGCCGCGCACGAAGGTGCGGCCGGGGTGCGCGTGCGCGTCGATCACCGGGTGCTCCCGGAGCCACGCGGCTGCAGAAGCCGCTTCCTCGAGTGTGGGGCGAAATCCACTCGCGCGCCGGCGCCGGGCGAACCAGAGCACCAAGGCCGCGCTTCCGGCAAGCCCCAGGACAAGTACGCTCCGGCGATGGAACCGCACGGGCGGTTCTTATACCGCGCCTTGCCCAGCGGGAAGACTCCCTCCCCGCCCGGAGCATGTCTCTTTGCTCTCAAGCAGTACCTCATCGGAGAGCCGCACTCCGAGGCGCGCTGCAGCATTGCACCATTTCACTCTTGCTCCCGCGCGCAGCCCACCGAGAAGCACCGCTCGGATGCCGCGGAACGCGCCGACTGTGCCCGGGCCGCACCTGCGCGGTTTACTCGGGCTGGTAGGCGGTCCATTCGCGGCTCCGCCACTTCTGGAACTGCTCGCGCCGCCAGTGTGCAGAGCGCAGGAGCGCCCGCGGCACCGGAGCCGACAGAGACCCCCCGCAGAGTACCGCAAGGTGCTCGGACGCGAGGGCCCGGCGCCTCCGCGCGGTGCTGCACGGGCCAACGGTGCGGCCGTTCGCCCCGCGAGCCGAAAGCGCATCCTGGCACGCGATCTCTGCCGCCCGCGATTGCCGGATTGCCGGGAGGAGAAGGGGACGTCCGCGTAAGTGAAACTACGTCCCCTAAGATGAAACGCGGGCGATCAGGAGGCGGTAGCCGTGGAGCTCGCCGACGGCGCGCAGGAGGCGGTCCACATCGACGGGCTTGCGGAGGAAGGCGACAGCGCCGGACTTGTAACTGCGCAGCATGTCCTCTTCTTTTGCCGATCCGGTGAGCACGATCACCGGGATGTCGCGCAGCCGGCGATCTTCCCAGACGCGCCGGAGCACTTCGCGGCCGTCGAGTTTGGGTAGCCCGAGATCGAGAAGGATGAGTCCAACCTCGTCGCTTCCTGTCATCGCCTGGCGGTACAGGATTTCCATTGCCGCCTCGCCGTCGCTCACCACCGTCATCCGATTCCCGATGCCAGCCCGCGCCAGTGCCCGCTGCGTGAGCTCGGCGTCATCCGGATCGTCTTCCACCAGCAGGAGGGATGGAATGTCGATTCCCGATCCGGGTGCGATCTTCACTGTGCAACCCTCGTGTCGCCCGCCTTTAGCTGGCGAAGCGGATGGGATCAAGGGAGCGCTCCTGAACCCGCGACGCGAGCGATGGGCTCGGTGCCCACATCGGGGCCTAAAGCGGGTCGTGCGATCCACTGCCCATAATCCCCGGCGGCAAAAAAGCCCTCTCTTCCGCCCTTTCGCCATGTGCGAGCAGCGCCCCTGCGCGCGACTGCCGGCCGAATCCCTCTGCACGGGCATCTGGACCAGACGCTCCGGTAGCGAGTCCGGCGCCGTTTGCCCTCGCGCTTTTCCTCCCGCTCGTGGCGTCTCAGCCGGGACGCGCCCGGCGCTCTCCCCATCGCTCCCAGTGGGTGACTTCCTCGACCGGCCGGCGTCGGACAGGGCCGAAACGACCCTCGGGGTACCCCACGGGGATCATGGCAGCCAGAAAAATCCGCGGCGGAATTCCCAGGCGCATTTTGATTTCTTCCTCGTAGAGGAGATGTAGGGTCGTCAAAACCGCCCCGAGCCCAAGCCCCCTGCAGGCGAGCAGCAGGTTCTGCACCGCAGGGTAAACAGATGCGTAGACCCCACTTACCTCGCCAACAGACCCGCCCACATCGAGTGCCGCATCGCGGTCCGCGCCGACAAGGACGAGCACGGGTACCTCAGCCAGGTGCTCCGCGAGATAGAATCCAGCTCGGGCGGTGCGCATTTGGGCTTCAGCGTCTTCGGCCGATAGGCGGACTTTGCCTTCTGCGAGCGCCTTCATCCCCGCTTCGGCGTACTGCTGTAGGGCAGCGAGATACCGCTCTTGGATGAATTTCTTCGTCGCCGCATCCCGCACGACCACGAAGTGCCACGGCTGGCGGTTTCCCCCGCTCGGGGCTTTGGTGGCTGCCTCGAGCACCTTCCAGATGAGTTCGTCCGGCACTGGGTCGGGCCGCAGCCGGCGCATTGCCCGCATCGTGGCCATGGCTTCGAAGAGGCCAATTTCTCCTGCCATTGTTCCCTCCTCTGCTTGCGCCCCGGGACTGCGGGCACGCCGAGCCGCGGGCAGGCGAACGCCCGCTTGCATGCCTCCGGCGAGGCGTTCTTTCAAGCGCCCTTGCGGTCGCAGCAGCAATGCTTTTCTCTCGCCCGGCGTTCAGGCAT
>JBBIUR010000140.1:0-10073 GCA_037440145.1 Myxococcales bacterium | reverse complement strand
CGGCAGTTGTGCTGGAGTTCGGCTCGGGGACCCGGATTTCGACCCGGTGACCCCGGGGGTGCAAAATACGGTGGTGGTGCCAGCGCGGGGAGTTCGAATCGGGTTGGCTGAGCTGTCTGCAGTGTCTCGTTTGGTGTTCTCGGCCGCCAAGAAGTCACCGGAGCGATGCGGGGCGTGGTTGACGGTGGTGGGTCCCGGAGGAGACTCGCAGCCCAGCAACGATGTGGCTCGGCTGATCGTGGACGTTCTGGATTACAACGATTTCTGAGCCTTGCGGCGGCGGGCAGGCTGATGGTGCGCAAGGTGGCCGATGTTGTGGACCCAGCCACGTGCCGGAGCCGAACGCGCAAGAGGACGGCAGCCGCGCCGCGTGGTTCGCGTCGGGGCGGCGATTGCCTTTGTGGGTTTGGGCCTGGCCGTTTGGGCTTTCGCGCCGGTGCAACTGCCACCTCCTGGCGTGGTCTTCCGAGCCGAGCCGGGCTCTAGCTTTCGCGCGGTCGCTCGCGAACTCCAGCGTCGGGGTGTCGTGCGGTCGTCGGTTGCCCTCGAGATCCTCGCCAGGCTGCGCGGTGCAGATCGGAGAGTTCGGGCGGGAGACTACCAGTTCGAGGGAACCGTTTGGCCGAAAGAGGTGCTCCAAGAGCTCCAATCGGTTGCCGCCACGCTGCGGCTCGTGACAGTGCGAGAAGGACTCCCCGCCCGCGAGGTGGTGCAAGTGCTGGCCGCTGCGGGCCTCGGCGGCGTCGACGTGTTCGAGTGTGTTGCGCGCTCTCCTGAGCTACTGGCGGATCTCGACATGCCGCGCACAGGCCTGGAAGGGTACCTCTATCCCGACACCTATGCGATTCCTCTCGGAACCCGGCCCGAGGACGTGCTGCGCCTGTTGGTTCATCGGTTTTACAGCGCCGTGCGGCGCCTCGACGAAGAGCGAATCGGCTTGGGACTGTCCCTGCACGAAATGGTGACGCTCGCCTCGCTAATCGAGAAGGAAACGGGCCGCGATTCCGAGCGGCCGCTGATCTCTGCCGTGTTCCATAACCGGCTCCGCATCGGGATGCCGCTCCAGTCGGACCCCACGGCGGTCTACGGCAAGAACAGGCCCCCCGGACCGGTTACCGCTGAGGAAGTTCAATCGGCATCCCCGTACAACACATACCTCCGGCCCGGACTGCCCCCGGGCCCAATATGCAACCCGGGCCTGGCATCGCTGGAAGCGGCCGTTCGCCCAGCTGCCGTAGACTACCTGTATTTCGTGGCGCGTGCGGACGGCACCCACGAGTTCTCCCGGACGTACGAAGAGCACCGGCGCGCGGTGGCGCGCCAGCGCAGGGCCCGCGACGGCGCCTGAGCGACCCCAGCGGGATCGCCTTCTCCCAACGCGTGTCGGGGCACAGCCGCTCGGAGCCTGTGGGCTGTGCCGCGCCTCGCACCGCGACCGCCAACGGGAGGGGGCCACCTGGCGGAGTGCTCAGAGGTCCCCGCCAGGTGGCGCTGCCATGGGGGGCTTTACGTGGGGGTCTACGATGGACGCTTGGGCTGGCGGGCCGGCGTCTTGCCCTTGCCCGCCGCCTCAATGCTTGCGTTGCGCGGGAAGGCCACCACCACAAGCCACCGCTTCTGCTCCTTTGACCACTTTCCCATCGCCAGCACTCTCCGCATTTCCGCTCACCTCCGCCGCGCAATCGCGGTGGGCGACACGCGCAAGCGCTATGCCAGATAGGGCTGCAGGTGCGGCGCCTGGCGCGGAGCGGGTGGCTTCGGCCTCGGCACGGCCAGCGGGCATCGGTCGAGAGGGTTGTTTTTGGGCGCGTTTTCAGCGCTTTTTCCGCGGGCGACCCGGCACCATGCGCCAGGGCTACCGTTTGGCGCACTGGATGTGGATCCATGAAAGAACGGGCCCCTGGTCTTGTGCTCGCCGCCAGCACCGCGCAGACCTGTACGGGGGCCGTACGCTGCCGTGCTGCCGTTGTGGGTGTGCGGATCGGTTCCACTCGTAGCGGTGCTCTGGCCACGGGGTCGGGGCGGAACCGCGACGCCGAGTTTGAGTTCGGGGGTTGCGTTGGCTATAGATGGCGCTTCCTCCATGGCTTTCTTGCGCGCGGCGGCAGAGAGACTCACCTTGGCTGGGGCACTCGCGGCATTGTTCTGGAGCCGCGCGCATGCTGTCAGCACGGCCGATGAGATCTGCGCCCCAAGTGATGACCCCTGCGTCGTCACCCGTTCAATCTCGGTGGATGACGGTGCTGTTCTCGACTTCAGAGAGCGGGAGCTTCGGGTATCGCAGGGCGGTGCGCTCGACGGGGGCTCGGGATCTTACGAAATTCGGGCAGGCCGCGTGATCGTGGAGGCCGGCGGGAGGGTAACGGCCCAGGGCGCCGCGGGTACCGGAGGTGGTTCGGTGTCCGTGGACGCGGCGGAGGTTGTGAGCATCGGGGGCACGATCGATGTCTCGGGTGTTCCTGCAGGAAGCGTGGATATCGTCGGGAGTCGGGTGGAAGTAAGCGGCAGCATTCTCGCGGATGCGATGGCCTCCGAGAGCGGTGGCTCGATCGGCTTGACCGCTACCGAGGACGTAATTGTTGCGGGCCTGCTGAGCGCATCCGGATCGAATGGCGACGGGGGCGACATTGACATCGAGGCGGGAGGCAACGTCGTCCTGGGAGCTGCGGACCGGCGAACGGCGAAAGTCATCGACGCGGGCGTCTCGCAAGGGTTTGGGTTCGGGGGCGATGTGTCCGTGACCGCGGGGGACCCATTTCAAGCGAACGGGTCTGGAACGGTCTCGCTTTACGGAGTCGTGTCCGCCACCGGCGGCAGCAGTTTCGAAGAGGGGGGCGGCGACGGAGGCAATGTGGATGTGACCAGTACCGGGGACTGCACAATTGGCGGAACGATCGACGTATCGAGTGCTGTTGGCGAGGACGCCACCGGCGGGCAGGTCTCGGTGACCTGTGGGGTGTCGGGGAACGGCGGGATCTCGACTTCAACTGGCGCCGTGTTGCTGGCCCTAGGGAGAGGCACTGGAGCATTCGGGGGGAGCATCGAACTGGGAGCGCCCGGAGCGATCGTCCTCGCGGGCGCGACGATCGACGCGAGCGGTGCCGAGGCTCAGGGAGTCAGCATTCGCTCGAGCGGGCGCCGCGATTCCGCAGTAGTGGTCGAGAGCGGAAGTGTAATTCGCGCAGACGGCCCCAGCCCGGGTGGGGCTGGGGGCGACGTGAGCTTGTAGGGGTGCGTGGCAGCGGTGCGAAACGGGGCACGAGTCACGGCTTTGGGCGATGCGGGCTCCGTCGCTGTGACCGGGGTGAATCGAATCGAGATCGGCGGGGAGCTGCAAGCGGACGTTTCCACGGGCGCGATCGTCTTGGTCTTCCGCGGCGTTTACCCCGGGATTGACAGCCCGCCTTTCATCGAAAGTACGGCCAGGTTCACCCCTGACCGCACCGAGCAAGCGAATCCGGCTCTATCTGGCTGCGGCGCACCGACTCCCAGCCCGACGCTGACCGCGACCCCGACGCCGACTCCCCCAAACCGGACGCCTCCAACTGCGACGCGCACGCGAACTCCGACGCGGACGCCGACGATCACCCCGACACCCGCCGGGCCGGAGGACGCGAACTGCAGTGGCACCGTCGATCCTCCCGCAGCCGAGATCGGCGGGCTAGTGCAAGCTATTTTCGACACCCGATATTGCCAGAGCGACCCGAACGGCGACGGCAGAGGCCCGAATGCTGCGGATTTGCCCGGTCTGGTGCTCCGCCTCATGGCGCAGTGAGCGCAGCAGGGCCGTCGGCAGCGGTCGGGGAAAGCAGTAGGGCCGCGCGGGCTCTTTTCATCGCATGCCGGTTCGAGTTACATGCTTCTGGCATGCGAGTGAGCGACGCCCTCGACGCTGGCGCGATCGTTACCCAGGCTTCGTGGCCTGACTTTGAGTCGGCGGTGGCAGGGCTGATGCGGGTGCTGGTCGAGGCCGGCTGCTTGCCGGCCTCCTTGGAAGCAGCGGCGGTCAGAGCGGTTTGCGAGCGCGAGCGGCTCGCTAGCACGGCGATGGTCGATATCGGCGTCAGCATTCCCCATAGCCGCCTCGATGGCATCGATCGAATCCTGAGCGCCCTGGCAGTCTCGTCGTCTCCCCCGGTGTACCGCACGAGCGCGGGTGTCCCGATTTTCATCGTCGCCCTGGTCCTTTCTCCCACCGGAGTCACCACCGATCATCTCCGCTTTCTCTCGGCCCTCTCGCTATTGCTGCGCTCGTCGGTTTTCCGCCGCGACCTCCGCGCCGCGCCGGACCCGGACACCGCATTGGCGCTGATTCGGTCGCACGAGCAAATATGAGAACCGGGGCCTGCAAAGAGCTCTGGTAGAAACGGGAGGGGGAAGAACCGGGCATTCTCAGGCATGCGCTGGCTTTGCGGGGAAAGCTGCGACGGCAGGGGGGGATGGTGGGGCTTGGGGATTGCTCGCATCCCTTCGCGGAGGGATGTCCATGCCGTCGAATCCGCGTGGCCGGAGATGCGAAGCCAGTCCGTGGCCGCCCGCGGCACTCCTGCTTCCCGCTCAGATCGAGAACCGCCATCCGGACATCGCCCTTCCGGAGCGCCGGTTAGCTGTAGCGGTGTTGGCCCAGGCGATTCACTCCTTTCTCCGCTACGCCCTGACCGCGACGACTCGCGAGCGCCGCTTGTATCGCGAAGCGGAGGAGTGGATTTTCGCGGCGCCGGATGATTGGCCTTTTTCGTTTGCGAATCTCTGTCGCGCCCTTGCCTTGGACCCGAGCTACCTCCGGAGCAGGCTGCGCCAATGGAGGGAACGGAGCGGCGCCGCGGCCGGACGAACCGGCCGCCGGGACCGCAAGCGGTTGCGGGGTGGGGCACGCGGCGGAGACCGGGCGCCGTAGGGGTGCGAGGCACCTGGTGCCTTTGCCTCCACACCCGAAAGGGGCGAGCGGCCCGGACGTGGCTTTACGGGCGGGGTTCGAAACGCCGGGGTTGCCGAGCGCTAGGGGACGGAGTACTTTCGTTGAATTTTCGCCGAGCGCTTGCGTCATACAAATTGCGATGTTCGAACCGAGGGACTTCAACGAAGAGCGCGAGACCCAGTTGGCGCCGATGGTGGAATGCCGGGCGAACGGCGAGGGCGAGGTGTTTTTTGGCGAGGACGGCGAGCCGGAGTTCGGGGAAGCGACCGCCGGGGTCGACGTGGAGGGCCTTTTTGCTGCCGAGGTGGGGCAAACGGCGCTGCTCACGCGGGAGGAAGAGGACCGCCTCGCGCGCCAGATTGCCAGGGCGCGCCGGAAGGTGCGGCGAGTTCTCCGCAGCATTCCGCGGGTCACCAAGGCTGCGCTGGCTGATATCACCCGTGGTCTCGTCGATCCGGAAGAAGATTTCCGCGAGCGCGAGGCGGTCGCGGTGCTGCGGTACGCGCGGCGCCTGCTCGAGGACGCGCGTCTCCGGCGAGGCCTGAGAGTACCCAAGCCCCGGCTCGTGCGGTTCGTCCGGGAGCTGGAAGGATCACTGCGGGAATACCGCGCGTATCGCGACGAAATGTTCCGGGCCAACGTGCGGCTCGTGGCGATGTTCGCCCGCCGCTATCGCCACCCGACGTTGTCGTTTTTGGATTTGGCTCAAGAAGGCGGGCTCGGATTGATTCGCGCAATCGAGAAGTACGAGCCGGACCGCAACGTCCGCTTCAGCACGTACGCGGTGTGGTGGATTCGCCAGCACGTCGCGCGCGCTGCGGATAACCAGGGAGCGTTGATTCGGACTCCTGTTCACTGGAACCAGTTCCGCCGGCGCTTGGAGCGCGAACAAGACGAAGCCGTGGCACAGGCGATTGGCGAGCTGGATCCGGAACAAGTCGAGAGGATGAGCCAGGCGTTTCAGTACGTCTCTACGGACCATCCTTTGGACGAGGACAGCAACCGCCCGCTGGAAGGCATGCTCGCGGGCGGAAGCGTGGAGCCCGAGGATTACGTGATCAGCGCAGACCTTCGCGAGCACCTGCTAGAGGCAGTGGAACAACTGCCGCCTCGCGAAGCCGAGATCGTGCGGCATCGTTTTGGCCTCGACAGCAGCCGCACGGAAACCCTCGAGGAAATCGGCATTCGGTTTGGAGTGAGCCGAGAGCGCATTCGCCAGTTGGAGGCACGCGCGCTGCGGCAGTTGAAGGAGATTTGCGCGGCCCGCGGACTCGACCTGTATCTCCAGTGAGCTTGCGGGCGAGGGAAACTGCGCGCATTGCAAAAGACGCGGCGTCGTGAACAAAGGGTCCAGCTTGGCGCGACGCAAAGGGGGGCCATGGAGGATCACGAGCGCGAGGAGCCGATCCAGATCCGGGTCAACGGCGCGGAACTCGAGGGATTGCTCGCAGTGCCTCCGGGAGCCCGCGGGATCGTGCTGTTTGCACATGGCAGCGGGAGCAGTCGCCACAGCCCGCGGAATCAGTTCGTCGCGCGCTTTCTGCGCCGCGAGCGCTTGGGGACGCTGTTGTTCGACCTGCTCTGCCCCCGCGAGGCCGATCGCCGCGACAAGGTTTTCGACATTCGGTTGCTCGCGGAACGCCTGCAAGCCGCACGAGCATACGTGCGGCAGTGCATGGAGGTCGGAGGGCTGCCGGTTGGGAACTTCGGGGCGAGCACGGGTGCGGCGGCCGCCCTGTTGCAACCCGCTGGCGACCGAGGAATCCGAGCGATCGTATCGCGCTGTGGCCGCCCCGATCTAGCGCGAGACGCGCTCGAGCGGGTTACAGCGCCGACGCTGTTGATTGTCGGGGCGCGGGACGCGTGGGTACTCGAGGTGAACCGGAGGGCATTCGAGGAGCTGCAGTGTGTGAAAGAACTCCGGGTCGTTGCGGGTGCTGGACACCTCTTCGAAGAGCCGGGGGCTTTGGACGAAGTGGCGCGGCTGGCGCGGGAGTGGTTTTGTCGCCACTTGACCGCAGGGCGCGAGGGGGACCATGCTTAAGCGCTTCGGGCTGCGAATGTTCAAGAACCGGCGAGAGGCGGGGAAGAAACTGGCCGCGCAGCTCTTGCGCTTTCAGGGCGAATCTCCCGTCGTGGTTGCCCTGCCGCGCGGCGGAGTGGTCGTGGGGTACGAGGTGGCGGCATCGCTGGGGGCACCGCTGGACGTGGTGTTGGTCCGCAAGCTGGGTGCGCCGGGACAACCCGCGCTGGGCATCGGCGCCGTCTGCGACGGAGATCATCCAGAGAGCGTCCTGAACGAAGAGGTGCTGGGCATGTTGCAGGTGCCCGAGGACTATCTGCAGCGGGCGATCGAGGTCGAACTGGAGGAAATCCGGCGCCGGCAGGCCATGTATCGCCAAGGGCATCCGGCGGTTCCGGTCGAGGGCCGGACCGTGATCGTCGTGGACGACGGAATTGCCACGGGCGGCTCGGTTCGGGCCGCCGTCCGCGGGCTGCGAAGGCGAAACCCGAAAAGGCTCGTGCTTGCCGTGCCCGTGGCGCCGCCCGAGACGGTTCAGGCGTTGCGCGGCGAGGTGGACGAGCTCGTGTGCCTGAGCACGCCGTTCTTTTTCTGCGCGGTGGGAGAATTTTACGAGGATTTTCGGCAAACCACCGACGAGGAGGTAGTAGAGCTTCTGGAACGCGCCCGCCGAGCAATAGGGGAGGCTTCGGCAGCGCGGAAAGTCAAGCCCGACTAAACCGCGCTGCCCGAATGTCGGCGCTCTTTGTGCTGCTTTTCTATCGGCGCCCTTGCGCCGCCTTCTTTTCGGGGCGCACGGAGAACCTCTTGTCCAGCTCCTCCAGAACCTCCGCCACGCCAGTGTATTCGAGCTCGGTGATCGGTAGCATTGCCGGCCCGGAGAATCCCTGCCTCCGCATCTCGATGGCCTTGTCGGAAATGCGGGTGCGCACTGCATCCCAAAACGGATGCGCGAAAGCGTCGACGGGCTCGGTCAACTTCCCCTCGTGTACGCAAAGCGCCGCGCAGGAGACCAAGGGCGGGCCGTCGAAGTAGGAGGTAGGGGAGTTCAGAGGCACGGGCATCAGGGGCATGTTGTGCGAGCCCCGCATGCCCCCAGCTACGAAGTGGCCGATGGCGAAGGGAGCGAGGACCTCGCCCGCAGCCGGAAAGTTCATTTGCACCCGCACGAGCATCACCGGATCGTCCTTTCCCGTGTACTTGCCGGCAATGTTGTGCAGGCGCGACGTGGCCACAGCAGCGCACTGCTCGCCCGTCGCGCGGGCCCATATGGATTCCACGACGAACCGCTCGTTGTCGCGCAGCAAGGCGGCAAGGTCGTAGATTTCCTCCGGGGTGTTCAGCTCGATCACCCGATCTCCTTCCGTGTAGTTGACGTCCATCACCACCCAGCGGAAACCCTGCTTCAGTTTGGGGGAGAGAATGAGGCCAGGACACGTCATTACGTCCGCGAAGGCCAGGAAAAGCGGGAGGTTGAACGCGCCCGGGTCGGTTTTGTCCGCTGCGAAGAAGAGGAACGGTTCATTGGGCCGCTCCTCGATCTCCATCTCCGCAACCTCCGGGCCCATTCCCTTTACGTTTCCGGAGAAGGAATCTTTCAGTAAATCCTGTCCCGCGCCGTACAGCCCTTGTCTTTTCGCCACGTCGGTCCCGGCCACAAACGCGTCCCACGCCAAGCGGTGAATCTCCTCGCTTCCCGTCCCTTTCGTGTGGGTCATCAAGATCGCCACGTCGTCCCCTGTATGGCTGACGTAGTGGTCCACAATGAGCCCCCGCCCGGACGAGGCGACGAACTCTCGCACCCGATCGATCAATTGCTGGGATGGCCGCAGGTGGCCTCCGATGGATCCGACGTCCGCCTTGATCACTGTTAGCGTTGTTTTCATGTCTTTGCCACCTCCAAGAGTCTGCTGGCGCCGCATTCCCTGGCGGGCGACCTCGCCCGTGGTTACCATGTTGTGGCGGCTTTGTCTAAGCGGTTCCCGCTATGCGCATCGCTTCGTTTTTTCGGAAATTGCCGCATGGGCGCGTTGCCTGTGACCTTTGCGCGCTGTACTGCAAGATTCGGCCGGGGCAGCGCGGCGCGTGCGGCGTGCGCGTGAACGCGAACGGCACGCTCTACACCCTGGTAGCGGACCGCGTGGTGGCCCGCGGGGTCGATCCGATCGAAAAAAAGCCTCTCTTTCATTTTTACCCAGGCAGCTACTCGTACTCGATTGCAACCGCGGGGTGCAATTTCCGCTGCCTGCATTGCCAGAACTTCGACATCTCCCAACAGCCCAAAGAAAAGCCACTAGCCGGGATGCCCCGTGGCGCCGACAATCCCGAGCAAGTACGCCGCTGGCTGCGGGAACTCGAAAGCCAGGTGGGGAACGTCACGGGCCCCGCGCAGATCGTCGCCGCGGCAATCGCGGCCGGCTGCCAAAGCGTGAGCTACACGTACACGGAGCCGACGATCTTCTTCGAACTCGCCCGGGAAACGGCGGAGCTCGCGGCGAGTTGCGGTCTCGCGAACGTGTTCGTGACGAACGGCTACATCGCGGCCGAGCCGCTCCGAGAGATTGGCCCGGTACTCCAAGCGGCAAACATCGACCTGAAGAGCTTTCAGGAGCGCGCGCATCGGCGCATGACCGGTGCCCGGCTCCAACCGGTTCTCGATTCGATCCGGCGGTACCACCGCGCGGGGATCTGGATCGAGGTGACCACGTTGGTCGTGCCGGGCCACAACGACAGCGAAGCCGAGTTGAGGGACATCGCGCGCTTCGTGCGCTCGGTGGACCCCGCGATCCCCTGGCACGTCACCCAGTTCTACCCCGCCTATCGGTTGCTGGACCGCCCGACCACCCCGCCCGCGGTGCTCCGGCGCGCGAGGGATATCGGATACGAAGAGGGGCTTCTGTACGTGTACGAGGGAAACGTTCCGGGCTCGGAGGGCGAAAACACGTACTGCCACGAATGCCAGGCCTGCCTCGTGCGGAGGTTCGGCCACGCGGTGCTGTACAACCGCATCCAGGGCGGCCGTTGCCCCGAGTGCGACACCCAGATTCCCGGTCTGGGCATGAGCGGTTCCTGATCCGGCTGTCCGGTGCCCCCTCTCAGTCTCCAAAACACTGGACGACGGCCATCTCGTTG
>JBBIUR010000139.1:4736-10086 GCA_037440145.1 Myxococcales bacterium | reverse complement strand
GCGCTTCCGAGGGGGCGAGGCGATAGCGATCAAAGGCACCCGGGGCCTCAAGCGCGTCCCGGTGGCTTCCAGCCAGGGAACGGGCTCTCCCGCCTCTCCGCAGCAGCCAGGGAGGGGATCGTTTCCCGTCAATTCCTGCGGATTCTTTGGATTTCCCGATCGAACGTTCGCCGCTGGCGAAGTCCTGCCAGCGCGAATGCCCGCCAGGAGAAACGAGGAGAAAGCGGTCCGGCAAGCCCGGTCGCGGCTGGGGACCGAAGCGGTGCCGTCGAAGGCGAATCCACTTGCCGAAGGGCAGTGCCGTGCAGTCAGGTGTTCTGGCTTTTCTGCCTTCGTTCGCGGAGCCCTTGCTCTATCCAGGCGAACGCACGTGCGTGCAAGGCTTCGAGGGTCCCGGGCTCCAATCCGAGGTTGCCACGGGTCTCAGCGAGGTGGACAAGCCCCATGAAAAGGCTCCAGAGAATGTCGACGACCTCCCGCGGATTTCCCTTGCGATACGTGCCTGCTTCGATGCCCTCTTGCACGATTTGTGCGGCGAGCGCGAAATTCCGTCCGGCGTCTCGGTTCAGGCGATCGAGCGTCTCCTTCGGAACGGCGCGGGGAAAGCTCGGGTCGTGAAAGAGGAAAAAAATGCGGTAGGATTCCGGGTGTTCCTTCCGGAAGCGCAAGAAGAAGTCCCACGCTGCACGGAGTTTCTCGGCCGGCTTCTGCCGAGAACGCAGGATTCGCTCCAACTCGCGCGTGAAAGTCGCCATGACTTCCGAGAGGAGAGAAACGTAAAGCTCTTCCTTGCTTTTGTAGTAGAGGTAAATCGTGCCCACACTCACACGAGCCTCGGCAGCGATGTCCTCGACGGTAGCGCCGAGAAAGCCCTTCTCTGAGTACACTCTCTTGGCAGCTGCCAGAATGGCGCTCCGGCGCGCTGCTCGTTCTTCCTTGCGACGCTGGCGGACGGCCTCGCGAACGCGTAAAGCCGACGGCCTCATAGAACTCCTCCGCGGGAATCTGGGTTCCCTGCCCCGAACGGCGAGCGGGCGGCAGAATCGGATGGTCCCCGCCGAGAGCGAACCCGGCGGTGACGGTGAAGCTTGCGCCGATCGTTCCGCGCGGGGATGGAGAACGCATCTGGCGGAGTTCGCGCAGCGGGGAGGTATTCCGGCGCCCAGGATACCACGACCGCTGGGATGCCGAGGTGGAGCCAGCGGATTTTGTTTCCTGTGGGATCTCCGCTGAGATCGAGTCGGGCCGTGGCGGTGCCGAAAGGCGCTCCCGCGTGCATCGGTGACTCGGACCGAACGCAGTACCGTACCCCGCCCCCTGAGCCCGACGCGCAAACGCGACAGGGTCCCGGAACCCGGTGTAGCGAAGCCGCTTGCGGGGCGGGGTGAGAAAGAACCCGTCGGGCGATTTCGGTAGCGCCGCAGCACCTCTTCACGCCGTCTTGCTCATAGCTGGCGGTGATCAGGAACCTGGCAAAGCCAGGCGGTTTCCAAGCGGCGAGTCGAGTAGTCTCTGGGGTCATACCGGCATGCGCAGGGGTAGCTTCTGAGGAGCAGTGTCCGCTACCGGAGCAGCGCGGGCAAAAATCGACAAATATCACCTCCCAGGGAGGTCGGAAATGGCTCATGGACTCACGGCAGCGACCGGTGAAGCTCCGACGGCGCGCAACTGCCGCGGCGAAAAGGAAGGCTTCCTGCGGCCTTTGCCGGACGGGAGCCAGGTCGGCGGCCGCGATCCCAGGCTCGCGCCGTCGACGAGAAGGTCGCGAGCAGCATCGCGCGTCGCAAGCGAGGAGCAGCACCCCCGCACTCATTCCATCCGAAAGCAAAGAGGGGCAGCCCGCACGCTCGGATCCGGCCAAGAAACTTTCGGCTCCAGGCCAACGCTGGGCTTCCTTGTTTTTCTGCCGCAAGCCCTTTTCCGTTTCTTGCGGCACAAGGGTGCCGGCGATTCCAGCTGGACGATGCCTTTCGCGAGGCGGTAAGAAAAAGAAAGAGCCTGTTGTTCCTTCTTCGCGTTTCACCTCAGGACGTACTCCTAACCGAAAACCAGGCGCGCGAGAAGGACCTTCTGGACCTTGCGCCCGATTCGGCAGCCGGCGGCGTCGCGAAGCTGCCGCCCGACCGGGAACGCCCGCCCATCACCGCGCTCGGCCTACCGTGTGGGCATGCGTGTCGCGCATGGGCTGCGGCGCATGTTCGGCTCTCCCCGTGCCGCCGTACATGTTTAGAAAGCGGGGCTCCGATGTCCGCTTGCGCTGCCCGGGTCGACGCGCCGGGTGGGCCCCGCGCGGGAGTGCTAGCAAAAGAAGCCGCCCGCAACGGCGCGCCGGCACGCCTGCCCCGTCAGTCGACAAACAACGATGGCTGGTGCGCTAGGAATGCGCGCTTCATCTGTTCCCCGAGCCTCTCGGGCAGCGCTGCGATTTCGCGGGCAAGGTCATTCGCAACCTCCAGGAGCTCTGCCGGTCCGACTACCCGATTCACGAGGCCGATGGAGAGCGCTTCGGCGGCGCTGTAGTTCCTGCCTGTGAGGCACATCTCGCGGGCTGGCCCGGTGCCAATCACGGCGCGTAGCAGTTCGTACGCGGCCGGAGCACCGAAACGCACTTGCGGCTGCCCGAAGATGGCCGTGGTCGAGGCGATGCGGATGTCGCACATGGCCGCCAGGTCGCAGCCGCCCCCGAGTGCCGCGCCGTTCACGGCGGCGACGATCGGCTTGGAGAAGGTGTACACGCGACGGTGGTAGGCGGTGGCGTCCGCGAAAACTTGAGCCATTCCCCCGGCGAACTCAGACCGGTCGACCGGCGCAAAAAGCAGGACCTGCCCCCGTCAGCACCACAACCCGGACCTCGGGGTCGCACTCGAGAGCGTCGAGGGCGCGCAGGATTTCGTCTCTCAACGCTCGAGAGAGTGCGTTCCGTTTCTCAGGACGGTGCAGTGTCAGGCGGGCAATTCCTCGGGATCTTTCCACGAGAAGAAGAGAGTCCATCTTTGCCTCTTTCGGAACTTCGCGCCGGGCCGGTCAGAGGAGCGGCGCCTAATTCTTTCCTTCTCTCACGGGATCACGACTATGCGCACGGGATGCCCCTCTTTCGTCGCGAGCGTTTCGAATGCCCGGCCGATCTCGTCGAGGGAGAACCGGTGGGTCACCGAGCCACCGAGATCGACCGCGCCCGCCTCGAGCAAGGCGAGCACCTCCTCGAGATCCTCGCGGTAGGATCCCATCGACCCGATCACGGACAGTTCCCTGCCCACGAAGGCCGCCAGCGGGGGGAGGCGCACCTGCTCGGCTCCGACCCCGACGACGACGACCCGGCCAGGGCGCCCGACGCTCCGCACGGCCTCTTCGACCGTCCTCGCTTTGCCCACGAACTCGAAGGCGACATCGACTCCCTCACCCGCGGTAAGGGAGCGGATGGCAGTAGACACCTCGCCGTCCCTGGCGACGACGAGATCCGTGGCGCCCACTGCCTGCGCCCTTGCCAAGGCACCTTGGGCCTGGTCGACGGCGATGATCCGCGACGCCCCGGCGTGTTTGGCGAAAAGAACACCGTGATAGCCGACCCCACCGCACCCGATCACTGCCACCGTTTCGCCCTTGCGGACCGAGCCCCGACGCATCACTGCATGGTAGGCTGTGGCCACGGCGTCGCCCAGGATTGCGCCGGTTTCGAAGTCCACGCCCTGGGGCAGCCGGCGCAAAGTGCCAGCCGGAACCGCCACGTACTCGGCAAAGGTTCCGTCCGTGTGGAGTCCAAGGATGCGGGCTTTCGGGCAAAGAGAGAGGCGGCCGGCGCGGCACGAGCGACACGTGCCGCACGGAATGCTCGGGTGCAGTGTCACGCGGTCCCCTTGAGACCAGCCGGAAACTTCCGGACCTAGCGCGGCAACGATTCCCGCACCCTCGTGACCCAGCGTGATCGGCGTCACCGGGACGGGAAGACTCCGCTCCCACGCAATGTGGAGGTCCGTGCCACACAACCCGGCCGCAGCGATGGCAATGAGGACCTCCCCGGGGCCTGGAACCGGCTTGGGCATTTCCTCCAGGCGAAGGCCGGACATTTCCGCGTGAAGGCGGGCAGCTCTCATTCAACCCTCCGGAAATCGTATTCGACCGTCATCTCCGCAGCCAAGCGGCCGTCCGCATCGAGGATGCGGACCGTCACGGGCAGGCGCGCCCGCCCCTCTCGTTCCACCGCGCCTACCACCTGGGTCACGCATGCAGGGTCTAGCTCCGCGGTGGCGCGGAGATCGTGGCGTACGGGGCGGAAGTACTCGATCCGCGCACAGCGGGCGACCATGCGGAACCGGGAAAGATCCAAAGCAGCCCCCGCAGCCACTCCGGCGCACGTCTCCCCGAAGGTGAAAAGCGCCCCGGCGTGGGTGGTGCCGATGTAGTTGTCGTTCGAGGAATCGTAGGGAAGGCGGAGCTGCACGCGGTCAGGCCTCACCTCCTCGATCTCGACGCAGACCTTCCTGAGGAACGGGATGGTCGCGAGCAATTGCTGGAGATCGCTCATCGCCCAATTCGCCGCCGAGCAATGATTTCGCGCATGATCTCGCTCGTGCCCGCGCCGATCGCAAAGCCGCTGATCCCTCCGGTGGCGCGCGCAACGAAGAACTCCTCCATGCACCCGTACCCGCCAAAAATCTGGTCGCACTCCGCGGAGAGTCGCTTGAAAAGCTCGCCGGCGAAAAGCTTGGCCATCGACACGTACGTTTCGGCCTGGGGATCGTTGGCACACAGGAGTTCCGTCGCATACCAAGTGAGAACTCGCGATGCTTCCAGCTCCGTCATCACGTCCGCTAGTCGATGGCGCCACACGGGCATCTCTGCGATCTTGCTCCCGAATACCTCGCGCTCTCCGGCATAGCGCAGGGTTTCGTCGAGGATCTCGCGCATCCAACTGTTCGCGATGTAGGCGAGCACGAGGCGTTCGCCTTGGAAAAGGCGCATGATGTACTGGAATCCACGCCCTTCCTCGCCGACGAGGTTGCGGGCGGGAACTCGGCAGTTTTCGAAAAAAAGCTCTGCGGTGTCGGAAGAATGCGCCATTACCTTTCGAAGCTTCCGGCCCACGGTGAAACCTGGCGTATCGGTAGGGACGATCAGTACGCTCACCCCATGCGGCCCGGGCCCTCCGGTCCTCACGGCCA
This sequence comes from Myxococcales bacterium, assembly GCA_037440145.1. Lineage (GTDB taxonomy): Bacteria > Desulfobacterota > Binatia > HRBIN30 > BPIQ01 > JBBIUR01. The sequence continues at coordinate 4,927 of JBBIUR010000139.1, read as the reverse complement.
GGGTAACGAAGTCAGCAATCGTGCCGTTCGTGATGAAAATCTTCGACCCGTTGACGACATAAAAGTCCCCCTCCCGGCGCGCCGCGGTCCGAAGCGCAGCCACGTCCGAGCCTGCACCCGGCTCGGTGATCCCGAGGGCTGCGATCCGCTCGCCTCGAATGGCGGGCACGAGCCACTCGCGCTTGAGTTCT
>JBBIUR010000139.1:1859-4718 GCA_037440145.1 Myxococcales bacterium | reverse complement strand
GACCCATACGCCTGGATGACGCTGGTCGCGATCTCGCACTGCACCATGAGAGCGACCACGGCACCGACGTTCCGGCCGCGCATGAGCTCCTCGATGAGGATCCCCGTGTACCAATAGTCGAGGCCGCTACCGCCGTACGCGGGATCGAATCGCACCCCGAGAAGCCCGAGCTCCCCCGCTTTCCGAAAGAGCTCGCGGGGGATCGTCTGCTCTTCGTCCCACTTCGCCGCGTTTGGCGCAATTTCTTTTTCCGCGAACGCCCGCACGCTTTCGCGGAATAGCGCGTGCTCTTCGCCGAATGGTGGAAATGCCATCATCCCTCCTTCTTCTGGCGGCGACCCGCAGCAAGCTCCGCGGCGCTTCCCGCTGTCAAGGCCTGGCGCGACGGTGCGCGGGCTCGACGGCTCTCGCTCCCTGCCGGCGCTGCTACCAACAAGTTCGCTTTTTCGGGGTGCCCGGTCATTCGGCCCCGTGGACCTGCCGCTCGTGCCCTCTCCAGAAGGGCTCGCGCACGACCCGCCGGAGGATTTTCCCCACACTGCTCTTTGGCAGTGCCGAGACGAATTTCACAGCCTTGGGCACCTTGAAGGCTGCGAGATGAGCGCGGCAGTAAGCGAGGATTTCGGCCTCGCTTGTCCCTTCTGCCACGACGGCGGCAAGCACTGCCTCGCCCCATTTGGGATCCGGGATGCCCACCACACAGCACTCGCGCACCCCGGGCGCCGCGGCAAGAACGTCCTCGACTTCCCGTGGGTAAATGTTATAGCCGCCCGAAATGATGACATCGTCCTTTCGGTCCGCGATGTAAACGTAACCGTCTGCGTCCTGCCAGCCGAGATCGCGGGTGTGGAGCCAACCATTTTGGAGGATCTGTGCCGTAAGCTCCGGTGACTGCCAGTAGCCCTTCATGACCCACGGTGCGCACACGCAGATTTCCCCGACCTTTCCGGGCGGAACCTCGGTCCCGTCCGGCCCGAGAAGCCGAACCTGGACCCACGCGCTTGCTTCGCGGCCGATGGAAGCCAGACGCGCTCCGCCTGCTTCCAATGCGGCGGTGTGCTCGGCGGGGGAGAGAAACGTGTTGAGCCCGTAAGCCTCCGTCTGTCCAAACCCGGTTGCCAGAACGGGTCCGAACGCTTCGAGAGCCCGGCGCACCAGAGAGGGCGACGCCGGTGCGGCGGCGTAGAGGACGAGCCGCAAGGAGTCGGCACTGCTGCGGGAGGCCTCCGGCCTTGCCGCTTGCTGGCGCTCGGGCCGCTTCGCCACCGAAGCGTTCGTTGCGGCAAGATTGGGGCAGAGAGCGCGGGCGTTGGGATGGTCGAGTACTGCCTGCATCAGCGTGGGAACCATGAGCAGAATGGTAACCTGGTTTTCGGCCAGAGCCGCGAGAATCCGCTCTGGATCTGGGCGGGGCAAGATCACGAGGGTGGCGCCGGCGCAGATGGCCGAGTCCATGGCACGGCCGCCAAAGTGGCTCAAGGCGAAGTGCCCGAGCAGGCGGTCCGCGTGCCGAATGGCCAGGCATTCCACCCACGCGCCGATGCCGGCGCTCATGCTCGCGAACGAGTGCATCACGCCCTTAGGTGTTCCGGTCGTGCCCGAGGTGTAAAGGATTTGCCCGAGCGTTTGCGGATCGCAATCGAGGCGCGGATCCCACGGTTCATGAGCCGCAAGCAACTTCTCGTAGTCGCCTGCCGCATAGCCCGGCGCGACGATGCGCAAATCCCGGTGCTGAGCTGCGAGCGACAGGGCGCGTTCGGCTCCGGCGCCGCCGAGCGCCACGAGCACGCGAGCCCCGGCATCGGCCACGATGAAAGAGTGCTCGCGCTCTGTGAGCGCTCCGAGCATCGGCACGAACACTCCTCCCGCTCGAGCGACGGCGCAGACCGTTTCGACGTAGCGATAATTGTTCTCCTGCACGATCGCGACGCGATCTCCGAGGCCGACGCCGAGGGCGCCCAACGCGGCGGCGAGTCGGCTCGCTCGCTCGTCGAGTTCTGCGTACGTGAGCGAGCGGCTCCCATCGACGATGGCCGTTTTGTTGGGCCACCGCCGGGCGGCACGCGCAAGGTAGTAGGAGTAAGGGTGAATCACGACGGCACTCTCCCGTAAGCGCAGCGGGAACTCTGCGTGGAGCGGCATCCCGCCTCCCCCGGCTCGAGTTGCCCCACGCCGCTCCGGCGGCGGAACTGCGCGGGCAGGTGCCGTTCCGAAGGCCCGGCGTAACTCGCCCCCAGGGCCTCGGGGATGATTCGCAGTGGTACCCCCTCGCGGATTTCCTCCACGACGTGGGCGAGGAGCGCGGGGCCGTAGCCCAGCGCTCCCAGCGCGCCGATCTCGAGCGGATGCCAGCCCACGTCCACCAGCACGGCTGCGATGCCACCGGCTAGGTTCAACGGTAAACGGCGGCGCTTGACGCGAGCGAGTTCGGCGCCGATCGCGTCGAGCATCGCCCCGGCCTCGCCCCAGCCCCCAGCGTGGAGGGCGAGCCGGCGAAGAACCTGAGCCCGGGGCTCGGCTCGCTTGTGGATGGGGTGGCCGAACCCGGGAACGTAACCTCTGCGCGCAAGCCAACTGTGGGCGGCGTCCCGTGCCGCGTTCCGGCGGCCCCCGCGCTCATGCTTCCTCGCCAGCGCGCTGTACAGCATCTCCGCAGCTTCCTGGGGAGAGCCCGTTACGGAACCGGTTGCCAGCATTCCGCTCGCGATGCCCGGAATCGGCGAATCGGGAAATGCCGAAGCCGTGAACCGCGCTGCACAGACGCCTGCGTTGACGAACTGCTGATCCATCCCGCTCTTCATCGCGAGTTCCAGCAGGTGGGCTTCGCGCTCCGTCGGCAGCTCCCCGCGCACGATCAGC
>JBBIUR010000139.1:0-1842 GCA_037440145.1 Myxococcales bacterium | reverse complement strand
GGCAGGTGTTCGATGAGCTCCTCTACCGGATAGCCGCGCACGAGAATTTTTCCCGCTCGCGCGCAACTGATCCGGGTCTGCCAGTAGTTCGAAAAATCTCCCCGGCGGATGAAATCCCCGATGGACCGGCGAGAACAAAGAGCTCGCCCGTGCTTGGCGCCCGTCCGCTTTCTTTTCCTCTCGTCTTTACTCATGACCTCATGGCTTGCTTCCGCGCCTCCTTCATTCTGGGGCCGGCGTCGAAGCTCTCATCCCGCAGCTACGTGGAAAGCCTCTGCTGCCGTACGCGCCCCATCAGCGAGATCGGAACTGCGGTTTCCGCTTCTCGAGAAACGCGCGCCGTCCTTCGCTGGCGTCCTGGGTCTGGCGCACGGGTTCGGCCAGAAGCTGCTCGAAGCGGAGCGCCTCGTCGAGCGGCAAATGAAGCCCGCGGTAGACGGCTTGTTTCACTGCCCGCACGGCAAGCGGCCCATTGGCGCAGATTCTCTCTGCCAAGGCCAGGGACGTGGGCATGAGCTCCTCCGGTGGCACAACGCGGTTGACGATCCCCAGCCGATACGCGTCGGCCGCGGAGATGCGCTCGCCCGTCAGCAGCAACTCCAGCGCCGCTCCGAGCGGCGCAAGGCGGGGAAGGCGCTGCGTTCCGCCGGCTCCGGGCACGATGCCCAAGGCGACTTCGGGAAGGCCAAAGCTCGCGCTCTGCGAGGCGATGCGGATATCACAGGCGAGGGCAAGCTCGAAGCCCCCGGCGAGACAATACCCGTTGATCGCTGCGACGACTGGTTTCCAGAGGTGCAGATTGCGAGTGATGCCTCCCAAGCCAGGTTCTTGTTCGGATAGGGCGATCCTCTCGGCCGAGCTGAGGGCGCGGTAGAATTCGCCGATGTCCCGAAGGTCGGCTCCCGCGCAAAACGCCTGCTTGCCGGCGCCGGTCAGGACCGCCACCCAGAGTTCCTCTGCGTCCCGGAAGCGGAGCCAGGCGTCGAGGAGTTCGCGGTCGGTTTGGCGATCAATCGCGTTGTGGACCTCAGGGCGATCGATGGTGATGACGAGCACCCGACCGCACGTCTCGACTCGAACGGCCATTCTTCAATCCCCCCTCGCCGCTGGCCGAAAGACGGGGAGCGCTATATCGCCGAGGTCGAGGAAATCGAGACGGACAGCAGCGCCCACGCGCAACCGATCGGGCGCGATGTCGAGCACGTTGCTGACGAGCTTAGGCCCTTCCGTCAACTCGATGACAGCGACGATGTACGGCAGTAGCGGTTCGAAGGCAGGGTGGCACGCCCGGCGGTAGACGGTGAAGCTAAAGACCCTGCCGGTCCCGATGGCCTCTTTCCACACGATCGCGTCCGACCAGCACCGCGGGCAAACCACCGAGGCGGGAAGCCATCGAGCCCCGCACGCCGTGCAGGTCTGAAAACAGAGAAGCCGGCGCGCACAAGCGTCCCAGAAAGGCCGGGTTACGGGGTCCGGCTGTGGCCGCGGGCGTTCGGAAGCTTCTGCTGCCATGCTCTCTCCTTTCTCGTGCGCTCAGTGCGCCATCAAGAGAAGCGTGGCGTGGGTATTCATGCCGAGGCCGTGTCCGCTGACGAGCGCCACCTCCGCACCGGGAACCTGCCGCTCCCCGCATTCTCGGCGGAGCTGGCGGACGGCCTCGATGATGTGGAACATGCCACCGCCGAAGCCCTCTGAGAGCAAACCACCGGAAGTGTTCGTCGGTAACCGGCCAGTAAGGCCGAGAGCGCCGCTCGCCACGAAAGCTCCGCCCTCTCCCTTGTCGCAAAAGCCGTAGTCTTCGATCTGCAGGAGCACTGCAATCGTAAAGCAGTCGTAGAGCTC
>JBBIUR010000138.1:0-10226 GCA_037440145.1 Myxococcales bacterium | reverse complement strand
CGTCGCGCAACGCCTGAATTGCCAGCCGCGTGTAGAGCGCCGCAAGGTTTTTCCGGCCCCGGTAGTAGTCGGGGCGAAGTTCGATCGCCTTTCGAAGATGCGCTATAGCGTCTTGGTCCCTGCCCTGTTCCGCGCAAACCACGGCTAGGTTGTTGTGGGCTTCAAAAGACGCAGGGTTGAACTCGAGGACTCGCTGAAAGTGGCGCTCTGCTTCCCGCCAGCGCCTTACTTGTAAGGCGCGGACTCCTGCCGCAAAGGCGTCCGCAGCGCCCCCCTCGGATCCCGCGCCCTGTTGCAGGGCTCCCGATGCGGCTTTCTGCAGCACGTCTTGCGCTGCGGAAGCCCCGGACTCGCCCGCTGGTTTTCCATTGGGCGTCACCTCGGCTTCCCGATCCGATGGCTCCTGCCCTGAAACCGCTGCAGCGAACGCGAAGGCGGCGAGCAACGCCGAGGCAGAAGCTCGCGAGCGCCGGAACGAAACCTCTCGTCGCATGTGTTTCAGCTCCCTTCATCTCCACGAGCGGCCGTGGCTTGCGTCGAGTGCCGCTTGCGCGCTTCTAAGGCCAGTGCGGTTTGCTCCGCAATGGCACGGAGGCCACTCCGGGCCTCGTGGCTGAGGCGGGGCAAAGCGGCAATCAGGGCCGGCCCGCCCGCTTCGTTCCTGCCGATCGGTACAGCCAGGATCGTCGCCCGCCACCCGGCGCTGCTTTCGGTGCCTTCTCGCTCTGTGCCGGCTAGTACAGCGCGTGGCTCGCGCGCCACCTGTTCCGCCCCAGTCTGGACTGCTGCTGCCAGCGGATTGTCCTGCGCAGCCAAAGGGACGCATAAACCGTGCAGCACCTCGTCGGCTCTCCGAGCGAATCGCTCTTCCTCTCCGGCCCGCGGCCACCGGCGGACGCGGATTCCGTCGGCTGACTTCTCGGCGAGGTAGACGGGCCCCCGGCACAAGGCCGAGGCATTCTCCAGCACGGCGCGCCAGAACTCGTCATCGGAAGCCGCGTACACAGCGGAGTCGACGATCGCTTCGATGGCCTTGCGCTGTAGCGCCGCTTGCCCCGCGAGGCGTTGTTCCCGCAGGGCTCGAGCGAGGGCGATTGCACCGGCTGCGAAGATGAGGGCAAGCGCTGCTGTGGCTATGGGAACCGGTGGGAGTTCCGGCCCCTCGAGCGCCGGGTACCCTGCGTACGAAACTTCGACTTCCAGGGCCGTCGAGAACGCGGCGCTCACTTCCCAGCTTACTAGATGGAGCGGCGCAACAAGCCCGACTAGGAGGCCCGCAAGTGCCGCCGCGAGCGCGCCTCCCGCGAGGCCAACGCCGGTGCTCATCTGGCCGACGGCAGCGACAGGTAAGGCCAGAAGAAGTGCCTGCAGGCGGAAGGGGCCCGCCCCGGCCGCTAGCAAGCCGACCAGCAACCCGTCTGCAATCGACGTGTACGCTAACCACCGCGGCTCGAGCCACCCCAGCCAAGCTGCCGCGTATGCCGCCACGTAGCCGATGCCGAGTGCCGCAGCGCTCGTCAGAACCGCGGGGCTTAGTTGCAGTTTTGTGCTTTCCGCCACCGCCAGCGCTGCTAACGGTGCTAGGCGGAGCAGCAGAGTCGCGGGAAGGATCAGGCGCACCCAAGCGTTTTGTGCCCGCATCTTCTCAGTAACTCGCTAGTCCCTCTATGCTCGCAGCCCGTACGCTCACACCACCGCGCACAGCGGATTGGTTCGGCGCGAGGTCGGCCCTTTCGGGCTCGCAGCGGTGTGCGCGCACGTGCCCAGCGGGCGAGGCCGTGCGGGCCGCGAGCTCGTGCCCGCAAATCCCCCCTGGCACAGGGGATGCTCGAACCTGCAGGTCATCGTGCCGCCGTTCCGTTTCCCCGCTGCAGAGTGCCCGCTGGCCGCTGCGTACCGCTCCCGACCGCGGTCGCGCCCCGCGTGGCTCTCGCTCCTCTTGCCGCTCTCCTTTTTGTTGCCCGCGGTTGCCGCGGCAAGACTGCGGACCGGCGGGACTCGGCAGCTCCGAACGCTGCACGCCGCGAAGTCCGAGAGGACCGCGAATCGAGGCGCACCCCGAAGCCGGGTCGAAACGGCGTTGATTCCGTACTGGGTCGCCGACAGCCTGGCGCGAGTTGGCCGCAGCGATGCGCCGGGGTCCGTGCGCGAGGCGTCGCTCGCGGCGGCGCGGAACGAAGATGAGGGCTTCCAAATTGCCATCCGCGCGAACTCGGACGCAGACTTGATTGGCCTCGACGCGCGGCCCACAGACCTGCAAGGACCGGGTGGCGCCCTGATTCCGGCAGCTTCTGTTACGCCGCACTGGGAGTTCTTCGTGCCCGTTTCCGTGCCCAGTCCCGGCTCTCCCTACCCGCCGCGCGAGTGGGCCGACGCTTTGATCCCTTTTGCCCACCCGGAAACGGGCGCGCAGCTCCATGGCGGAAGGCTGAACAGCGACGCGCTGGTGGTTCCACGAGGCAACGTGCTTCCGCTGTATGTGGAAGTTCACGTGCCCCCCGATGCTCCGCCGGGAGAGTACCGCGGGTACGTGTTTCTCAGCGCACGGGGCATGATGACAACGGCCGTGCCTGTGGCCGTTCGCGTCCGCTCCTTCGCCCTTCCTCCCGTGCCGACGCTGCGCTCGGCCGTTACGCCTTACGGCGAAACGTACAACGTCGCCCGCTTCTTCGGCGTGCGCAACGACTCCCCAACCGGCCGCACAATCGCTGGCCGGTTCAACCGATTCTTGCTGCGGCACCGCTTGTCTCCGAGCACACCGCTCGGCACTGTTCCCGCCATAGACTTCTCCACGGGTCACATCGACCCCGGAGAGTCGCATCCCGTGTTGCAGCAGTACCTCGACGAACTCGGGGCCACGAGTTGGGCTGTACCGTTTGGCGCCGGCTGGCCGTGGCCGGATCCTCTGGGAGAGCACCGACCCATGGCAGAGGTCTACTTGCGCGAGGTGGCCGACTACCTTGCCGCTCACGGGTGGCTCGAGCGCGCGTTCGTGTATCTGGCGGACGAACCGCACAGCGCGGAGAAATACGCGCAGACCCGCGAACTCGCGGCGCTCGTGCACTCCGCCGCACCTGGTTTGCCCGTTCTCGTCACCGGCCAGCTGGTTCCGGAGAAGGCAGAGTGGGAAAGTCTGTGGGACCTGGTCGACATCTGGGTCTCGCTTTCTTCCCGCTTCCAAACGGCGAGTATGGATTTCGCGAGCAGGCTGGGAAGATCGCATTGGATGTACACGGAAGGCGCTTCCGCACCGGCCTGGCTGATCGACCACCCGCTTCTCAATGAGCGGGTCAGTCCTTGGCTCGCCTGGCACAGGGGGCAAACCGGCATTCTGTACTGGACGCCGTGGTACTGGGAAGAGGTGAACCCCTGGGATACAGCCGCCACCTACGTGACCCCTTGGGGCACCTACAACGGCAACGGGTGCCTGGTCTACCCCGGGGGAGATGTCGGTTACGCCATGGGTCCGATCGCTTCGCTCCGGCTGAAGGCACTGCGCGATGGAATCGAGGACTTCGAGTACCTTGCGCTCCTCCAGGCTGCCGGCGCGGAGGGATTGGCGGCTGCAGAAGCAGAAGCCATCGTTGAGAGCTGGGAATCCGGGATTTTCGATCCCGACACGCTTTTGCGGGCGCGCGAGCGCATCGCCGACGCGATCGAGAGGGCTCTGGTGGCTCGCTGAACGCCGCCGCTGGGAACGAGCTTTCAACCTTGCCCTCCTCTCTCAGCAGGCTCCCGAGGCGCCGCTGTCGCCCAGCAGGGACGCGGGGGATGCTGCGGCGGCACGCTTGCCGCGGAGTGCTCCAGCGCTCGCCCTGGCTTCCCGCCGCCGCAGGATCGCGCGGACCCGGACCAGAAACTCGGCCAGGCGGAAAGGCTTAGAGATGAAATCGTCCACGTCGTACTCGATGTTCTTGGTCTCTTCCCCGAGTTCCGAATGACCGGTAACCACCATCACTGGTAAGTCCGAGGTAGCCGGATCTCGCTTGATTCGCTCGAATAGGGAGAGTCCGTCCATCCCGGGCATCCGCAGGTCCAGCACCACGAGATGTGGAGAGAAGCGCTGCAGTAATTCCAGAGCTTCCAGGCCATCGGCCGCGCACGCCACCTCGAGGCCATCCCGCCGCAACGCGGTCTCCATCAGCTCGCGCAGCTCCGGATCGTCGTCCGCCACAAGCACGCGATAGGTCCGCGCCCCGACCTGCGCCGCTGGCTCTTCAACGATTTGCGGCTGAAACTCCGGCACGAGGGCATGAAGGGTCTCGAGTAGCCCCCGGACATCGCGATCGAGTGCGAGCTTCTCAAGTTTTCGGAGCACGGGCTCCACGCCGAGGGGCACCGACTCCACAGCCGAGCGGATCACGTGGATCTTGGGGTTTTTGGTCGGCTGTGGCTGTTCGCTTTCGCTCCAGAGTAGCTCTTCGAGCTTCTCTCCGGGCCTCAGGCCGGTGAACGTGATGGCGATGTCGCGCCCCGGCTCGAGGCCGGAAAGGACGATAAGATCCCGCGCGAGATCCACTACGTTGATCGGTTCGCCCATGTCGAGGACGAAAATCTCGCCCCCCTCCGCCATCGCCGCCGCCTGAATAACCAATTGCGCCGCCTCCTGGATGGTCATGAAGTACCGGGTCATTTGCGGATGCGTGATCGTCACGGGCCCGCCCTGTTCGATTTGGCGCTTTAGGCGGGGAATCACGCTGCCCGCGCTTCCCAGCACGTTTCCAAAGCGGACAGCAAGGAACTTAGTGGTGCTCCTTCTCGGCGCACGTGCGAGGAACTGGATCCAGATTTCGGCGGCGCGTTTCGAGGCCCCCATCACGTTGACGGGATGGACTGCCTTGTCGCTCGAAACGAGCACGAAATCCCCCACGCCGTGGAGTTGTGCCAGCCGGGTCAGCCTTTCAGTCGCGATGACGTTGTTGAGTACCACCTCGCAAGGGTGGGACTCCATCAAGGGAACGTGCTTGTACGCGGCTGCGTGAAAGACGATCTCGGGCTTGAAGTGTCCGAAGATGTCGTGCATGCGCCTCTCGGCTCCGACATCCGCCAGGATCGCCGCGCGCCCGGTTTCCGGAGATCTCTCACTCAGCTCTAGATCGATCTCGTAGAGCGCATTCTCCGCCCGATCCACGAGCAGAAGAAACGCTGGATCGGCGCGGCAGACCTGCCGGCATAACTCGGAGCCAATCGAACCTCCCGCCCCCGTGACCATCACCCTCTTGCCATGCAGATACCGCTTCATCGAAGCCCAGTCGGGAGGCACTGCCGGCCGCCGCAGGAGGTCCTCCACCTGGACCCGCCGCACGCGGGAGACTTCCACACGCCCCCCGAGAAGGTCGCTCGGTGAGGGAAACACACGGACCGATGCGCCCGACGGATGGCACAGGCCGACGATCCGCTTGTACTGCTCGCCGCTGAGTTCCGGGTCGGCGACAATGACTTCCTTGATGCCGAGGTCGGCGATCAGGGAGGGGAGATCTTCGATCACGCCCACCACGGGGACGTTGTGAATCCGCAAGCCCACCTGCGCGGGATTGCTCGCCACGATTCCGAGTGGCCTGTAGGGCAGAGCGGGATTCCTTCGAATCTCCCGAACCACGAGCTCCCCAGTGTCGCAAGCCCCGACGATGAGAGAGGGCTCCCCCCTGCCCCCTCGCGGTCCTAGCATGGCGACGTTCCGAAGCCCGACCCGAAACGCAACCACGAAAACAAGCGCGAGCGCATAGAAACCCACGAATACCAGACGCGAGTGCCCGCGGAGCGCAAAGAGAAAAAAGACGGCGACAACGCAGAGTACGCCGACCAGCAAGGCGGTCGCGATGCGCGTCAAATCCGCCACCCCGGCGTAGCGCCATACGCGCCGGTAAAGCCCAAACGCGCGCAGCGCCGCAATCGAAACGAGCACGACCAGCGGTAAGCTCATCCACATCAGGCGGCTCTCCGGAGCGGGAACGGCCCCTTCGAACCGGATTTCGTGCGCGAGTATCCAGGCCCCCGAGAGCAGCCCCGCGTCAGCGACCGCTACCAGGGCGCGCCGGGCCATCGCCCGTATGAGCAGTTGCCCGCGCCGTTTGCCTTTTGTCTCCGAGGTCATGGGTCGAGACCCCGCTTCGCTGCGTTTGGAGTCGCCGCGCGTGCGTGAGCCTCGCACGCAGCCCGCCTTCGCGCGAAGAAGCAGATGAGCTGCCAAGCAAGACGCATACCATGTCGCTGGTCCGTCGACCTAGGCGTCCCCCGTCTCCGCCAGCCCGTCTGGTAGCTACTCGAGTTATCTCTCATCCCTGCCTCGTTCCTCTCCTTTGAGTGCGATTCGGCGCGCCAAGACGGCAAAGGCGAGTTGGAGGGTGCGAATCAGCAGGCGCGTGTCTCCCCGGATCGAGTGCTCGCGCGCGTCCCGGCCGTGAAGCGGTGGAGCCGCGCGGGTCGGCGCAGGGATACTCTGGCGCAGGAGGCCCGCTGCGGTCAGCGATCCCTCCGCGGCGCGCAAAAGAGCCGGCCCCGTCAGTCCGGGCCGCTCCGCGAGATCGGCTCCCCCTTGGGATCGAGCCGCCTCCCACACCTCGGGAATCTGAGGCGGAGGCCCAACGAGGCTCATTTCGCCGGCGAGCACGTTGAAGAGCTGCGGTAGCTCGTCCAGTTGCCAGCGGCGGAGCCACCGCCCTACCTGCGTGAGCTCGCCTTTCCGAGGAGGCGGCAGGGTTCCCGTGCTCTCCCGCGTGGTCGTCCGAAACGTGCGGAGGCAAAAGCGCCGCCCTCGCACACCGATCCGCTCCTCCCGAGTGAAAACGGGACCAGGCGCATCCAGGACGATTGCAATCGCGATCACCGCCAAGAGCGGTGCGAGCACCACGGTGAGGGCCAGCGCCCCTGCAAAGTCGAAAGCGCGCTTCATCGTACGGGCTCGTACAGCGTGATTTCCTTCCGGACGAAGGTGTTCCACACCCCCAGCAGAAAGCCGATGTTTGCAAGGCAGAAGGCGAACAATGCGGGGAGCACGGGGATCTGCCACTTGCGGCGCTCCGCCAAGAAACCGATCAGCGCGCCGCCGTATAGCCCGAGCTGCGCGTACCAGGTGGCTGCCAAGAGCGGCGGATCGGCGAGGAGGCAATTGCTTGCGAATGCCGCAGCGAGGAAAACCGGGCTCAGGTATCGCAAGATTCGATGCGAGACGAGCATGAACGCCACGCGCGGATGCCGGCGCAGGGATAGGGCCTCGGGTCGGTGCACCACGGCGGCGAGATTTTTCGTGACGATCCGCTCGCGTGCAGCCAGCTCGCTCTGTGCCGAATCCGGTAGGTGATCCCAGGCGACTGCCTCGGGCACGTACACGACCCGCCGGCCGGCGAGCAGGACGTCCAGAGGTGCCGCGTCATCGATGTCGTCGCCTGCCTCCAGTGGCCGAAACAGCATGCGGCGCATCGCCATGCAGGCCCCGGTGACCGCAACCGTCGACCCGAGCCGGGTCTCCAACCGGCGGAGCAGCAGTTCGTAGCGCCAGTACCAGCCAGCGCTGCGAGCCAGTCCGCTAGCGCCGCAGTTCGTGTACACGAGCTTGCCGCTCGCGCATCCCACCTCCGGGTCGGCAAACGGGGCCACGAGCTGCCGCAGGCAATCTGGGGAGAAACGCGTCCCTGCGTCGGTGAAGACCAAGATCTCTCCAGTTGCCACCTCGGCACAGGCGTTGTGTACAGCCGCGCGGCCGGACCGCGGCAGGTCCAGTACGAGCACCCGGGGGTCTCGCCTGCCGGAGGCAATCGAGACGGTGCCGTCCGTAGAGCCGTCCGAACCAATCACGATTTGAAGGCGGGCGGGGGGATATTCCTGAGACAGGAGATTGGCGATCCGAGCACGAATATTGGCGGCCTCGTTGTGGGCGGCGACGATGACCGACACCGATGGTGCATGAACCCAATCCAGCGATCGGCGCAGCGGGCGGCGCCTCCTCGCCCAGGCGAGTGCGTAAAGCACCGCTGGGTACCCCGCGAACACGTACGCGAGTGCGAGCACGCTTGCTAGGAAAACCGCCAGAGCCACTTCAGCGTCCCTCTGCCCGGGCCGCGCTTTCTTCTGGTTTCGCGACTGCGAGCTCTGTTTCGGCTGTGCGATTCGCCCCCGCAGGCAGCACGGGCTCCGTCACCGGCTCGCCCGCGCGTTTCCGGAGAAGGCGCGCGAGCGTGCGGGCGTGCGCCTCGCGCGTGTGGTGGCGCGCCGTCTCGATTCCCCCTTGGATGAAGCGCGCGCGCAGTGCTAAGTCGCTCGCTGCTCGATGGATCGCTTCCGCAAGGGCGTCTACTCGCTGCGGTTCGACGAGGAGACCGTTGTGTCCGGGTGTCACGAGGTCGGGAACCCCGCCCACAGCCGTGGCGACCACCGGTACGCTGTTCGCCATCGCCTCCAGCAGCACCCGGGGTACGCCCTCTGCGAGGGAGGGCAGGACGAAAACATCGGCACGGCGGTAGAGCTGCGCGAGCGCCTCGTCGCTCGCGACTTCGCCGCAGAACTCCACCGCCTCGCCGAGCTTTAGCTCGCGGCACAGCCGCTCCAAATCGCTTCGCCCTGGTCCTGCCCCTGCCACGGTCAGCACGGCATCCAGTCGGTTCCGCAGTTCTGCAAAGGCCCGCAGCAGATCGAACACCCCCTTCTTCGGGAGAAGCGCTCCGACGTACAGGATTCGGGCAGGCCGCTGAGCTGCGACGTCACGGCGTACCCAGATGTCCCGTTCGCTCACGGTCGACTCGAGAACGCTGAACACTTCCCCGCGCCCGGCACCGTAGCGCCGCGCGAGTGGGCTTCCCTGCGTGATCGTCAGGGCTTGCCGCGCCATGTGCCGCGTGAAGGCGTCGAACATCACGGCGATCAGGCGCGCCGGGAAGCGCAGAGCCAGGGGATAGTCGGCCATCTGCGCGAGCAAGTCTCCAACGATGTGCAGGCAGAGAGGCTTACGGAGCCACCGAGCCGCCGGGTAGGCGCTGGCCGCCAGGGGGCACGGCATGCGCACGTACAGCGCGTCGAACGCCGCGCGGTGACGCCAGAGAGCGGCGGGCGTCCAAGCCAGCGCCGGCAGGCTGCGGTGCCACCGGTCGAAATAGGGCATTCGCACCAGCGACACGTTCGCTGCCCGGATCCGATACGCCAGCGATGCGGAACGGCGAGGCAATGCAGGCGCGAACACCACCAGGGAGGAAAAATGGGGCGCCAAGGAGTCGATGTAGCGGCCGTACGCGCGGTGCGTGTACCACGCGCCCGCATCGCTTTGGAAGGGATAGTCGTAGAGCATAGCGAGGCGCATCAGCCCCTCGACTCGAGACACCGCTGGGCCATCGCGGTAGCCATGCCGAGCAGTGTCCACATGACGAGGACGTTCAGGTCATCCTCGAAGCAGCCTTCGACCGCCATGGCGACGAGGCTGCCTGCTAAGCCCCGCAGTAGCAGACCATCGCTCCGGCCCGCCTTTTTCCAGGCGCGGGCGAGCAACGCGATCCGAGAGCTGTAAAGCCAGAGGAACGCCACCAGTGAGGCGATTCCTCCCTGGGCCCACAGGAGCAGGTACGAATTGTGCGGACCTTTGGCGCCCGCGGGCGAGCCGGGCACGGCGTACCCGTAGTACTGGTCCCAGTAGTTTCCGAGCCCCACGCCGAGCAACCAGTGGCTCTTGAGCATCTGGAGGCCCGTCAGAAGCAAGTATTCGCGCGCGACGGTGGAAGAGGCGAAGCGCGGGTCGACCCCGAAGTCGCGCACAATGAAGATGCTCAGAAAACGGTCTCGCACGTCCTGGGGCGCAGCCCATATCAGGATGCCCGCAGTGAGGCCGATCCCGAGGTAGGTCCGCACCCTTTTGCCGGCGACGAAAAGCAAGCCCACCGTCGATGCGACCCAGCCAGCTCTCGTGTATGTGAAGACCTGCGCCGTCACTAGAAGGCCGAACAGCGCGGCGCGCAGGAGACCCCTCGCAAAGCCCGAAGCCCCGAGCCGTGCGTAGACCAAGGGGAGCATCGCCGTAAAGAGGAACGAGGCAGCCGCCCGCGTACCGATTCCCTCGAACACGTCGATGTCGTGCGAAAGACCGGAGTAAATTCGCCACAAGCCCGCCGCAGCTAGGGCCGCCGCCGGAAACCCCAGGCCATCTGCGAGTCCTCGGATCCAACGCACTTCCTGCAAAGCCAGAATCATCGCCAGGATCACGACGATGTGCCCGCTCCATTTCACGAGCTCCGCGAAGTATGCCG